>JAXMGQ010000020.1:0-80530 GCA_046347195.1 Steroidobacteraceae bacterium
ATACAGCTCGGTGATCGTCAGTGCGGGCAAAATGAGTCCTGTGCTTCGATCCACCGGATGCGAGTAGTGACGCTGGGCCTTCAGGTTGGATTTGTCGCGCGTCACAAAGAAGCCGCCTGCGGTGTGCAGCTTGCCGTCGCTGATATGGATAAAGGCGGGGATATTGCCTCGCAGATCGAGCAGGGCGTGGAGCTTGACGGCTGCCTTACTGGCGTAGATGCGCCAGTCCCACCTCTCGTTCGCATCCGCCGGAGTGCTGCGCGAAATCCGGCTGCGGATCCCCATGTGGTGGAGCTTGTCGGTCTGAGCTCGCAGACACGCCTCGATTTCCCGCAGGCTCGCACCGACGCTTGTCGAAGTCGAAATCGAGATCAGATGAAATCACGGGTTATCCTCGATGAATCAGCGATTTACGGGCAAGATGCCCTTTAACGTCCGGACACTACCGCATTCACGTATAACTACACTTGTCAGGAGAGGTCATGAATAAGGCACCGCGTTTGATCACTTGTACCATCGCCGCTTTTCTAGCCGCGACCGTCACGCTTGCTGAGCCTGCGAAACCGACCGCCGAGCACGCTCGGCTCGCCCTCTTCGTGGGCAAGTTCAAGGTTGAAGGCGTGATTTTAGGAAGGGCCATTCGGGCTAATCAGACGTGTAAGTGGTTCGAGGGTGGATTTGCGGTGACCTGTCGGGTGACGCCACTCAATGGCGGTCAGACTTTGGCCATTTTCTCCTACAACATGAAGGAGAAGATTTACGAGTACCACTCGATCAGTAGTGCGGGCGGTGTCACCAATCAGAAAGGCCCGGAACAGGGAGGTGTCTTCACGTTCGTCTCCGATTCCGGCACCGGCGGAAAGGTTGAGGCTGTCGTCAAGCCACTCCCAATCGGGTACTTACTCACGATTAGCATTGACGGCAAGCAGATCGAGGAGACCACCTACACTAAGCTTTGAGATAGCCACGCAGTTGCAGGCCGTAAAGCGCGGGTATTCGGTGAGCTCCGATCTATTGAGAAAGGCGTAAGTAAGTGACACGTGCGCCGTGAAAACGTGCGCACTCCCTGCGGGTGAAAGACCCGTCCGGCAACTGTTGCTCCAGCTGGTAGCAATCGGAGCAGTTGTAGATGTGACGAAGCGGCTGAATCCTTCGGTGTAGAGGGTCCACAGGGACCTGGCGAGTACGCAGGCCGTAACGAGTAGTGAACGCTGAGCAGGCCTCGAAATGCTTGATACGGAAGCCGACCCTGCATGTCTAAGGGGAAGGCTGGTATAGCCGTTGAAGCGAGCGACAAATGCAGCCGGTTGTTCCGTCGGGGTAATGGCGATGGCATGTGTACAGGGAGTGTGATGCGACACGGGAAGCTCGGTTGTTGGCGCGCCAAAGCCTATGAAAATAGGCCTACCGCTTACTTCCGAGCCTCTAATTTCAGACCTCCTGACATAGTCCCTTTTCAAGATGTCCGGTCTTGAGGTGGACATGGGGCAATGACGGTGTTGCGGCCAGTGGGTGTGCCGGGGAAGGCGAGCCCGATGAGCGGCGGCGGGCGCACGGCAAAGCGCAAGCGCAGGCGTGTTCCGGGGAACACGGTGGTGGTCTGGTCGAGCAGCTTGCAAAGTGGCAGTGCGGCCCGGGTCCGATGCGGAGAACTCAGCGGCGCCAGTGTGATCTGCAATTCATCGTCGGTGATTTGGATGTCCCCGGCGGTGGCAAAGAGTTCGTGCAGGAGCGTTCTGCCTTCCTGCTCTTACCGTCTGCTGCGCCAAAAAACCGGACAGGTATTGGTTCGCACCCCCAGACGGCGAAAGAGCGAATAATCAGCTCCGCGTAGAGGCTATGTCAGGAGGTCTGAATTTACCCACTTGACTTCCTGAAGAGCCATTTGAATCAGCGGGTTGGTAGAATCGCAAGTGAAATTCGTCTATCAGGCCGCCCGTGCAATGGCTTCATTTGTTGCGTGCTCCCTCTTCGCCGCCTGCGAAACCGCGGCTCAATACAAAGCTGCAGAGCGTGCCGCGGCGCCTGCAAGAGTTTCCTAGTGGCGCGCGCCGCGCATTGCAAACCGTGATGCACATTCCGCCGGCTCGTGCGTATTGATAAATACACGGTCCAAAGAGCCGAAGCCTTGAATCACCCCGGGGTGAATCGGGCTTGAGGCGTCGTCGTGTCGTGCCGACGCGACGGGTATCTGAACACAGAGAGGAGCGTTCATGGGAGTTCTGCGTTGTTGTCTCCGGTCACTGGTGAGCACCGTGTTGACACTGCTACCGCTCGCGCCAGCCGTGGCGGAAACTCCCGCGGACATCGTTGTAACCGACGCGAAGATCTACACGGCCGACTCGAGGCATTCGATCGCGCAAGCTCTTGCTGTCCGGGCAGGCAAGATCGTGTTCGTCGGCTCGTCTGCCGATGCGCAGCGGTGGGTCGGGCCGCACACCAAGGTGAGAGCCCTCAAGGGCCAGCTGGTGTTGCCGGGGCTGTTCGATTCCCACATTCACCCCATCGGCATCGTGGAGGTCGAGAGGTGTGATCTGAAGGGCGCTCTCAAGACGCTGCGCAAGCTGTCTGCGTTCGTGCGCGCCTGCGTGGAACGCTTCAACTTGCCTGCGGATTCCTGGCTGAGTGTGCAGGAGTGGAACTTCGCCGACGGTAACCAGCCTGACGACGAGTATCCCACGCTGGTCGCGGCGCTCGACAAGGCATCGGACAAAGTGGCGATCCAGCTAGTGGGCATCGACGGCCATCACGCCGCATACAATCACACCGCGCTCGCGCGAGCAAAGAACGCGAAGGGGGAAGTCGTCGGCATATCCAAGTCAACCCTTGCGGGGGACTTCGCCACCTACACGAAGCTCGTCGGTGTCGACGCCCAGGGAAATCCCGACGGCGCCGTCACCGGGGGCGCGCGCCTACTTTTGGGTGCCCCCGGCGTCGTGTTGGGCGAGCTCCCGCAGGTCATGAAGGCGCGCGCGCAGATACCGCAACACCTGAATGCGGCGGGCATCACCGGGATTCTGGATGCAGTCGTGTTTCCTGAGCAGCTGCCGCTCTACGATGCTCTCGATAAGGACGGCATCCTGACCTTTCGCGCGACACTTGCGCAGTTCTATGATCCCGGGACCACGAAGACGCCCGACGGGCGTGTTGATTATGACCGTATGGTTGCCAGCGCCAAGCGCATCCGCGAGAAGTATGCATCCAACCCACTGATTCGGGCCGACATGGTCAAGATGTTTGCGGACGGTGTCATGGAGGGAAACCCGTCCGCAGTGCCGCCGGCACTCCCCAGCTCGTTGTCCCTGCGACCGTACAACCAGCCGATCTTTGGCAAGGATGCGAAGGGCCATCTGACCGTCACCGGCTATGTCGATACTGGCTCGGCGCTGTGCCGCGACGTGCGCGAGCATCCGGAGAAGTTCGCCTCATCCGAGGCGGTTAAATCCTTCATGGCCGCGCACCGCTATCACCCCGGGCAGTGTACGGTCTCCAGCGGACAGCTGCGGCATGAGCGAGCCGTGGAGCTGGAATTCGTCAAGCGCTTCCATCTCGCCGGATTCACCTTGCACATCCACGCGGTCAGCGATGGTGCGATTCGCACCGCGGTGGACGCGATCGAAGCGGCTCGCGCCGCCGACGGCATCTCGACACAACGCGATGCTTTGGCTCATGTGCAGATCGCCACGCCGTCCGACGTCGCCCGTATCGGTCGCGACCATCTGTACACGGTGTTCACCTATTCCTGGATCCAGGCGCAGCCGGCATTTGACATGGCCATAGTGCCGTTCGTGGATCGCGTACTGGGCAACAGTTACACAGCGCTTCACCCGAAGGGCGGCTACTACGAATCCAACGTATCCGGTGAGGTCTGTGAAGGCGGCCGGCGCCATTCTGGCCGCTGGTTCGGATGCACCCGTCGGCACACGTGATCCGCAGCCCTTCGTGAATATGGCTATGGCCGTCACGCGTCGCACACCGGGGCAGCAGCCGCTCAATGCCGAGCAGACGATATCGATCCAGGACGTTCTGGATGCTTACACGATCAACGGTGCGCGGCTCCAGAGCCGGGATCGCGAGGCGGGTTCGCTGGAGGTCGGCAAGTCCGCCGATTTCATCCTGGTTGACCAGGACATCCTTGCGCTGGCCGCGAGCCATCACGCGGGCGACGTCGCCAGAACCCAAGTCCTTGAGACCTGGTTCATGGGAAAGAACGTCTACGGGAAAGCGGCTCACTAGCGCTGCGCAGCAAGAAAGTGCGTGAGTCGCGCCAGCGTATGATCGTGCGGAAGCGGTGAAGCGAGAATGATGCACGCAAGAACCATCCGCCGTCGTCGAAAACGGTGCGCCCACTTAGCAATACGCACGAGGCCGGGAATCATGTACCCAGGCGCCTGCAAGAGCTTCGTGATGGCCTGCCCTGCGGCTTGAATCGGCTTCTGGATGGGTTCACGCTAGCACCAGATGAGGAGCAATTCACACAATCCGGACGATGTACCGGCTGAGGGGCCGGCGCTCGCGGCGGGGATGCGACCGTCGCTCCTGAAGTATTTCATGCGCAAGACCGGGAGCGCGGCTGAGGCGGAGGATCTGACGCAGGACGTATTGGTACGGGTGCTGGCGCGTGCTGGCTGGAAATCGCCGGAGGAAGCGCGGGGCTATATTTTCCGCGCGGCGGTAAATCGCTGGAGGGACCGTCGCAGGCGACAGGCTACGCACGGAACGACAGTCCAGTGGGATGAAGAGACGGCTGTCAAGCACCAGATCGAACGTGCACAAAGTTGGCCGGAGCGCGTATTAATAGCACGCGAGGATCTGGATCGGACGCTGCAGGCCCTTGAGGACATGAGCGAGCGGACCAGGATGGTGTTGGTCCTGATCAGACTCGAGCAGATGAAAGTCGCGACCGTCGCTGAGATGCTCGGCATTTCGGTGAGTGCGGTGAATAAGCATTTGGCCAAAGGGCTCTCTCGCCTGGCTGAATTGCGGAGGCAGGACGCAGAATGAGCGGCAAGGTGGAGCGACAAGACGATGACTCGCCGCCAACGCTGACGGAGCAGGTGGCAGAAGTCTTTGTGCGGCGCCTGCAAGAGGACTGGAGCCCCGCGGATCAGGCGACGTTGGAGCGGCATCTCGCTGAGAGTCCGGCCTACGCGGCTGCGTATCGGTGCGTCGAGGAGTCCTGGGGATCGTTGGACACTCATGCTGAAACGCCGGAACTCATGGCGTACCGCCAGGAGGCGATTGCGTACGTGCGCAGGAGCAGTGCGGCGCGCTGGCTGAAAAAAGGTCGCTCGGGCGTGGCTCGATTGTGCGTGGCTGCCGCGGCAGCGGGGATCGCGCTCCTTGTCGCGGCCGCGTGGCAACTTTCGCCCTTTGGCTACAGGCCTGGGGAATACCGCACAGCGATTGGTGAACAGAGGTTGATCGAGCTGGAGGACCACTCGCGCATTGCGCTCGATGCGGCGACACGTGTGCGGGTGAGCTACACGGACGACGCCCGGGTGGTCAACTTGCAGAGCGGACAGGCGCAGTTTTCTGTCGCGAAGGATCCGACGCGTCCTTTCAAGGTGGTGGTGGGCGACCGCACGATTGTCGCTCTGGGTACGGTTTTCACGGTCGAATACGTAGCCAGCCAGGTGCACGTGGCGATGATGGAAGGGACGGTTTCGGCGGTGAGCGCGTCAGGGGTGCCCATCGAGCTTACCGCGGGTGAGGAGCTGCGGGTTAGCCGTCGGGGAGAGGCGACGGTGACGCCGCATGCGGATATCAAAGCGGCGACCGCGTGGCGTGAAGGCGAGGTGATTCTGCGCACGGAGACCTTGGGGGTAGCGGTTGAGCGGATGAACCGGTATTCGAAAGTGCAGGTCAGGATTGGTGATCCGGCGCTTGCGGCCCAGCACGTCAGTGGGGTGTTTGAGGCGGGGGACACGCGCGGATTCCTGAGTGCGGTTCAGCAGCTGTTGCCGATCGGAATCCACTATACGAGCGCGGATACCGTGGAGCTGACGGCGCGATAGAAAGATATTACCGGCGCATTGCACGCGGTGATGCACATTCCGGTGGTTCGTGCGTGTTGATAAGTACACGGTCCGAAAAACTGTAGCCTTAAGACACCACGGGTGGATCAATGCGCATACTGAAGATGGTGCGGATAGCGGTAGCCTGCCTGATGATTCTGGTCCTGGGGACGACGATCGTGACTGTCTCCGCTGAGGCGCGCAGCACCAGTTACAACTTCGATATTCCACCACAGAATCTGAGCGATGCGCTCGAGATCGTAGCGCTTGCTTCTCATCACAAGCTCTTGTATGCGTCCGAGGTCGTCAGCGGCAAAAGGAGCCCGGCGATCAAAGGGCAGTTCACGACCGAAGAGGCCGTGAAGGCACTCCTGGCGGGTACGAATCTCAGCTATGAGGTCACCCAGGACCTCGTGCTCATTCGTCCGGTAGGACGTCCAGTAGGGTCGGCTTCGACGCAGGCGGCCGTTGTTGGGACTGGAGGGGCGGCGGTGGCGGTGGCGGTGGGAGAGAAGGAGGCTACCGTTTGGGAGAAGTTTCGGCTGGCTGAGGCGGATCAGGGAGCGGCTGCGACAGCTGCTGCCGTAGAGCAAAGGAGCGAGCCGTCGTCTGCGAAGGAGACCGAGGCGCTCGATGAGATATTGGTCACCGCCCAAAAGCGAGTAGAACGCTTGCAGGATGTGCCGATCTCAATTTCGGTGCTGACCGGGAGCATGTTGGACAAATCGACAGGTCAAGGGCTGTTCGATGAGCTCAACCGAGTGCCTGGAGTCATAGTAGCACCAGCGGCTGAATTCGGTGCCCCGATGCTATCGCTCCGCGGGGTGGTGGCGGACGGTCCGCTGCAGAGTGGGTCTACTCCGATAGCATATTACCTCGATACGGTGCCATTTGGTTTTGTACGATCCGCCTTTGTTCCTGACGCCAACGCCTTTGATTTGCAGCGCGTCGAAGTGTTACGCGGGCCACAAGGCACGCTGTATGGCGCCAATGCGGAAGATGGAGTCGTGCGCGTTATCACGAGTGACGCTGATCTCCACAACTTCGATTTCAAGGCACGGGCCTTGGTCTCCGGAACCGACGGCGGGGGAGTCAATAGCGGCGCGGACGTTGCGATAAATGTGCCTCTCGTTGATGGCAAGCTCGCGATTCGCGGAGTTGTCGACTATCAGGATCTGAGCGGCTGGATCGATAGACCCTCGGTTGAGAATTCGAACAACGCAGTGCTCCGCAGCTACCGTCTCAAGATCAATGCGCAGCCTACGGATAACCTCTCAATCGGTTTGTCAGCGTGGAGCTCGCGCGATCATTACGCCACACCGTCAAACTCCCTTCCAAATTACACTGCGCCAATCAGTACTGCTCCAGAGCCGATCACGAACAACTTCGATGCGTACGGCGCGAAGATCGCGTACCAGTTCCCTCATTTTTCGATCACCAGCATGACGAGTTATATCGATTACCTGCAAAGCGCTGACGAGGATGCATCCCCACTGGGGGGCTTCTTTCAGGGGCTTCTGGTCAAGCTCAGATACTCCTCGCGAGTCTTCTCACAAGAGTTTCTCCTGAGCTCCAATGACACCGGCCCCTGGCACTGGACCGCGGGCGCCTACTATCGTGATGCTCGCGATCCTTACTACCAGGTCGTCACTCCCCTTGAGGGCTTCATAGAGGACTTCACGGATCAATCCCGCTCCTACGCGGTGTTTGGCCAGTTGAGCAGGCGATTTCTCAACGACAAGCTCGAATGGACACTCGGACTGCGTCAGTTTCATGACCGCGTTTCCACTGTGAAGGATGACCCGACGCCGCCCGCTTACGATGTGACGCAAAGCTTCCATTCGACGACGCCGCGTGTGGTACTGACTTGGTTTCCGACTACGGACATTACAGGGTATGCATCCTTCTCGGAGGGTTTCCGCAGTGGCATACCGCAGTACTATGTCATCGGCGAGATAGCGCCGGGCCTGCCGCCGGCGAAGCCTGACAAACTGTACAACTACGAAGTCGGCACAAAGGCGGACTTGTTCGAGCATCGGCTTTCAATCGATATGGCAGGCTATTACGTCGTATGGCGAGATGTGCAGCAGGTGCTGGGTGTGCCTTACCAGGGTGGTCGCATCGCTGCAATAGTAAATGGTCAGACCGCGAGCGGACCGGGCATAGACATCGCGGCGACGGCACGGCCGACCAAGGGATTGCAAATCGGTGGAACGTTCAGCTGGAACAACCTGACATTCGACGATGATGTGTATTCTTTTGGACAGGTCGTGTTCAGTAAAGGCAGCCGCCTGAACGCGTCCTCGAAGCATACGGCAAGTGCCTTCTCGACCTATCAGTTTCCACTGGGAGGCGGCTTTACGGGCCAGCTGTCCGCATCGGCCAACTACATTCCAGCTCAGGGAAATAGTGGCCTCACGACTTCCGGCGCGCCGTATACCGCTTATGGCGATTCGGTTGTGTTTGCGAATGCCAATTTTTCGGTCATATTCCCAAACCATTGGTCGGTGAAGCTGTTCGGAGATAATATTACAAATGAGTATGGCTCACTCAGCGGACCTGTATACGGAAATTTCAACGGCTACGCAGAGACCGGTCTCCAAGTGACAGGGCGCCCGTGGCCTCGAACTATCGGCCTGACGGTGGATTATCAATTGAGGTAGGCCGGATCTCGTTGTCGACGCCTGCATTGCCCCCCATCGCGTTGGCCATGGTAAGCGTCTTGGCGCCGTTGGCCACACGCCTGGGCAGCCTCGTTATCCCCTTCCCGCCAATCGGCGTCAGCTTCGGGATGATTGGAATTCGGTATGCTCAGTCTCTTCCTGGCTTCCTTGATCAACCAGACGCCATATTCCAGATCGAGGCGCGGATCGCCTCTCAACAGCCAGCTATCGCCTTGGACGACTGCGCGGTACGGAAACCCATGTATCCACGCAGGCGGAAGTGCTCCTTTCTGCTGATCACCTTGGTGATCACCGCCCCTACGCCGGCCGCATCCAAGCGCGCGATCTTTTCGATGTTGTTACCGAGCGAAGACGAGTCGACGACTTGGGCGCGCGTTTGGACCTACGGCAAGCTTTCGCTCAACGTTCTCGGAAGATTTTCGGCCCCGCCTCCGAACGGGACAGTGACTTTGGCGAGAACCCGACCCACAGGCCGATCTTCTACCGCACGAACATCGCGACGACACCGACGACCAACGTCGATTTCGGCTACCAGTTGGCGCCCTCATTGCAGGTTCATCTCGGGGCAAACAATGTCTTCAACCGCTATCCGAATCACATGAACGGCGAGTTGCTGCAACATTTCAACGCTGCGGGCGATCCCCGGGCCGTGATTCAATATCCGATGTTCTCTCCATGGGTCAACGGCGGTTTCTAGTTGAAATGTTGCAGCAACTCGCCGTTCATGTGATTCGGATAGCGGTTGAAGACATTGTTTGCCCCGAGATGAACCTGCAATGAGGGCGCCAACTGGTAGCCGAAATCGACGTTGGTCGTCGGTGTCGTCGCGATGTTCGTGCGGTAGAAGATCGGCCTGTGGGTCGGGTTCTCGCCAAAGTCACTGTCCCGTTCGGAGGCGGGGCCGAAAATCTTCTCGAGAACGTTGAGCGAAAGCTTGCCGTAGGTCCAAAGCGCGCCCAAGTCGTCGACTCGTCTTCGCTCGGTAACAACATCGAAAAGATCGCGCGCTTGGATGCGGCCGGCGTAGGGGCGGTGATCACCAAGGTGATCAGCAGAAAGGAGCACTTCCCGCCTGCGTGGATACATGGGTTTCCGTACCGCGCAGTCGTCCAAGGCGATAGCTGGCTGTTGAGAGGCGATCCGCGCCTCGATCTGGAATATGGCGTCTGGTTGATCAAGGAAGCCAGGAAGAGACTGAGCATACCGATCATTGCGAGCATGATGGGGCATGCCGACAAGGTCGATATCTGGGTCGACAATGCCCTGACGCTGCAGAAGGCCGGGGCGCACGCCCTGGAGTTGGATCTGTTCTGCCCACTCGAGCGCAAGGGTGCCAGGCAAGCGGACAGCCGACCGGAGCTGGATCCAGGAAACCCTATCATGGCTCACCCGGACATGGTTGGAAGAGTCGTCAAAGGTCTGACGCAGGCGCTCGATATTCCAATCATCCCGAAGCTGACGCCGATTGGCGGGAAGGGGATAATCGAGGTTGCCCAGGCGTGCGTGGCCAACGGCGCCAAGACGCTTACCATGGCCAACGCGATGGGGGGCAATGCAGGCGTCGACATTTACAAGAACGGCGAGACGTTATTCCCCAATTCCAGCCCTGCGTCATTCGCCATTTACCTGGGCAAGTACCTTTGGCCGATTCATTCAATGAACCTGGTGATGCTGTCCAAGGCGTTACAGGGGCGCGGAATCCCGATCTCGAGCGGCGGCGGAGTCTCGACGTGGGAAGAGATCGTGCAGCGAATAATGCTCGGCGCAAACAACGTGCAGCTTTGCTCGGCGCTGTACCTGGGAGGTCGCGGTGTCGTCAAGAAGTGTTTGAATGGCCTGGAAGTGTACCTGAATGAGTATGGATACAAGAGCATCAACGAGATCCGGTCGAAGGGATTGGTGGGTATCGATGCGACAGCAAACGGGTCCGAGATCGCACCTTCCGTTGCGCAGATCAAGAAGCCTCTGGAGTGTCTGAAGTGCGCGAATCCTTGCGTCGACAAAGTGACGGCGGATTGCCTGGCAATGACCATGGGCGACGACGGTGTGCCCAAGATCGATGCGACCAAGTGCACGGGATGTGCGCTTTGCTACTGGTGCTGTGATTCGAAGGCGATCGACATGATTCGCACGGAGAAACACGTCGACTACAGAGTTATCAATGGATTCCAGACTTGAGGAGCTACGATGAAAGACAAGCAACAGGAAGGATCGCCATCCATCAGTCGTCGAGGGTTCTTGACGGGTACATGTCTTGCGGTCGGAGGAGTGTCCATTCTGACGGCGACAGCAGCAAATTCTGAAGCGCACGGCCAATCCGCAACTGCTGCGGATGAAGGCACGTCTCCTTATGTGTCAGATGATCCCTTCATCAGATTCACACCGATTTGGTAACGCTGGTCGGGATGATGTGCCCGAACGGAATGGCAAGGCAGCATCAAGCGAGTGCTGTAGTCAGAACGTCCCGTGACGTCAAGGTATTGCAGGAACGAACGTGCCCTAATATCGCTGCTTCAGAAAGATGCATGACTGTGGGCACATCTGCAGACATGTAGGGTCGCAGGATGTCTAGAATCGCACTGTAGCTGCGCACAATCGTTTGCCCACTGATTTCGCTCTCCAGCGCCCAAGCGGAGTTCAGCCAGTTGTCCGACAGTACCCAGGTCGACTCCACGAGCGACTTGATGAGCGTCAGATTCCCTTGCATCTGAGCAACACCACGCCTGTCCAACTCCAGGAAGAACAGCTCTACCACGCGTATCCTGCGCTGACGGTACTCCAAATAACGCTGCATCAATAGAGGATCTGACCTTAGCAGGTCGGGCATTTCGCGGTAAAAGAAGCGATATCGGTATACCAACAGAGAATGGCGAGCAAACATCTCTGCCATGTGCTCCAAGGTCGGCCGTAGGTGGTCGCTGTACCACGCAGCGTCCACTTCTTTTGTCATGCGCTGGAAGACGCTCTGGATAATCTGCTTTTTTGTTTGAAAATGATAATGAAGATTACCGCGGCTCAGCTCGCAGACAGTAGCGACGCGATTTGTCGAAACTTCGGAAGTCGCAAATTCGTTGAACAGCTCGATCGCAGCATCGAGTATTCGATCTTGCGTTTGACGAGTCGCCATACTGTTGATCCCCGGGCGTTCGGTTGACCTCCACTTGCTTGGAATGGCCTGATTGGATCAACTAGAACGCTGCTCACGACCCCCGGATTCGAAGGTCTAGACATTGCGAGGCTCTCGGCCATCGGCCCGAATTTTGGGCCCTTGCCCAAAATCCAACTAGCCCTTCAAATTAGCCGGGATATGCCGCAAGTAATAACTTCCCCACTGTAAATCAGTGTTTCATCAAAGATTAGGGTTGTCAACGGGTTCGGGAACCAAGCAGATCGATGACTGATTCAATGAGCGGCACGGTGCGCGTGTATCTGGTGCATTACAACGTGCGACGGGAAATCCAGCGTTTCGGCGAGGCGCTGCGCACCGCCGCGAGGCAGGGTTGACCGCTGCCGTCAATCCCCTTCGGCGCGGATCGCGCGGCTCATCAGCGCCTGCACGGCATCGCGGATCGGCGTGCCGGCATGCACCACATCGTGCACCTGCTCGCAGATCGGCATCTCCACCGACAGTTCCTGCGCCACGCGCTTCACGGCGCGCGCCGCCAGCACGCCCTCGACCACCTGGCCGATCTGGCGCTGCGCCTCCTCCGCGGTCGCGCCGCGACCCAGCGCCACGCCGAAGCGGCGATTGCGTGATTGATCGTCGGTACAGGTGAGCACCAGATCGCCCAGCCCCGCCAGTCCCATGAAAGTCTCGCGCTTTGCGCCCAGCCGCTCGCCCAGCCGCATCATCTCGGCGAGCCCGCGCGTGATCAGCGCGACGCGCGTGTTGGCGCCGTAGTGCACGCCGTCGGCGATGCCGGTGGCGATGGCGATGACATTCTTCACCGCGCCGCCCACCTCCACGCCGATGGCATCGGCCTGGGTGTAGGCCCGGAACGCGGGGCCCGAAATGTTTCGCGCCAGCGCCTGGGCGAAGCCGGCATCGGCCGAGGCGACGGTCATCGCGGTGGGCAGCCCGGCTCCCACCTCGCGCGCGAACGTGGGACCCGAGAGCACGGCCATCGGTCGCTCGCCGAGCACCTCGCGCGCGACCGCGTAGGGCAGCTTGCCGCTGTCGAGCTCGAACCCCTTGGTGGCCCAGGCCACGCGCGTCGCGGGCGCGAGCCGCGGCCGCAGGTGCTCGAGCGTGGCGCGAAAGGCATGCGAGGGGACCGCGATCAGCAGGTCATCGCAATGGGACAGGGCCGCGGCGAGATCCGCCTCCACCGCCAGCCGCGGTGGAAACGGTGCCTCCGGCAGGTAGCGCTGGTTGCACCGCTCGCGCGCCATCTGCGACAGTGCCGCAGGGTCGCGGCCCCACAGCCGCGTGTCGTGGCCCGAGCGCGCGAAGTGGATGGCGAGCGCGGTGCCCCAGGAGCCCGCGCCGATGACGGTGATCCGCTCCGCGCGGGGGGAGATGTGCGGCTCCTTCAGTTCACCGCGCCGGCCTGCGGGGCCGCGGCGGCCTGCTCGAGCAGCGCATCGAAGTTGACGAGCGGCAGCAGGAAGGCGGGGAAGCCGCCTTTCATCACGAGATCGGACACCGCCTCGCGCGCGAATGGGAACAGCACGCCCGGGCAGAAGCTGCCGATGACGCGCTTCAGGTCGTCCTGGGAGGCACCGACGATGGTGAACACGCCGGCCTGCTTCACCTCGACCAGGTATAGCGTGGCCTCGCCCTGCTTGGCCTCGAGCGTGATGGTCAGGAGCACCTCGCGCACGTCCGGGCCGATCTCCTCGGCGCTGGTGTTCATGTTGAGCTGGAACTTGGGATCCCAGGCCTGCTCGCTCGGCAGGCGCGGCCCGTTCGGCGACTCGTAGGAGCAATCCTTGAGGTACACCGTCTGCAGCGTGATCTGTACGCCCGCCGCGGTGGGCTGCGGGTTCCCGATGACTTCGTTCATGGCGATTCCTTCAGTAGGGGATCGAGCTTGCCGGCCAGATCCAGGGCATTGAGGTCGTCGAAGCCGCCCACGTGGGTGGCGCCGATGAATATCTGCGGCACGGAGTTGCGGCCGCTGCGCTGGCGCATCTCCTCGCGCAGCCCGGCGCCGGACTCGACGTCGATCTCCTCGACGTCGACCTGTTTCGCGTCGAGAAGGTTGCGCGCGCGCTGGCAGTACGGGCACCAGCCCGTGACGTACATGACCACGCGGGGAGCGCTCACCTGGCGCCGCCCTTCGCCTGGCCCTTCGGGGGTCCCTTCGGGAGTCCCTTCGGGGGTCCCGAAGGGCCGGACTTGCCGGCGCCGGTCACCACCGGCAGGTTGTCCTTGCGCCAGCCATCGAGGCCGCCGGAGAGGCTGAACACCTGGCGGAAGCCCAGCCTCGCCAGGGTGCGCGCCGCCGCGGCGCTGCGCATGCCGCTGTCGCAGTAGACGATGACGTTCTTTTCGCGCCACTTGTTGAACGAGTCGGCGGAGGATTCGAGTTCGGCGGTCTCCACCGCACGCGCCTCGCCGATGTGTCCCGCCGCGAATGCCTCGCGGCCGCGCACATCGAGCAACAGTGCGCCCTGATTCATCATCTGCACGGCCTGCGCGGCGCTGACGGCGGCGAAGCTTCGGGCCCGCTCGAGGAACTCGTTGACGATGACGGCGATGGCGAGGGCCACGGCGCCACCGGACAGGAGCGGGTGATTGGCGAAGTATTCCAGCAGGCGCTGCATGAGGGCGCGAAGTATAGCAGCGGGGCTCCCGGGTTGTATGCTGGCCCCCGTCCATGAGCCGCGCCCCTTGTCCATCCTGTCAAGCCACCATGCGCGGCCCGCGCCGGCCCGCCCGCCGTTGCCTGGCCATGGTGCTGTGTTGCGCGCTCGCCGCCGGTGTCCTGACCGCCGGCGCCCTGGGCGCGGGTGCTCGCGGCGCCGCGCCGCGGTCCCCCGATGCGAAGCTCCAGGCATTGCGGGCGCGCATCACCGAACTCACCCGGCGAACGGCCGACGAACTGGCCCGGCGCGATGCGCTCAGCGCGGGCGCCCGCAGCGCCGAACTCGAGGCGGCGCGCCAGCGCGAGGCGCTGGCCGCGATTCAACGCGAACGCGAAGCGTTGGAGCAGCGCCGCACGGCGCTCGCCACCGAGCGCGGCCGCATCGAACAGCGGCTCGCCGCGCGGCGCGAGGGGCTGGCGCGGGATGTACGGGCCGCGTACCGCCTGTCGCGCGAACCGGCCTTGAAGGGCCTGCTCGATGCAAGCGATCCACAGCTCGTGGGGCGGTTGCTGGCCTACCATGGCTACCTCGGCCGCGAGCAGCAGCGGCAGATCACGGTGATCCGGCAGGACCAGGCGCGCTTGCTGGAACTGGATGCCAGCCTCACCGCGGACGCCGCCCGGCTGGAGATCCTCGCGGGTGAAGCGCGCGGTCAGCTCGAGTCGCTGCAAGGCGCGCAGCGTGAACGCAACGCCGCGCTCGGCGCGCTGGCCCGGCGCGTGGAGACCCAGCAGCAGCAGCTCGAGCGGCTCAAGGCGGAGCAGTCGGCGCTCGAGGCGTTGATCGCCGAGCTCGGCAGGCTGCCTCCGGGCTTCGATACGGGCGCGAGGCAACCCTTCGCACGCATGCAGGGCCGGCTGCCCTGGCCGGTGCAGGGAAAGGTGACGGCGCGCTTCCACGAGGGACGCGGTGCGCGCGAGACCAACCTGCGCTGGAACGGCGTCATGATCGCCGCGACCCGCGGCGCGCGAGTGCGCGCGCCCTATCACGGCAGGGTGGT
Source organism: Steroidobacteraceae bacterium (assembly GCA_046347195.1). GTDB lineage: Bacteria > Pseudomonadota > Gammaproteobacteria > Steroidobacterales > Steroidobacteraceae > TMP-86. The sequence goes on from JAXMGQ010000020.1 coordinate 15,513, forward strand.
GTATTCGGACTGGCTGGCGGGCCTGGGGCTGCTGCTCATCATCGAGCATGGCAATGGCTATCTCAGCCTGTTCGGTGGCGTGGATGCGCTGTACAAGCGCGTGGGCGATGCGGTGGCGCCGGGTGATGTGATCGCCGCGCTGGGTGAGGCCGCCGCTCCCGAGCTGTACTTCGAGATCCGCCACGGTCGCACCGCGCTCGATCCGCAGCAGTGGCTCGCGCGGCAGGGACGCTGAACCGCCATCGTGGCCTCGCGGCCTCGATGCGGCTATGCTTGCCGCCGTGATCCGTCCTCCCGCAGGCCACACCGCAGTGCTGTTGCTCGGCATCGTCATCGGCCTGTCCTTGGGTGTAGCTGCGGCCGTCCGGGCCGGCAAGCCGGCGCCGGGCGCAGCCGATGATCTGCCCGTGGCCGATGCAAGGCTGCTCGCCGAGGTGCTCGAGCGCGTCAAGCGCGACTATGTCGACCCGGTGAACGATCACCAGCTGCTCACCGCCGCCGTGCACGGCATGGTCTCCTCGCTCGATCCACACTCCGAGTACCTCGAGGGCGAGGACTACGAGGACATCAAGATCTCCAGCAGCGGCGAGTATTCGGGCGTCGGGCTCGAGGTGTCGCTGCAGGATGGCTCGGTGGTGGTGATCACGCCCATCGACGGCGGCAGCGCCGCGGCGGCGGGCATCCATCCGGGCGATGTGGTCATCAGCATCGACGGTGTGCCGGTGGAGACCGGCTCGCTCGATGCGGTGATTCGCCGCATGCGCGGTCCGGAAGGGAGCGAGGTGCGCATCGGCATCGAGCGCGAGAACCTCGCCGAGCCGCTGGAGTTCAGGCTCAAGCGGGCGCGCATCGAGCTGCGCAGCGTGAAGTGGCAGATGGCCGAGCCGGGCGTGGGCTATGCCCGCATCTCGCAGTTCAGCGACAACACCGGCGAGGACCTCGCCAAGGACGTGGCGGCCATGATCGCACGCAACGGCGGGCGGCCCCTGAAGGGCCTGCTGCTCGACCTGCGCAACAATCCCGGCGGCGTTCTCGAGGCCGCCGTCGCCGTGTCGGACGAGTTCCTCGACAAGGGCATCATCGTCACCGCCCGCGGCCGCACGGAGGAGTCGCGCTTCGAGATGGACGCCACGCCCGGCGATGACCTGAAGGGCGCCCCCATCGTCGTGCTGGTGAATGCAGGTTCGGCCTCCGCCGCCGAGATCGTCGCCGCGGCGCTGCACGACAACCACCGCGCCACGCTGGTCGGCCGGCGCACCTTCGGCAAGGGTTCGGTGCAGACCATCATCCCGCTCTCCGACAGCCGCGCGCTGAAGCTGACCACCTCCCGCTATTTCACGCCTTCGGGCGCCTCGATCAACCACAAGGGCATCGAGCCCGACGTGCTGATCGAGCGCGACGCGGGCCCTGCACCGGGGACGGACGGCGAGGACGATGCTGCCATCGGCAAGGATGCGGAAGTTCGGCGCGCGCTGCAGGAGCTGCATCGCCTCGGCACACAGGCCGCCCATGGCCCGCAACTGACCGCCCGGCTGCACTGACGCGATGTCGATCTTCACCAAGGAACAACCGACGGGAGGAACGCCGCTCAACCTGCGGCGCTTCATCCGCAGCACCACGGCGGTGGAGACGCTGTGCCTGTTGCTGGTGGCGCTGGTGCTCATCTGGTCCAAGGCGCCTTCCGAGCAGGCCTGGCCGGTGGCCGGCATGATGGCCGGCTTCACGGCGATGATCGTGCTGTTCCGGGCGCGGCGCTTCTTCCCTCAGCAGACCAGCGTGAAGCTCGCCATCGAGTCCTGGACCATGATGGTGTTCATCACCGGCGTGCTCTGGTTCACGGGCAAGAACGACAGCCCGCTGCTGAACCTCTACCTGCTGCCCATCGTCCTTTCGGCGCTCACCCTGGGCCGGGCGCTGACGCTGCTGCAGGTGGCCGCGATCTGCTGCTGCCACATGATCATGGCGATGGCCGCACCGGACACCGACGTGCTATCGCTGCGCTACGCCGCGCAGGCGGTCGGTGCGCTCACTCCGTACTTCCTCGTCGCCTATCTCACCACCACCCTGTCGGCCGATGTCACCGAGGCGCGCGAGCACCTGGAGACCCTCGCGCAGGCCGACGAGCTGACGGGCTGTCTCAACCTGCGCGCGTTCACCGAGGTCCTGCAGCAGCAGCACGCGCTGCTCGACTCGCAGAAGTCCGGCTACACGCTGCTCAGCATCGACATCGACCGACTCAAGGCCATCAACGAGTCCTACGGCTTCGAATCCGGCAATGCCGCCATCCGGCTGGTGGCGCAGTGCATCGACCGTTGCGTGCGCGGCACCGACTCGAGCGCACGCCTTTCGGCGGGCGAATTCGTGGTGCTGCTGCCGGCCAGCGATGCCGAGGCCGCCGACGCCGTGCAGAAGCGCATCCGCAACACCGTCTACAGCACCACGCTGGATGTGCGCAGCCGCATGATCCGCTGCACCGTCAGCATCGGCATGGCGAGCTTTCCGAAGGACGGGCGCGATGCGCGCGAGCTCATGAACCTGGCCGACCGGCGGATGCGCCGGGACAAGGAACTGCGGCGGCCGCCGTCCCCTGCTTGAGCCGACGGCGCTTCAGTGCAGGGCGTGCCAGAGGGCCATCGCCGACCCGCCCACCAGCAGCACGAGCGTCGCGACCATGCCGATGCCGAAGCCCGGGCCGCGACTGGCCGGGTCGCGGACGTAGGCGTACCCGTAGATCTGCCGTCCCACCAGGTACACCGCCCCGAGGATGGCGGCCCACAGGGTGCTCACATGGCCGCTGAACAGGTAGATGCCGGGGTAGAACAGCAGCAGGCTCTCCAGGGTGTTCATCTGCACCCGGAAATGCCGCTCGAAAGTCTCGTTGCCGGTGGTGGCCGGGGCCTTGATCCCGTACCGCTCCCGGGCCCGGCCCGCCAGCGCCCCGAAGTAAAGGAATTGCAAAGCTGCCAGACCGATCACAATGTCCACGTAGAGCATGCCGGGAAGTCCTCGCCAGGGGCCATTTTGGGAATTGGCTGGGCCGATTCGATGCTAACACCGCGACGCCCTTCACGCCGCCGCTTGCCATAATCGGCACAATATCGCACCCATCATGAGCGCAAGACGCAAGGAAGACCGCTCCGGAACCCGTGGCTATGCCCACCTCGTCGAGGTGAGCGTGCCGGTGGACCGGGTATGGCGCGCCCTGACCCAGCCCTCGATGATCCGCATCTGGCAAAACACCGAGGCCCAGGTCGATGCCCGGCGGGGCGGGCTGTACCGGACCGGCGTGCCGGGGACGAACCTGCGCGAGGCGCACATCGACGTGTTCGATCCGAACCGGCGCCTGCGGCTGATCTACATGAACACGCGCGACTTCCCGCGCTGCGACAGCGCCATCGTCGATGATTTCCTGCTCGATGCGAAGCCCGGCAAGACCGCGCTTCGCCTGCTCGGCTCCGGCATTCCGGAGGCCCCGGATTGGGACCGGTCGTACGTGAAGATCCGCATGGGCTGGGAGCGCCTGCTGGCGCGCATGCGCGTGATGCTCGAGAACCCGCCCAAGCCCAAGGTGGCGACTCCGGTCCGCAAGGAACCCCCGCTCCCCGGACTCGATTACTGACCCTCGCACCGCCGGCGCGCGGTTCGTGCCACAATGCTGCGCGAGTCCCGACACGAGGTTCGCCAGATGCTCGGATACCTGATTCGCGCCGCCATCGTCGCCTTGGGCCTGTGGCTCGCCACCGCCTGGGTGCCCGGCCTTGGCATCGACTCACCGCAGACGCTGATCCTCGCCGGCGTGCTGCTGGGTCTCGTCAACGCCATTGTCCGGCCCATCGCCATCCTGCTCACGCTGCCGATGACGCTGCTCTCGCTCGGCCTGTTCCTGCTGGTCATCAATGCCGCGATGCTCGCGCTCGTGGCCTGGATGCTGCCCGGCATGACGCTGACCGGATTCGGCGCGGCGTTCTGGAGCGCGCTGATCGTGAGCGTGGTGAGCATGATCGGCTCCTGGTTCATTGGCCCGCGCGGCCGCTTCGAGATCATCGTCAAGCGCAAATGACGCGCGCCGCGCCGTGAGCGACACTCCCTCGCCGCGGCGGCGCGCACGCAGTGTGCGCATTCCGGGACCCACGTTCGCGCCGATCCCGCGGCTCGCCAACCCCTTCCCGCCGCTCGAGGTGCTGGACGCCGGACAGGTGGAGCGCATCCTCAGCGCCGCGTACCGGGTGCTCGAGGAATCCGGCCTCGAGATCAGGAGCGCCGGCGCGCGCGCCGAGTTCCGCCGCGGCGGCGCGCAGGTCGAGGAGGACACGCAGACGGTGCGCCTGGCGCGCGCGCTCGTGGAGTCGTACCTGGCCAAGGCGCCGGAACGCTTCGTGCTGCACGCGCGCAACCCGGCCTTCGACCTGCACGTCGGCGGCAACATCGTGAATTTCGGGCCGGTGAATGGCGCGCCCAACATCTCCGATCTCGAGGGCGGGCGGCGCTACGGCGACATCGCCGCCTTCCGCCGCATCCTCGATCTCACCCAGGCACTCGGCGTGCTGCACTGGCAGGGCGGCATGGTGGTCGAACCGGTGGACGTGCCCGTGCCGGTGCGGCACCTGGCCGCCTACCAGGCGCACATCGAATGCTCGGACCGCCCCTGGGCGGCGCGCGGCGTGGGCGGTGTTCAGGCGCACGATGCCATCGCGATGTCGGCCATTGAACATGGCGTGAGCGTGGAGTCCCTCGCGCAGCGGCCCACGCTGATGACCATCACCAACGTGAACTCGCCGCGGCGGGTGGACGAAGAGATCCTCGACAACATCATGGTGATGGCCAGCCATGGGCAGTGCGTGGTGATCACCCCGTTCACGCTGATGGGCGCGATGGCGCCCATTACGCTCGCCGGCGCGCTGGTGCAGCAGACGGCCGAGCAGCTCGCCATCGTGACCCTGTGCCAGATGCTGAAAGCCGGCGCACCCTGCGTGCTCGGCGGCTTCACCTCGAATGTGGACATGCGCACGGGTTCACCGGCCTTCGGCACGCCCGAGTACGTGCACGCGGTGATCGCCGGTGCGCAGATCGGCCGGCGGCTGAAGCTGCCCGTGCGAACCAGCGCGGTGAACGCCTCGCCCTGCGTGGATGCGCAGGCCACCTGGGAAACGGCTTTCTCGCTGCAGGCCGCCATCCTCAGCCACAGCCACCTGATCAACCACGCCACCGGCTGGCTGGAAGGTGGCCTTGCCGCTTCGCTCGAGAAGATCGTGGTGGATGCGGAGCTGCTGCGCAACTGGGCCGCCATCCTCACGCCGGTGGAGTTCAGTGACGATGATCTGGCGGTGGAGGCCATCGGCGGCGTCGCGGCCGGAGGGCATTTCTTCGGCACGCCGCACACCCTCGCGCGCTATCAGACAGCGTTCTACCGGCCGCTGCTGGCCGACTGGTCGAACTTCGAGACCTGGACCGAACACGGCTCGCTCGATGCAACCCGGCGGGCCGCCGCGTTGTGGAAGAAGCTGCTGGCCGAACACACACCGCCGCCGCTGGACCCGGCGGTGCGCGAGGCCGTGAACGATTACATCGCGCGCCGCACGCGGGAGCTGGGCGCCTGAGCAGGCGCGGCAGCATGAACCCGCGCATCGCGAACGCGCGCATGTACGCGGTGACGCCGGCCGTCGAGGCGCTGTGGCAACAACTGCTGGCGCAGGTGGCGCAAGAGGCGGGCGTCGCGCTCCAGTATGTCCCCTATCCCGCGCCGCAACCGCTCGAGACACTGTGGGCGCGGCCCGACCTCGGCGCGGTGTTCATGTGCGGCTTTCCCATCGCGCTGGGACTTGCGCCGGTGCAGCCCATCGCCGCACCCGTGCCGCGCATGGCCTGGGCCGGCGGCCGACCCGTCTACCGGAGCGATCTCATCGTGCGCGAGGGTGCGCCGTTCCGCTCTCTCGCCGACACCTTCGGCCATCGCGCCGGCTGGACGGTGTCGCACTCGCACTCGGGCTTCAACGCCTTCCGGCATCACCTGCTGGCGCATCGCACGCCGGCGCGCCCGGCGCTGTACGCCAGCATGGCGCGCGAGCTCATCACCGCGCGCCGGGTGCTGGACGAGGTGCGAGCGGGCACGATCGATGTGGGACCGCTGGATGCGTACTGGCACGCGTTGCTTGCGCGGCATGCGCCGGAGCTGGTGAGCGGCATCCGCGTGCTCGAATCCACCGCCTGCGCGCCGATGCCGGCGTTCGTCGCCGCGGCAGACATCCCGGCGGCGGATCTCGAACGGTTGCGTGCGGCCTTCCTCGCCGCCCGCGGCCGCCCGTGGTTCGCGCCGCTGGGCGAGGCATTGCTGATCGACGGGTTCGCTGCGGTCAGCGCGGCGGATTATGCCGTGCTGCTGGAGTGGGACCGGGAGGCTCGCGACGCGGGTTACGCGGAACCGGCTTGACCCGCGCCCGGTGCCCGTCCGGTGGGATGCACCAGCACATCATGCGGCCAGAACAGGTAGCGCCGCGCCAGGTCCGCATACCCCTGGTACACCAGCCCGCCGTTCTCGGCGATGAGCCGCGTTCGCTCGCGCCGGTAGTGCTCGTTGTAGCGGTACCAGGGAATGCCAGGCGACTCGTGGTGCAGTGAGTGCAGGCTGTTGTACAGGAACAAGGGCGCGAGGATTCGCGAGCCCTCGACGATCGCGACCCGCTCGCGCACCGGTCCCACGGCGCGATGCTCGGCGAAGGAACGGATCAGCAGGATGCCGTTGGCAGGGATCACCATGCACACGAGGTAGATCCACGGCGGCATGTGGCACACGAGCTTGATCCACAACACCACCGGCACACACCACAACAGGTGCTGGGCCCACACCGCGCGAAGGCCAGGCTCGTTTCGCCACACCGCCCTGGCCTCGGAAACGAGCCACAGCGCCGGTCGCCAGAACGAGCCGAGCAACACGCGGCCGGCCAGGGTCTGCTGCAGCCCGAGCATGCCGCGCGACAGCGGTCCCTTGGCCTTCCACTGCTCGGCCGTCCAGTAGTAAGACTCCGGATCATCCAGCGGATCGGTGAGCCGGTCGTCGTGATGGTGCACGAGGTGCGTGACGCGGTAGCGATCGTAGGGCAGCCAGAGCGAGAGCGGCACGACGCCGAACAGCCGGTTGAGCCAGGCCAGGCGCGTCGGGTGGCCGTGGAGGATCTCGTGCTGGAGCGAACTGTGCAGGATGATCAGCACAGCCGTGAGCGGCGCGATGACGGCCAGCGGCCAGCGACCGTAGGAAAACGTGAGGATCAGCCAGCCGCCATAGGCGAGGAGAATGAGCGCCAGCGTGGGCATCTCCACCGCGGAAACCGCCACGTCCCGGCTGCCGGGTAGGGTGGACGGCTGTTCGAGGGTGGCAGACATGGCGAGCCTGTCGGAAGGTTCTGACGGGGATTGTAACCAATGCCCGGAAAGACACCGTCAGTATTGTCGCGTAGGGCGGAGCGCATCACGGGTCAGGTGCGCTGCGGCAAATCCACCGCTCCAGCCACCGCAAGGAGTCCTACGGCAGGACGCCCGTTTCCTCGCAATGGAATTGCAGCATTTTTCGCTTATGAGCGAAACTGCTCATGCAGATCATTCACTACTTGACCGCTTGCAAGCGGAGACGGTAATGGCGCGCCGAACGAAGTCTATGCCGTTCCGAAGTCACGAAGAGGCCACGATCGAAAGCCTGCGCTCCGATCCGGCATTCGCGGCGGCATACCTCAATGGCATCCTGGAAGACGGTGACGAGCAGGAACTGATGCTCGCGATGCGACGCATCGCTGATGCCATGGGCGGTGTCCAGACGCTCGCCAACAAAGCCAGGCTGAACGCGACGACGCTCTACCGCACGCTGTCGAGTAAGGGGAATCCGGAGCTGCGAAGCATGAATTCCATGCTGAAGGCCATGGGCTTGCGCCTTGCCGTGCATCCCCGCGTCAAGTCATGAATCGACGCACCGGCATCGCAAACGACCACTCGCAGCGCAGGCACATCCCGTGCCCGCGCAGGATCATGCGTCGAAGGCGGCGAGCTCATGCTCAAGTTCGCCGGCTCGGAGCCGGATGGTGGCGATTCCACGTCGGCCGAATTCGTCGATGGCTTCGCTGTACGACAGACCGGCAATGCGGGCGGCACGTTGAAGACTGACGCGCTCCTGATCGTATAGCTGTGCGGCAACGTCGATCAGGACATCTCCTAAGGCCCGACCCTCGGCAAGCGGCAGGGTCATGACCAAAGGCTGTCCGCTGATCGTGATCACGGTTACCTGGCCGCGCCTGGCATCGTCAAGCAATGTTTGTGGTTCGCGCCGCAGTTCGTCGTCGGTAAGGGTGTGCATACCTTCAGAATCAGTCAAACAGTGCCTACCAGCCGTAACGAATGCCAACTTGGGGATGCGTCTGGCGCTCCCATCCGAGCCTTGCCCCAGTAGCGATCAAAAGCCCCCGAAAGGCGATCAAGACCGTCCGACATATCTCTCCAGCACGCGCATGGCGTCATACAACAGGATGGCCAATGCCCCGGTGAGCATCCCGCCCTGCAGGACGAAGGCGTCGTTGCTGGACAGGAGGCCGGCGATGATCACCTCGCCCAGGCCCTTGGCCGCCACCGTGGAGCCCAGGGTGGCCGTGCCGACGCTGATGGTCAGCGACAGCCGCACGCCTTCGAGGATCAACGGCAGCGCCAACGGCAACTCCACCGACCACAGCCGCTGCAGCGGACTCATGCCCATCCCGCTGGCCGCTTCCAGTATCTGCAATGGACAGGTCTTCAGGGCCACGAGCGTGTTCTCGAAGATCGGCAGCAGGCCGTAAACGAACAGCGCTATCAGCGTGGGCGCAAGGCCGAAACCCACCAACGGCACGGCCACGGCCAGTACCGCCACGGGCGGGAAGGTCTGGCCGATGTTCACCAGCGTGCGCGACAGCGGCAGGAAGGGCGCGCCGCCTGGCCGCGTCACGAGCACGCCCAGGCCCACCGCGACCAGCGTGCTGGCGAGCGCGGCGATGCACACCATCCCCAGGTGCGACAGGGTCAGGGTGAGCAGGTCGCCCTGGTCGTAGATCGCCGGCGCGCCGTCGTGCGCGAACGGCGAGAACAGCGGCGCGAAGCGCTGCGGAACGACCAGGAAGACCACCAGCAACGCCAGTGCCGGGAGCCGAAGCGACAGGGCTCGCCAGGACATCAGCCGCTGCGCCCGTAGGCCAGCAGGCCGCCCAGGCTCAGCGTGCCCAGCACCTGGCCGTCATCGCGGATCACCTGCGCCTGCGTCGCGCCGCGCCATACCAGCTCGGACAGCACATCGCGCAGGTTGGCGTCCGCTGCGACGCGGACCGGCGCGATGCTGACCGGCGCGACGCCCGCAGCCCTCCCTCCCTCGGGCGCAAACGCCTCAGCCCGTTCCTTCGCTGGCGCATCGGCTGCGCGCCCCGCAGCGTCACCCGCGCGGGTCAGCGACATCAGCCGCAGCGCGCGATCCGCAAGGCCGGTCATGCGCGCCACCAGCTCGTTGCGCGGTTGCCTTAAGAGCTCTGCCGGCGCGCAATACTGCAGCAGCTTCGCCTGGCTCATCACCGCCACCCGCGATCCCAGCCGGAAGGCCTCGTCCATGTCATGCGTCACCAGCACGATGGTGGTGCCGAACCGGCGCTGGATGGCGAGCAGGTCGTCCTGCGCCTTGCCGCGGATGATGGGGTCGAGCGCACCGAAGGGCTCGTCCATCAGCAGCACGGCGGGCTCGGCGGCCAGCGCGCGTGCCACGCCCACGCGCTGCTGCTGTCCGCCGGAGAGTTGGTGCGGGAACATCTGCGCGAACTGCGCCGGATCGAGCTGGAACACCTCGAGCAGGTCGTGCACGCGCGCACGGATGCGCGACTCCTCCCAGCCCAGCAGGCGCGGCACGGTGGCGATGTTGTCGAAGACGTGGCGGTGCGGGAACAGGCCATGGCTCTGGATGGCGTAGCCGATGCGCCGCCGCAGCAGGTGCGCCGGCTCCTCGCGCGTGTCGCGGCCGTCGATGAACACGCGGCCGCGCGTGGGCTCGACCAGGCGGTTGATCATGCGCAGGAGCGTGGACTTGCCCGAGCCCGAGGTGCCCACGATGATCGCCACCTCGCCGCGGCCGACCTCCATCGAGACATCGTCCACCACGGTGGTCCCACCGTACTGCTTGGTGAGCTGTTCGATGCGGATCATGCGGGCACGCGCTCCAGGGATTCGATCGCCGCATCGAGCAGCACCGCCGCGGAGAAGGCCAGCGCCATGGTCGGCAGCGCGCCGAGCAACACCAGGTCGATGGCGGTCTGGCCGATGCCCTGGAACACGAACGCGCCGAGGCCTCCGGCGCCGATCAGCGCGGCGATGGTGGCAAGCCCGATGTTCTGCACCAGCACGATGCGCACGCCGGTGAGGATGACCGGCAGCGCCAGCGGCAGTTCGATGCGTGCGAGTACCTGGCCTCCCGTCATGCCCATGCCCAGCGCCGCCTCGATGGCGGCGGGCGAGACGCGCGCGAGCCCTGCGACCGTGTTCGCCACCATGGGCAGCAGCGAGTACAGGAACAGCGCGATCACGGCCGGCGCGGCGCCGATGCCACGGATCCCTATTGCGCCCAGCCAGGGGAGCGCCGCCGCCAGCGCGGCGAGCGGGGCCATCAGGATGCCGAACAGCGCGATCGCGGGCAGGGTCTGCACGAGATTGAGCACGCCGAGCACCGCGCCGCGCAGCCGGGCGTGCCGATGGCACAGCGTGCCCAGCGGCAGCGCTACCGGCACGGCGGCCGCGAGCGAGCCCAGCGTCAGCAGCAGGTGCGTGCGCAGCTCGCGCATGAAGCGCTCGGCATTCACCGCGTACTCGCGCATCACCGACAGGTGCTCGAAGGCGCCGCTCCGCAAGGCCAGCGACACGGCGAGCAGGAAGGCGGCGAGCATCGCGATGCGCGCCAGGGGCTTCGGCCTCAGGCGCGTCACCGCATCGGTGGTCAGCATCGCCACCGCCAGCAGCAGCAGCCAGCATCCGGCGCCGGGGGCGATGCGCACCACGCGGTTGCCGGGCGGGGTCAGTCCTTGCGCACCGGCCGCCACGGTGCAGCCGAGCATCACCAGCGCCGCGAGCGCAATGGCCAGCCGCACGCGCGCGTCCTCGCCGTAGAGCGCGGCCACGGCGGCGAGCAGCAGGCAGGCGTACAGACCCCAGGCGAGGCCGTTGGCGGGCAGGGAGAAGATCGCGTGCGCGACGCCGGGCACGACGCGATTGGCCTTGAACACGAGGAACGGCAGCGCGAGGCCGACCAGACCCGTCGCGACCAGCAGCACGCCCAGCGCATCCGGTCGCAGGCGGCGCGGCATCAGTGCAGAAACCTGCGCGAGCGCAGGTAATCCTCGGCCACGGCCTGGGCCGCCTCGCCGTCGATCTGCACGCGCGCGTTCAGGCGGCGAAGCGTGTCGGCGTCGAAGGAGTCCATCAGCGGCTTCACGATCTCCGCCACGCGCGGATTCGCGGCGAGCGCCGACTCGCGCATGATGGGTACCGGTGCATAGATGGGCTGGTCGTGCCGGTCATCCTCGAGGATCACGAGGTTGGCCGCGACAATGCCACCGTCGGTGCCATAGACCATGGCGGTGTTGGTGCCATTGGTGCCGGCGGCCGCGGCGGCGATGGTGGCGGAGGTCTCTCCGCCCGCGAGCACGATGAGCTGTTCGGGCCTGAGTTTGAAACCGTAGGTCTGGCCGAGCGAGCGCAGCGTGCCGGCATTGGCGAACTCCGCCGAGCAGGCGAGCACCACGGGTCCGCCGCCTCGCACCCAGCGCGCGAAATCCGTCAGGGTGGTGAGGTGCTGCGCCTGCGCGATCTCGCGCCGCACCGCCAATGCCCAGGCGTTGCTGGCATGCGCCGGGGTCAGCCAGACGATGTGGTTCGCGGCGAGGTCGAGCTGCGATCCCAGCCGGTAGCCTTGGTCGAGGTCCTTCCAGGCCGGGTCCTGCGGCCGGTTGAAGAAGAAGCCCGCATTGCCCGTGTATTCCACGTACAGGTCGATCTCCCCGGCCAGCAGCGCCTTGCGCACCACCGGCGTTGCGCCCAGGGTCATGCGATCCACCGTGGCGATGCCATGGGCATCGAGCAGCAGGCGGATCATGTGGCCGATCATCGCGGATTCGCTCGACAGCTTGGAGGACACGACGACCGCGGCGTGGAGCGGGCCGGTGGCCACCGACAGCGTCAGCACCAATGCCAACATCAAGGCCCGCGTCGGCGCCAACGACTTGGTGTGTACCACGGCCGGAGTACGGGCGACGCCCCGCGCCTGCAACCTGATGGCCCGCTGCAACCTGCCTCCCCGCATCCACTCACGTTGTCGCCTGCAGCGCCGCACGTCAAGCACGGCAATGGACTGCCGCGCGCAAAGTTCTATGATGGCGCACCGATGAGTTCCCCGATCGCTTCCGCGCCGCAGGCAGCGCGTCCCGACGAGGCCGACCGCGGCCGCTACTCGGGGTGGCGGCTGCTGCGCGAGGCCCTGCGCGGGCACCGGGGCTGGGGCCGCGCCTGGCGTGCCGCCGAGCCGCGACCGCGCTATCGCGTGGTCATCGTGGGCGGCGGTGGCCATGGTCTTGCGACGGCGTACTACCTGGCGACGATCTTCGGCATCCGCGATGTCGCGGTGCTCGAGCGCGGCGCGCTGGGCCTGGGCAATGTCGGCCGCAACACCACCATCATCCGCTCCAACTACTTTCACCCCGACAACATCCGCTTCTACGACTATTCCCTGCGGCTGTGGGAGGGCCTGGAGCAGCGGCTGAACTTCAATGCCATGGTCAGCCAGCGTGGCACGCTCAACCTGTTCCATACCGAGGCGCAGCGCGACCTGTTCACGCGGCGGGCGAACCTCATGCGGCTGAACGGCGTGGATGCACTGGCCCTGACGCGCGAGGAAGTGAAGGCGCGCGTGCCGCTGGTGGACCTCGACAATGGCCGCTTCCCGGTACTCGGTGGGTTTCTGCAGCCGCGCGGCGGCACCGTGCGCCATGATGCCGTCGCCTGGGGTTACGCTCGCGCAGCCTCGCGCGCGGGTGTGGACATCGTGGAGCACTGCGAGGTCACCGGCATCTGCCGCGAGGGTGAGCGCGTCACCGGCGTCGAGACCACCCGCGGTGCGGTGGCCGCCGACAGCGTGTGCCTGGCGGTGGCGGGACATTCCTCGCAGCTCGCGGCCATGGCCGGACTGCGCCTGCCCATCGAGACCCATGTGCTGCAGGCCTTCGTCAGCGAAGCGATCAAGCCGGTACTCGACCAGGTGGTGACCTATGGCGCGGGACACTTCTACATCAGCCAGTCCGACAAGGGGGGCCTGGTGTTCGGTGGCGGCATCGACGGCTACAACAGCTACGCGCAGCGTGGCGCGCTGCCCATGGTGGAGGAAGTCGCGGCGGCGGCGGTGACGCTGATGCCGGGACTGGCGCGCGTGAAGGTGCTGCGTCAGTGGGGCGGCGTGATGGACATGTCCATGGATGGCTCGCCGTTCATCTCGGCGACGCCGCTCGCCGGCCTTACGCTCAATGGCGGCTGGTGCTACGGCGGCTTCAAGGCCATCCCCGCGGGCGGCATGTGCACGGCGCATCTCATCGCGCGCGGCGAATCGCATCCGCTGGCCGCGCACCTCGACCTGCGTCGCTTCGCCGCCGGTCAGCCGGTGGATGAGCGGGGCATCGGGCCCTTTCCCTTCGCGCACTGATCAACCCATGAGGCGATGCCCCCCAATGCTGCGGACTCCCTGCCCATGCTGAGGATTCCTTGCCCCTGGTGCGGTGAGCGCGACGAGGTGGAGTTCCGCTACCAGGGCGATGCCGGCCGCACGCGTCCTGCCGCGGGCGCCGCGGCCGGCCAGGTCGAAGACTATCTCTATCTGCGCGACAATCCGCGCGGCTGGCACCTGGAGTGGTGGCTGCACACCGCCGGCTGCCGTCAGTTGCTCAAGGTGCTGCGCCACACCGTGACCCACGAGATCGCGGCCGTCGGCGGTCCTGCCGACTCGCTGTCCCCGCCGGAGCCGAGGCTGGAGCCGAGGCCGGTGCCGGAGCCGGAGCCGAGACCGTTGCCGGCACCGGGGCCGGGATGAGCGGGCCCAGGCGCATTGCCGGCGGGTTGGTGATCGATCGTACCCGCCCCGTGAGCTTCCAGTTCGATGGCCAGGTGCTTGGCGGATTCTCCGGCGATACCCTGGCCTCGGCGCTGCTCGCCAATGGCCGGCGCGTGGTGGCGCGCAGCTTCAAGTATCACCGCCCGCGCGGCGTGGTCGCCGCCGGTCCCGAGGAACCCAATGCGCTGGTGGAGCTCGAGGGTCCGCAGGGACGCGAGCCCAATGTGCTGGCCACGACGCTGCCGCTGTACGAGGGACTGACGGCGGCCGGACAGAATGCCTGGCCATCGGTCAGCGTGGATGTCGGCGCGGTGAACGATGCGATCTCGCGACTGTTGCCCGCGGGCTTCTACTACAAGAGCTTCATGTTCCCGGCGCGTGCCTGGGAGCGTCTCTACGAGCCGCTGATCCGCCGCGCCGCGGGACTGGGGCGGCTCGAGGCGCGGGTGGATGCGGCGCCGCCGGCCGCGCAGACTGTGCACGTCCACGCCGATGTGTTGGTGGTGGGGGCCGGGACGGCGGGCCTGTGCGCTGCGCTGGCCTGCGCGGCCGCGGGACGCGAGGTGCTGCTGCTCGAGCAGGACCTCATCGCGGGCGCCGGCGCACTGCTCGATGATCGCTGGACCGGCTGGTGCGAGCGCGCCCTGGCCGTGCTCGGGAAGATGCCGGGAGTGCGCCTGTTGACCCGCACGACACTGCTGGCCGCCTATGGCCAGGGCGTTTTCACGGCCTTGCAGACACTGCCTGGCGCTCCAACGCGCGGTGACCCGCGGGAGCGGCTGCACGTGATCCGCGCACGCTCGGTGGTGCTGGCCACCGGCGCACTCGAACGGCTCATCGCCTTTCCCGGCAACGATGTTCCCGGCGTGATGCTGGCAGGCGGCGCCGGGCAGTACCTGCGCCGTTACGGTGTCGCCGTCGGCGAGCGGCCACTGTGGTTCCTCAACAACGATGAAGCCTACGAGGCTGTGTTCGCACATCACGCAGCTGGTCTTGGCAGCGCGGGCATCGTCGATGTGCGCGAGTCGGGACTTGCGATGCGACGCGCGCGTGAGTTCGGCATCCCTGTCCTTGCGAACGCGCGCATCGTCGCGGTCGCGGGGCGCCAGGCTGTGCGCGGTGCGACGGTGGAGACGGATGCGGGACGGCGGCATGTCGAGGCCGATGCGCTGCTGATGTCCGGCGGTCATTCACCGTCACTGGCGCTGGCCACGCAACTCGGCCTGGGCTCGCGCTGGCAGGAGGAGATCGCAGCCTTCGTGCCGGACGAGCCTGGCGCGGGCGCCGACGCGCGTTCGGACGCGGGTGCTGCTGCTGGTGCGGCCGGCGCCAGCGCAGACACTGCCGTCGTGAAACTGGCGGGCGCCGTGCGCGGCACGACGGGGCTGGCGGCGGCGGCCCGCGACGGGCTGGCTGCGGCAGCCTCACTACTCGGTGACGGCGTACCGGTTGGTGGCGGGAACGCTGAGCTGCGCGACCTGTTCGCCAGCCTGCCTTCGGACCTGCCGCACACCCCGCTGCGGGCGATCTGGGAAGTGCACGGTCGCGGCAAGTCCTTCGTCGACCTGCAGCAGGACGTCACCACCGAGGACGTGCGCCTCGCGGCGCGCGAAGGCTACGGGCACCCCGAGCACCTCAAACGTTACACCACGCTGGGCATGGGCACGGAGCAGGGACGCATCGGCGCACTCGTGGGTCTTGCCGTGCTCGCGCAAGCACGCGGACTGCCGCCGGCGCAGCTCGCGCTCACCCGGCCTCGCCCCTTCGCGCAGCCCGTGCCCTTCGCGGCGCTGGCAGGTGCGGAAGCGCGCCAGCATTTCAAGCCCCGGCGCCGGCTCCCCTTGCACGACTGGCACGAGTCGGCCGGCGCGCGCTTCGTGAACATCGGGCTGTGGCTGCGGCCGCTGGTGTACTCGCGCGAACCGGGCTGGGCGCCGGTGCTGGCCGAGGCGCGCGCGGTGCGCGAGCGCGTGGGCCTCACCGATGTCTCCACCCTGGGCAAGATCGACGTGCAGGGTGCCGATGCCGGCCGGTTCCTGGACTTCGTCTACGCCAACCGCTTCTCGACGCTGCCCGTCGGCCGCGCACGCTACGGGATCATGCTGCGCGAGGATGGCCTGATGTTCGACGATGGCACGGTGGCGCGGCTGGGCGCCGGCCATTTCGTGCTCACCACCACCACCGCCAATGCCGCCGCCGTGCTCGACCATCTCGACTTCCAGCGCCAGGCGCATGCGGCGCAGCTCGGTGTGGTGCTCACCGATGTGGGCGATGCCTGGGCGCAGTTTGCTCTCGCCGGGCCGCGATCGCGCGCGGTGGCCGCCCGCGTGATCGACGGGCTGGACCTGTCCAACGCGGCCTTCCCCTTCATGGCCGCGGCGCAGGCCACGATCGCGGGCATCGCCGGCCGCGTGTTCCGCATCTCCTTCTCCGGCGAATGCGCCTACGAGATCGCCGTCCCGGCGCATCACGCGCGGCCGGTGTGGCAGGCGCTGATGCAGGAGGGTGAATCCGAAGGCATCGCGGCCTACGGGCTCGATGCCCTCAACACCCTGCGCATCGAGAAGGGCCATGTGACCGGCGCGGAGCTCACCGGCAATGCCAGCGCCGATGATCTCGGGTTCGCGGGCCTGCCAAAGGGCGACGGTGACTTCGTCGGGCGCGATGCGGCGCGGCGCGGGGCGCTCAACGCGGCGGAGCGGCTGCAGCTCGTGGCGCTGCGGCCGGTGGAACGCGGCCTGCGGCTTCGCAACGGCGCGCAACTCGTCACGCGTTCGCGGCCGCGCGACAGCCTGGGCTACATTACCTCCGCGACGCCCTCGGTGGTGATCGAGGGCTGGGTGGGTCTTGCGATGCTGGCCGGCGGCCGCCGCCGGATTGGTGAGCAGTTGATTGCCGCCTCGCCGGTGCACGATGAGCATGTCGAGGTGGAGGTGATCTCACCCCACTGGCTGGATGCGGAGAACGCCCGTGTCAAAGGCTGAAGGCCATTGCCGCCCAACACCGCCGGCGTCCGGCGTATCCGTGCGCATCGCCCGATGCGCCGCCGATGTCATCGAGCTTGCCGCCCTGCGCGGTCACGAGCCCGATCTCGCCGAGATCCTGCGCGAACGGGGCCTGGCGCCGCCCGCGCGCGGCCGCTGCACCACCGACGACTCGATCCTGGCGCTATCCGTTCGGCCGCAGCGGTTGATCATCCTCGGCGAGGCCGCTGAGTCGGGAAGCACGGCGATGCGCTGGCACGGGTTTTGCGAGGGAAGGGCCGCGGTCATCGACCAGAGCGGCGGCTGGTGTGCGTGGCATCTCGCGGGCGAAGGACTCGCGCCTTGCCTCGCGCGGGGCTGCCGCCTCGATCCGCGCGAGTATCTTGCGGCGGGAGCCGCGTCGGCGACTTTGTTCGCGCAGGTGGCGTCGATGTTCGCGGGCCTTACGACCGGCATGCTGCTGCTCGCGCCGATCAGCTTCGCGCGGCACGTGGAGGAGTGGTTCGCCCACTCGGGGGCGGCGATCGGCGCCGCCATTTCGCTTCGACAGATCCTGCTTGACGAGGAGTGCACATGAACAGTTCCGCCCGGGCCGTGATCATCGGTGGCGGCGTGGTCGGCGCGAGCGTGCTGTACCACCTGGCCAAGGCCGGATGGAAGGACGTGCTGCTGGTCGAGAAGAGCGAGCTCACCTCGGGTTCGACCTGGCATGCGGCCGGCGGCATGCACACCTTCAACGGCGAGGCCAACATCTCACGCCTGCAGAAATACACCATCGACCTGTACCGCGAGATCGAGTCGATCTCGGGTCAGTCCTGCGGCCTGCATCCCAATGGCGGACTGATGCTGGCGGCCAACCAGGGCGAGCTCGACAGCCTGAAGCTGATCTGCTCGCGGGCGCGTTATCTCGGCATGGAGACGCGCATGATCTGCCTGGAGGAAGCGCGGCAGTTCAACCCGCTGATCGACCCGCAGTACTTCATCGGCGCGCTGTGGCGCGCGGATGGCGGACATTGCGACCCTTCCGGCACCACGCATGCCTACGTGAAGGCGGCGCGCACCCTGGGCGCAAGCGTTGAACGCTTCACTCGGGTCACGGCCCTTCAGCAGCGCCGCGATGGCAGCTGGGATGTGATCACCGACAAGGGCCGCATCCATGCGCAGCACGTGGTCAACTGCGCAGGACTCTGGGCGCGCGAGATCGGACATCTGGTCGGCCTCGAACTGCCGGTGCTCGCCATGGAGCATCACTACCTGCTCACCGAGGACATCCCTGAACTGGCGGGCCGCGCGAAGGAGTTCGTCAACACCACGGATTACTCGGGCGAGATCTACCTGCGGCAGGAGCGGGGCGGTGCGCTCATCGGCACCTACGAGCCGAACGGCATCGTGTGGGCGCCGGTGAAGACGCCGGAGGATTTCTCCATGCAGTTGCTGCCCGATGACTTCGAGCGGCTCGCGCCGTACTTCGAGGTGGGATTCAGGCATTTCCCGGCGCTGGGACGGGTCGGCATCCGCAAGGCCATCAATGGCCCCTTCACCTTCGCGCCGGACGGCAATCCGCTGGTGGGGCCGGTGCGCGGGCTGCCGAATTTCTGGGTGGCCTGCGCCGTCATGGCCGGTTTCAGCCAGGGCGGGGGCATTGGCCTGGTGCTGTCGCGCTGGATGACCGAAGGGGATCCGGGCCAGGACATCCTGTCCATGGATGTCTCGCGCTTCGGCAGCTTCGCCACCCCGAAGTACACCTCCATCAAGGTGCCGGAGAACTACGCGCGGCGATTCCGCCTCGCCTATCCGAACGAGGAGCTGCCGGCGGCGCGACCCGTGCGGCGCTCGCCCGTGTACGCGCAGCTCCTCGCGCGCGGCGCGGTGATGGGTGCAAATTTCGGCCTGGAGCACGCGCTGTGGTTCGCGCCACCGGGTATCGAGCCGCGCGAGACGCCGACCTACCGGCGCTCGGAAGCGTTCGATGTCGTCGGACAGGAATGCCGTGCCGTACGCGCACGCGTCGGCCTGTACGAGACCACCAACTACGGCAAGTACGAAGTCACCGGGCGCGGTGCGCGCGCCTGGCTCGATCGCGTGTTCGCCTCACGCATCCCGCGCCCGGGGCGCCTTGGGCTCGCGCCCATGCTCAACCCCGCGGGGCGCGTCGTGGGTGACCTGTCCATCGCCTGCCTCGCCGAGGATCGCTTCCTCATCGTGGGCTCGGGCTTCGCCGAGGAGTTCCACCTGCGCTGGTTCGAGTCCGCCGAACCGCCATCAGAGGTGTTCCTGCGCTCCGCGGCCTCGACGCTGGCCGGCTTCTCCATCGCCGGTCCACGCTCGCGCGCCCTGCTGCAGAAGCTGGTGCGCATCGACCTGTCGAACGAGGCCTTCCGGCTGTTCGCGGCGAAGGAATGCGCCGCGGGCTTCGCGCCGGTGATCCTCACGCGCGCCGGCTTCACCGGCGAGCTGGGCTACGAGCTGTGGACCACGCCGGACTTCGCTGTGTCGCTGTACGAGGATCTGTGCGAGGCCGGTCAGGACCTCGGCCTCGTGCACTTCGGTGGCCGCGCGCTGTCCTCGCTCCGGCTGGAGAAGAACTACGGCTCCTTCAACAAGGACTTCCGTCCCGACTACACGCTGGGCGAGACTGGCCTCGACCGGTTCGTCGATTTCTCCAAGGGCGATTTCACCGGCCAGGCCGCGGCGCTGGCCGAGCGCGAGGTCGGTCCGAAGCGCCGCTTCGTGGTGATGCAGGTGCAGGAGGGCGATGCCGACGTGGTCGGCTTCGAGTCCCTCATGAAGGATGGCAAGGCCGTGGGCTACGTCACCTCCGGTGCCTACGGGCATTGCGTGGACGCGAGCCTCGCCGCCGGTTACGTGCCCGCGGCGCTGGCCAAGGAGGGCGAGAACCTCGAAATCGACATCCTGGGCGAGCCGCGCCGCGCCACGGTGAGGCTGCAGCCGCTTTACGATCCGCAAGGAATGCGGTTGCGCGCGTGAGACTGGCTTCGAACGCGCTCATTGCAATTCTGCCTATCGATGGGCATAATTGCTATATAAATGATATATAAGAGGAAAATTGCTAGCCGTCTGCACCAACTGGCTCGCCAGTTTCCTGCAGTGGTGCTGACCGGGGCTCGGCAGACCGGCAAGACGACTTTGTTGCGTCAGGAGTTTCCAGAGCATCTCTGGGTCAGTCTCGACCTGCCCAGCGTAGCGGAACAAGCTGAGCGGGATCCGGAACGCTTCCTCGCTGAGCATCCTCCGCCGTTGATCATCGATGAAATGCAATATGCCTCGCAGCTATTCCGCTTCATCAAGGTCGCCATCGATCGCGATCGGCACCGGATGGGACAGTTCCTGCTCACCGGGTCGCAGAAGTTCACCCTGATGCGCGAGGTGGCTGACAGTCTTGCCGGCCGCGTGGGCATTGCTGCGCTCGAGCCGCTGTCGGTCGAGGAACTCGGGGAAGCCAACCCCGGCTGGTCTGCCTTGCTCGCGCGCGGGTTGTATCCGGAACTATGGCGTGTGCCTGACAGCAACGCATCGGAGTTCTACGCGGCCTACGTGGCCACGTATCTCGAGCGTGATGTTCGCCAGATCCTGAACGTGCAGAACCTGCGCGACTTCGAACGCTTCCTGCGGGCTGCCGCTGTCAGATCCGGGCACTTGCTCAACCTGTCGGACCTGGCGCGCGATGTGGGTATCAAGCCGCACACCGCGCGTGCATGGCTGAGTGTGCTGGAGGCGTCCAACCAGATCGTGTTGCTCGAGCCCTATTTCGAAAATGTCGGCAAACGTCTGGTCAAGTCGCCCAAGCTCTACCTGACGGACCCGGGATTGTTGTGCTTCCTGCTCGGACTGGATGCACGCTCGGTTGCTTCGGGTCCGCTGATCGGCACCATTTGGGAAACCCTGGTGTTCGCGGAATTGCGCAAGCGTGCGGCCGCCGATCTGAATGCCGCCGCTTCCGCATTGTGGTTCTATCGCGACGCACAAGGCCGCGAGATCGATTTCCTGCGCGCGAGTGGTGGCCAACTCGACCTCGTGGAGGCGAAGTGGTCAGCGGATCCCGATGGCCGCTGGATGCGGGTTCTCGATGACGTCGCGGCGACGCTGAGCCGATCGCGATCGCAGCGGATGGGTCGACGTTTCCTCGTCTGCACGACGCCGAAGGCACGAAACGAATCGGGGGTTCGGGTTACGAACCCAGCTCACCTGGACTGAACAGGCATGAAGCACGACCCTGATCACCGGAGCAGTGGCTCGAAGCCTCGGATGTCCTTGCTCGCCACCGCCATCGCCATGGTGACCGCCATCGCGGTCGCGCCAGGCCTGCTGTGGGCGGACGCTTCGCCGTCCTCCACCTGGGTCTGCCGCTCCAGCGGCTCGACTCGCGAGATCCGCCTCTACGACACCGGGGCGCAGGGATGTCGTGTCGATTACGTGAAGGATGGATCCACCTCGACCCTGTGGCGTGCCAGCACGGACCGGCGCTTTTGCGAGGCGCGGGCGAAGGAGCTGGCGGCGCGGCTGAACCGCGGCATCTTCCGCTGCGAACTTGCAGGGCAGCCTCCAACGAGCGCTGCGAGCGGACCAGCCGGAGTGCCTGACGCTGTGCGATCAACGCCATCGCTGCCCGCCAGCATCGCCCAGCCGCATGGCGAACTCACCGCCGCCCGCATCGCCGCCGCCAACACCTGGCTCGGGCAGCGCGTTCAGGCCGATGCGAAGGCCCAGCGCCTGAGCAGCGGGCCCGAGGCCCGGCGCTACCCGACGGCGCCGGAGTTCCTCTCGGCGGCCGATCTTGACCGTGACGGGCGCACCGACCTGGTGCTGGGCTGGGGCTGGGCCTCGTACCGCTGCGATGGCAGCTTCCTCACCGTGCTGTTCAACGATGGTGACGATGCAAACCCTCGTTACCGCCCGGCGGAAGTTGAGCTGCCCGGCAATTGCGGCGCCAAGGGCTGGCTGGCCGCGGTGAAGGATGTGCAATCGCGTCGCATCCACATCGACCTGCGGCAGCGCTACCCGGGCGCGGACAACGTGCAGCACATCACCGCCTCGGTGAACCACGGTGGCACGTTCACCTTCTTCGGTCCGGGTGGAGCGGCGGCGTCCCTCTCCGCCATCGTGAATTCGCTCCCGCTGAAGCCCGAGTAGTTCCGACCGCGCCGGTCGGTACTCGCCGCAATCTCATACGGATAAGCGGTAAGGCTCCCTGCCCGCGCAATTGACTTCGGTCAAGGGACACCGAAGCGCCCCTGCCTACAGTAATCGCGGTTCGACACATTGTTTTGCAGATCACCAATTTCGGGAGCGAGGTATGAACAAGACTTCCAAACGAGCACTCGGATTGCTGCTGGCCGCAGGGTTCGGCTGGGGCGCCGCCGCTTCGGCGGCCGATACCCTGCAGGACGTGATGCAGGCCCGCGGCTTGAGTCAACAGGACGTCTTGGCGGCGGCCAAGACGTACGTACCCACCGGCGGGCGCGATGAATTCGTTGCGTTCAGTTCTGGCGGACAGAGCGGCCAGATCATCGTCTACGGCATCCCCTCGATGCGCATCCTCAAGTACCTCGCCGTGTTCACGCCGGAGCCTTGGCAGGGCTATGGCTTCGATGAGAGCTCCAGAAAGATCCTCGACGAGGGCAAGATCGACGGCAAGTCCATCGCCTGGGGCGACACGCACCATCCGGCGATCTCGGAGACCGACGGCAAGTACGACGGGCAGTTCCTGTTCATCAACGACAAGGCCAACCCGCGCGTCGCGGTGATCGACCTGCGTGACTTCGAGACCAAGCAGATCGTCGTCAACCCGATCTACAAGTCCGAGCATGGCGGCACCTTCGTCACGCCGAACACCGATTACGTCATCGAGGCGGCCCAGTACGCGGCACCGCTGGAGAGCAAGAAGTTCTACCCGCTGGAGCAGTTCAACGAGAAGTACCGGGGCGGGGTGACCTACTGGAAGTTCAACCGCGCCGAAGGCCGCATCGATCCGGCGCAGTCCTTCTCCATCGAGCTGCCGCCGTATTCGCAGGACCTGTCGGATGCCGGCAAGGGTCCTTCGGATGGCTGGTCGTTCACCAACTCCTTCTGCGCCGAGCGCTATGTCGGCGGCATCGAGAAGGGGCGCCCGCCGTATGAGGCTGGCTGCTCCGCGAAGGACACCGACTACCTGCACGTCATCAACTGGAAGCACGCGGCCGAGCTGGTCGCCGCCGGCAAGGCGGTCAAGATCAACGGCCACAACGTGCTCTCGCTCGAGACCGCGATCAAGGAAGGCGTGCTGTTCCTCGTTCCCGAGTCGAAGAGCCCGCACGGCGCCGACGTGACGCCGGACGGCCGCTTCATCATCGTCTCGGGCAAGCTCGACACGCATGCCACGGTGTTCAGCTTCGAGAAGATCCAGGCGGCGATCCGCGCGAAGAAGTTCGAGTCCAAGGATCCGTACGGCGTCCCCGTGATCGCCATGGCCGATGCCATGGAGCGCCAGGTGCAGATCGGCCTGGGGCCGCTGCACACGCAGTTCGACTCCAAGCCCTGCATCGCCTACACCTCGGTGTACGTCGATTCGCAGGTCGCGAAGTGGAATTACTGCGATGGCAAGGTGCTCGACAAGCTCAGCGTGCAGTACAACATCGGCCACCTGATGACGATGGAAGGCGACTCGGAGACCCCGAAGGGCCACTACCTGGTCGCGCTCAACAAGCTGGCCATCGACCGCTTCACGCCGGTGGGTCCGCTGCATCCGCAGAACCACCAGCTCATCGACATCAGCGGCGACAAGATGCAGCTCCTGTACGACATGCCGCTGCCGCTGGGCGAGCCGCACTACGCGGTAGCCATCGAGGCGAAGAAGTTGAAGCCGGGCGTGCGCTACAAGGTGGGCACCGACAGCCGCACCGACAAGCCGCATCCGGGCGCGGTGCATGCGGGCGAGGAGAAGGTCGTCCGCAAGGGCAACAAGCTGGAGGTGTACGGCACGCTCATCCGCTCGCACATCACGCCCGAGACCATCGAGGCGCAGGTGGGCGATGAGGTGACGATCTACCTGACCAACCTGGAGCGCGCCGAGGACGAGACGCACGGCTTCGCGGTGTCCACGTTCAACGTGCATGCCTCGATCGAGCCGGGCAAGACCGTCGCGGTGAAGTTCAAGGCCGACAAGGAAGGCGTGTATCCCTACTACTGCACCGAGTTCTGCTCGGCGCTCCACCTGGAGATGCAGGGTTACCTGCTGGTCAAGCCGAAGGGCTGGCAGCCGGTCAAGGCGGCCATGGCCACCCAGGGCTACACGGAGAACGACTATCGCGCGACCGTGAAGAAGGTGGCCGACACCCAGGCCATCATCGACTCGGTGGTGGGCTACATCACCTCCGTGAACTACAAGGACTATCCGGATGTGGTCAGCATGGTCGAGGACGCGACCGACCAGCTCGGCAAGATGAAGGACGCCAAGGCCAAGGCGGAAGCCGCTGCCGGCAAGAAGGACTGGGAGCAGGCCAACCTCTGGTCCGAGCAGGTGTTCCAGTACCAGGTGAAGGCGGCGGACCTCGGTCTGCGCGCCAAGACCTATCTCGAACAGCATGGCGCCCACAAGGTAGCCAAGTAAGCAACCACAGGAAGGCGGGGAACGGCTGCAGGCAAGGGCCGTTCCCCGCAACCTTCAGGAGAGAAAATCCAATGTTCGCAAGAGTCCTTCTGTTTCTGGCCCTGAGCGCCTGCGCCGGCACCGCGTTCGCCGACGGCGCCGCGCTCTACGCCGAGAAGACCTGCGTCGCGTGTCATGGCAAGGACGCGAAGACGCCGCTGATGCCCGATTACCCGAAGATTGCCGGGCAGAACGCCAAGTACATGGTGAAGCAGATGGCTGACATCAAGAGCGGCGCCCGCGCGAACGGCAACTCCGCCGCGATGAAGGGCGTCATGGTGCTGGTGTCGGACGATGACATCAAGCAACTGGCCGACTATCTATCCAAGCTCAAACCCTAGAGGACACCCCGTGAAACTCACGACACTTCTGGCGCTCAGCCTGCTCGGCAGTTCTGCCGCGATGGCCCAGGCGCCCGCGCCCGCCAAGGCCGGCATCGAATCGCAAGGCTATGTCTGGAATGCCCAGGAGGGCGAGAAGATCGAGGCGCTGCACAAGAAGGGCGACATCGCGAATGGCAAGGACGCATACGAAGTCTGTGGCGCCTGCCACCTGCCCTCCGGCGCGGGCCGTCCCGACGGCACGTTCCCGCAGCTCGCGGGCCAGCACAGCACCGTGCTCATCAAGCAGATGGCCGACATCCGCGCCGGGCTGCGCGACAACCCGACCATGTACCCCTTCGCCATCTCGCTGGTCGATCCGCAGGAACTCGCGGATGCGTCCGCCTACATCGCCAGCCTGTGCATCCCGTTGGATCATGGCAAGTACGAGGGCCGTGACGAGGCGCAGCAGGTGGCCACGGGCAAGCAGCTCTACGAGAAGGAATGCCAGACCTGCCACGGCAAGAACGGCGAGGGCAACCGCGACAAGTTCTATCCCGTCATCGCCGGGCAACACTACAAGTACCTGCTGCGGCAGATGACCAACATCCGTGATGGCAAGCGCCGCAACGCCAACCCGGACATGGTCAAGATCATCAAGAAGTACACCGACACCGACCTGGTCGCCATCAGCGCCTACCAGTCGAGCCTGGAGATGCCCGGCGCCATGTGCAAGGCCGGCGCACCGAAGAAATAGCCGCAACTTCGTTCGCCAGCCGGGGCGCGCCGTTCCAACAGGGTTGCGCTCCGGCATCGAGACCGATATGCAATCGCCGAAAATCACCAATGGCCCCATCGTGCTGCTCACCAGCGTGGGACTCATCGCGATGCTGGCCGCCTACTTCCTGCCGATCTGGTGGGTGGCGCTGACCGCGCCCAACTACCCGAAGGACGCCTTCCCTCAGGGCATCCGCATCCACTTCCACTTCGACGGGGTCTACAACGGCTGCAGTGTCGCCGGCAGCGGCAGCAAGCGCCAGAACGAGGTGATCCAGCAGGACCTCGACGAGAAGGTGGAGCGCTACAACCCGATCATCGATGCCGCCAAGGACGTCAACAAGGGCGCGGAAGGCCTCGATTGCGTCCATGAAATGAATACCATCAACCACTACGTCGGCATGTTCCCCATCTCCACCGGCGCGCCGGTGGAGAAGCCGCTGGCGAAATTCTTCTTCGGCTTCTTCGCCGTCATGTTGCTGGGCTTCATGGTGCCCGAGTCCGCGCGCAAGCTGCGGCTGGGTGTGCTGGTGGCAGGCTTTGCGGGGGTTGCCGGCTGGATGCTCGTCGACCAGTACGTCCTCGGCCACCTCGATGCCCACGTGTCGAGCTACGTGCGCGATGCGACGGCCTACTTCAACGAGCCGGCGAAGATCCAGCACTGGGGCGAGGTGGTGCGAACCGTGAGCCACGGCGCCATCGCCGGCCTCATCCTCGCCATGGTGGTCGTCGTCATCGGCACGGCGCGCTCGCGGCGATTCTCGCTGCTGCTGGCCGGGGTGCCGGCGCTGCTGCCCTTCTTCTTCGTCGTGACCTACTCCGCGTGGCTCTGGTTCTTCGGCCACAACCTGCATCCCTGGGGCGCCTTCACCGTGAAGCCGTTCATGCCCACGGTGTTCGGCGAAGGCAAGGTCGCGCAGTTCTCGACGTATTCGTACCCCTACTGGGGGTTCGGTCTCCTGTTGGTGGTTTTCGCCAGCCTCATGCTCGCGCTGCTCCTGCGGCGCAAGCAGCTACGTGAGCTGGCGGCGGGGTGAGTGCCGCATGGACGGGCACTCATTACGCTCCTGCTGGCACTTGGGACTGGTGCTCGCCGGGGTGCTGCTGAGCGCAGCGTTGCCCGCGCAGATCATCGTCGGCGAGGACACGGAGCGACCCGACCCGGCGCAGCAGCTCGGCAGCACACATGGCGCAGTGCGGGCCGATGTCGACCGGCCGAAGCCCGTGTACACCCTGGAGGAACGCGCGGCGCGTGTTCGCCGGCTGCCGGCCTTCCAGCCGCTGGTCGATGCCGCCCCGGCGGGATCCGTGCTCACCCCGCCCCCGGGGACCTACCGGGGTCCGGTGCTCGTGACCAAGCCGCTCACCATCGACGGCCACGGTGCCGTCACCATCGATGCCGGCGACAAGGGCAGCGTCTTCGAGCTGCGTGCCGATGGCGCCACCTTGCGGGGGCTGCACCTCACCGGCTCCGGTGAGTCCTACGACACCGATGATTCCTGCCTCGACGTGCGCGGCGACCGCGACGTCATCGAGAACCTCATCGTCGACGGCTGCCTGTTCGGCATCGACCTGAAGCAGTCGAATCATGCGGTGGTCCGCAACAACCGCATCCGCTCCAAGGACCTCGAGGTGGCGATGCGGGGTGATGCGATCCGCCTCTGGTACAGCAACGACAACCTCGTTCAGGGCAACCACATCAGCGATTCGCGCGACATGGTGGCCTGGTACTCCAGCCGCAACGTGTTCCGTGGCAACGAGACACACCACAGCCGCTACTCGCTGCACTTCATGTTCTCGAACGACAACGTGGTGGAGGACAACCGCTTCTTCGACAACATCGTCGGCGTGTACATGATGTACACCGAGCGGGTGACGGTGCGGCGCAACCTGATCTCGCACGCCACCGGCGCCGCCGGCATGGCGCTGGGGTTCAAGGAATCCAGCGACTCGGACATCGAGGACAACCAGATCCTGTACTGCTCGGTGGGCGTGGGGTCGGACCTCTCGCCCTTCCAGCCCGGCACCAGCATCCGCTTCCGCCGCAACCGCCTGGCCTACAACGGCATCGGCGTGCACTTCACCAGCGAGCTCGGCGGCAACCGCTTCGCCGACAATGTGTTCGAGGGCAATCTCACCGACGTGGTGCAGTCGGGGCGCGGCAAGGGCGGCGTGAACGACTACCACGGCAACTATTTCGACACCTACGAGGGGTTCGATCGCAACCACGATGGCTTCGGCGACACCCCCCACCAGCAGTTCGCCTATGCGGATCGCATCTGGATCGAGATCCCCACCGCGCGCTTCTTCATGCTGACGCCGGTGATGGAGCTGCTCGATTTCCTCGAGCGCCTCGCGCCACTGTCGGCGCCGGAACTGCAGATGCGCGATGACCAGCCGCGCTTCACGCGCGCGGGAGCGCATCCATGAGCGAGCAGCCGCCAGACAAGCCCGCGGCGGCGCCGACCACGACGCCGACCACAAGCCCGGAACGCCGCCGCCAGGCGCGGCGCCGCTTCCTGCGCACCGTGCTGCTCGCCGGCGGCGTGCTCGGCGCGGCGCTGTCGGGCTTCCTGCCGCTGGCCTACGCCAAGAGGCTGCGGCTGCGGCCGCCGGGTGCGCTCGACGAACACGAGTTCCTGGCCTCCTGCATCAAGTGCGGCCAGTGTGTGCAGGTGTGCCCCGTGCAGGCGATCAAGCTCGCGGACCTGGTCGATGGCGTGGGTGTCGGGGTGCCCTTCATCGAGCCGCGCGCCCAGGCCTGCGACTTCTCCTGCGACGCGGCGCAATGCGTGCTCGCCTGTCCCACCGGCGCGCTCACCTACAAGAAGGAAGCGTTCCAGTCGGTGCGCAAGGGCGCCGAACTCGCCGCCAAGCCCATCCTCAAGGCCAAGGAGCACGATGCCGAGAACACGCTCAACCTGCGCGAGCGCATGGGCGTGGCGCGGCTCGTGCGGCCCGAGAGTTGCCTCGCCGTCAAGGGCAAGCCGTTCAAGGGCAAGGCGCGGGGCGAGGAGTTCAAGGGTCACCTGCGCTACATGTCGGTGGATCGCTGGAAGCCGATCCCGATCGCCGATCACCCCTATGATCTGGAACGCTGCGATCTGTGCGTGCGCGAGTGTCCCATCGAGGGCGCCATCTCCATGGAGACCATCACCACCTCGGACGGCCGGCAGTATCAACAGCCCACCGTGCACGAGCCCTGCATCGGCTGCGGGGTGTGCGAGATGATCTGCCCGGTGGAGACCGCCTGCATCGAGGTCGAGCAGCGGGAGGTCTGGAAGGCATGAAGCGTCTCCTCGAGCAGGTGCTCATCATGTTCGGCCGGGAGCCGAAGAAGAGCATGTCCATCTCGCCGGCCGCGCAAGCCATCCACCTTTCGCAGCGCAAGACCAACAAGGAGCTGGTCCGGCAGGAGCGCGCGAACGCCCGCGCGAACAAGGGCGTCTCCCACAAGTGGCGCAATCGCCGCTGGGCGGTGCTGATCGCGGTGAACATGCTGTTCGTGGTCTCCTACCACTTCGACGTCCAGATCCTGGAAGGGGCGCTCACCGCCTCGCGCTTCATCGGCTTCCACCTCATCGACCTGAACTCGGCCCTGCAGGTGATGCTCGCGCACCGGCACATCATCGTGAACCTGCTGATCGGCACGCTCACCGTCGGCACGCTCTGGCTGCTGCTGGGAGGCCGGACCTTCTGTTCGTGGGTGTGTCCTTATCACCTGCTCTCGGAAGTCGCCGAGATGCTGCACCTGAAACTGGCCGCGAATCGCGTGGTATCCGACCAGAAGATCAACCGTCTGCTGCGACTGGGACTGTGGGCCGGTTTCGCGCTGCTCGCGCTGCTGAGCGGCTACACGGTGTACGAGGCGATCTCACCCACCGGCATCGTCTCTCGTGCCATGATCTACGGCCCGGGGCTTGCGCTGCTGTGGGTGGTGGCGCTGCTCGGCTTCGAGGTGTTCTTCGTGCGCCGCGCGTGGTGCCGCTATGCCTGTCCCATCGGCCTCACCTATGGCGTGGTCGGCACCTTCTCGCCGGTGCGGGTGAAGTACACGCTCACGAGCTGCCTGCATGAAGGCGACTGCCGCAAGGTATGCCTGGTCCCGCACGTGCTGGAGACCGTGGTGAAGGGCCGGGCGACCGACGTCGAAGTGCCCATCGGCCCTGATTGCACCCGCTGCGGAATGTGCGTGGATGTCTGCCCGACCCACTCGCTGAAGTTCGACATCAAGGGACTCTCCCAGCTGCTGTATTGCCGCCATGCTGCTCAAGGCCACCACCACGACCGACAACATGATCCAGTGCCGCGACCTGAAGAAGAGCTTCAGGCGCACCGCTGTGCTCAACGGCATCGACCTGGAGTTCGACCGGGGTGATCGCATCGCGCTGATCGGTTCCAACGGCGCCGGCAAGACCACGCTGATCCGCTGCCTGCTGGGGCAGTACACCTGCGAGGGTGAGGTGCGCGTGGCGGGGCTGGATCCCCGGCGGCAGCGCGCCGAGGTGCTGCGCACCGTCGGCTTCGTTCCGCAAGCTCCCGCCGCCGCTGAAGATGCCCGTGGGACTGCTGATCGACTTCTCCGCCTCGCTGTGCGAGACCGACCCCGCGCAGATCAGTGCCATCGCCGCGCGCCTGGGGCTCGACACGCGTGCCATCGCCGACCGCCAGTTCGTCCGCCTGTCCGGCGGCATGAAGCAGAAGATCCTCATCGCCATCGCGCTGGGGCGCCAGGCAACGGTGCTGTTGATGGACGAGCCGGCCGCGAACCTCGACCCGGGCGCGCGCCGCATGTTCTTCGACCTGCTCGCCGAGCGCCAGCACGACACCACCATGATCATCTCCAGCCACCGGCTCGATGAGGTGTCGGCGCTGGTCAATCGCGTGGTCGAACTCGACACCGGCAAGGTGGTGCTGGATGATCGCGTCGCCGAGGATGTCAGCTTGAGCGGCCGCATCGCCTGCACCGTGACGGTGAAGCGCGCGGAAGCGGCGCTGGCGCGGTCCTTGAGCGCCTGGCAGTTCCAGGACCTGGGCGGTGGCCTGCGCTGGGAGGGCGAGATCGCGGGCGTCGACCGGCTGCGCTTCGTCGGCCTGTCATCGCGCTGATCGACCAGCTCTCGATGGGCGAGAAATGATCAGCCGGCGCAGCCTGCTCTCCGGCGGCGCCGCGGCGCTGTCCGGCGCCCTGTCCCCCTGGCTGCTGGGCGGCTGCGCGCCGAAAGGCGGCGCCACGGGCCCCGTCGCGATCCAGTGGGATCACCGGGCCGTGCACGCAATGTGGCATGGCGCTGTCCAGGCCTGACGCTTCGCCGTGCACAGGTGCAGGCGGACCGGGCAACCAGCATCACGACTTCGATGACATCGGCTGCGCCATCACCTGGCTCGCCGCACATCAGTGGCCCACCGAGCCCGCACCGCGCCTGTGGGTGGCGGCGCTCGACAGCCGCGGTGAACCGCGATGGCTCGATGCCGCCGCCGCCGGGTATCTCGAGGGTCACGCATCACCCATGGGCTATGGCTTCGGTGCCGTGGATCATGCCGAGCCCGGCAGCATCGGGTTCCCGCAGCTTCGCGAGCGGGTGCTGGCGCGAACGAGGAGGACATCATGAAGCAGCTCCTGCTCACCGCCCGGCTCGACCTGGTCGAGTCCCTGCGCGCGCGCTGGTTCCAGCTCTACACGCTGGTGTTCGGCGGCATCGTCGCCGTGCTGTTCGTCTTCGGCGTCACCGAATCCCGGGTGCTGGGCTTCGTGGGGCTCTCGCGCCTGCTGGTGACCTACATCCAGCTCACCATGGCCATCCTGCCCATCTTCGTGCTCATCACCACGGTGCGCTCGGTCGCGGGTGACCGCGAGGCCGGCGTGTTCGAGTACCTGCTCTCGCTGCCCGTGTCGCTGGGCGCGTGGTTCCTGGGGAAGATCGTCGGCCGCTACGTCGCGATCTTCGCGCCGGTGATGCTCGCCATGCTCGCCGCCATCATCGTCGCGCGGGTGAAGGGCCTGCCCGTTCCCTGGGGCATGTTCGGCTACTACACCGCGCTGCTCGCGACCATGGCCGCCTGCTTCCTCGGCATCGGCATGCTCGTCTCGGTCATCGCCCGCAGCACGGATGTCGCACAGGGCGCGGCCTTCCTCATCTGGCTCACGCTCCTGCTGTTCCTCGACCTGATCCTGCTCGGCGTCATGATCCAGGGGAAGGTGGCGCCGGAAGTGGCGGTGGGCGTGGCGCTCGTCAACCCCCTGCAGGTGTTTCGCACCGCGGCGCTGGCCATGTTCGATCCGCAGCTCATCGTCCTCGGCCCTTCCGCCTATGTGATCCTGGACAACTTCGGACTGACCGGATACAAAGTCTTCGCGCTCGCCTATCCCGCCCTCATCGGCCTGGGCAGCGCGCTGCTCGGATACGGTCTCTTCCGGCGCAGCGACCTGCCCTGATTCGCCTTTTCGGGGTGGCATGAACGCGGCGATCGAACCCACCCCGGCGGCGATGTCCAATCCGCTGCGGCGCTACATCGCCGCCACGCGGCCGCCGTTCCTGAGCGTGACGCTCGTGGGCTGCCTCGTGGGCCTTGCCAGCGCCCATGGGAGCGGTGTGCACGTCGGCGCGCTCACCGCGACGGTCACCATCGTCTTCGCCCTCATGGCGCACGCCGGCGTGAACGTGCTCAACGACTACTTCGATGATCGCAATGGCACCGATGCCGCCAACACCGAGCGGGTGTTCCCGCCACCGGTGGCAGTCGCTTCATCCAGAACGGCATCCTGACGCAGCGCGAGACCGGACAGTACGGCTACCTGCTGCTGCTCGCCGTCGTGCCGGCCGGCCTGTGGCTCGCGAGCCAAAGCGCCATCGGCCTGATCTGGATCGGCGTGGCGGGGCTGCTGGTGGGCTGGAGCTATTCGGCGCCGCCGCTGCAGCTCGTGAGCCGCGGGCTCGGGGAACTGGCCATCACCGCCGGCTGGCTGCTCGTGGTGGTGGGCGCGGACTTCGTGCAGCGTCGCGACTTCGCCTTCGCGCCGCTCGCCGCGGGCCTGTGCTTCGCGCTGCTGGTGGCCAACGTGCTCTACATCAACCAGTTTCCGGACGCGCGTGCCGATGCGCTGGCGGGCAAGCGGACCCTCGTGGTGCGCCTGGGCGCCGATCGCGCGCGCGCGGGCTACGCCGTGATCACCGCGATCGGCGGCCTGTGGCTCGTGGGCTGCGTCATCAGCGGCCAGCTTCCCCGGCTCGCGCTGGTGTCGCTGGCACCACTGGAGTTCAGCGCCGCGGCGCTCGCGGTCCTGTGGCGGGGCACGATGCGCCCCTCGGCGCTGGCGCCCGCCATCAAGCTGACCATCCTCGCCGCGGTGGCGCACGGGCTGCTCCTGTGCCTCGCATTGCTGCCCGGCTGACCTCCAGGGAGACCTGTCCGTGACCGTAAGTCCTTCGATCGCGTTTGTCGCGCCTTGTTCGCAGCGGCGGCTGGCAAGCGCCCGCGGGCTAAACCAAGCGCCCGCGGCTGGAGAAACGCCGGCGGCGGCAGAAACGCCTGCGGCGGGCGAGACGCCCGTGACAAGGCACTCCGCGAAACAGGCGCTGGAATCGATCGAGACGCTCGGCGAGGCCAACGGGCAGGCGCTGGCCTGCGGCGCAGAGCAAGCCGCCGCGCGTGCCCGCGAGCTCATGCTCCACCATTCGCCGCGCACCTCGACCTACGGTTCGGCCTTCGAACAGGCCACGCAGCGCGGCTACCTGGGCCAGGTGCAGGGTAACAAGCCCTGTCCTTCTGAAGCGGAACTCAACGTGCGCCTCGAGACGATCGCCCGGAAGCTGCGCGAGACTTTGCCGCAGGGCGAATGAGCCGTCCGCGAAAATTGCTCCTTCGAGCCTGCGCGGCGCTTCTCGCCCTGTGCGCCGGCAAGGATGTGGGCCGCCGTGCCGGCCAGGCCGCTGATTCGGGCGCCCACTGCCGCGGGCGCTGCCACCCGGACGAATCGCCCGTCAACCCGCGCTACGTGCTGCTCGATGCGCATGGACGCATGGTGGGCAACGAGGACTTCCCGGGGCGCTTCCAGCTCATCACCTTCGGCACCCTCCTGCCCGGATGCTCTGTCCGACCACGCTGTCGACCATGGCCCGCGCGCTACCAGGCGCTGGGCCCGCTGGCGAACGCCTGCAACTCGTCTTCATCGGCGTGGATCCGGAGCGTGACGCCGAGTGCTCGCACGCTACGGCGTATTTCGGTTACATCATCGGTCTGACCGGCGCCGCCGGACCTGGGTGCCGGGCCTGTGCCGATCACTTCGGTGCGGACCCGCCGAGTTCCGCGAGCCCGGCTCCGGGCCAGAAGGACTATGCCATCGATCACCACGGGCATGTACTGCTGCTCATGCTCTGCCGAGGACGGACGGCAGCTTCATCCGCAGGTTTGCCGATGCCACGACGGCCGCCAGCCTGGGCGAGCAACTGAGCGCGGTGATGCGCGAGGAGCCGAGGCGCTGAGGGCCGCTGCGATCCTCACCGGTGGCCATGTTCCGAAGCCTCCGGCCGCTGCACCGGCGGGGCCGGACTGAATGCGCGGCGGTGCACCCAGATGGCACGACCGACGTTGAACGCGAGCCAGGCGCTGGAGGCCGCGAACAGGACGCCGGCGGGACGCGCGAGTGCCGGCACGAACGGTGCAGCCAGCAGGGCCGGCATCGCGACGCCGAACAGCATGAACTGACCGCGGGCGCTGGACTGCGGGATGATGCTCGCGGTTCCCGGCGTGCGGCGGGGCCCGTGCAGGCGCGAGAGTCGCAGCCAGAGCATGAACGGCACGATCTTGTAGAGCATGCCGCTGATGGCGGCGACGAACACGCCCACCAGGGTGAGCACCCCCAGCGCCACCTGTGTGGCGGGTCCGAGCGATGCCGGCAGCATCGGCAGCGCGATGCTGCCGGCGCCGAGCAGCAGGATCGAGACCATGGCGAGCGCAGGTAGAGCGCGCTCGCGTCCTTCGCCGGGCGGCGGCTGCGCAACATCAGCCACAGCAGCATGATGGCGAACACGCCTGCGGCCGCCAGCACGAGGCTCATGGCCAATGTCCCCGCAAGGGCCGGTCCTGCCGCGATGCAGGCCAGCGTCCAGGCAAGAAGCGCGGCACTGACCGCACCGGCGCAGGCGGCGAGCAGCCAGCGTGGAAAGCGTGCCGTGAGCTGCAGCATCGGCACCGCGACACCGGCCACGGACATCAGCAGGACCAGCGACCACCCGCCCAGGCCCCAGGAGGCGTGCAGGTCGGTGAAGGGAAGCAGGGGAAGAGCGGCCTTCCCGCGCAAGCGAGAACGAGCCAGGTGCCGAGGACGGCGGTGACGGCGAGACCCATCAGCGCGAGCCACAGGGTTCCGCCGGTGCGCAGCCCGCGTGAGCCCCCGAGGCCGGCGAGCAGGATCAGCAGGAAGAGGCCGATGCCTGTCGCCAGCAGCACGGCGGCGGGCAGCAGCAGGTGGAAGGCGCCGGCACCCAGCGCGCAGGGCAACAGCACGCCGCCGGCGAGCATGGGAACTTGCGACAGCCGCGCCGACCAGGCAGGACGCCAGATGCGCGCACCGGCGACCACGGGCGTGAATTGCAGCAGCGCGCCGCACATGGTCTGCAGCATGAAGCCCACGGTGAGGAGATGGGTGAGCGCGAGCGCCCCCGGGCTCCAGCGCGACTCGAGTGCGGTGGAGCCCTGCACCGCCAGCACGATGCCGGCCGCCACGAGAAAACAGGGCCCCGCGGCGAGGAAGGGCATGGTCACGCCCGGCGAGGGCGCATGGTCCAGCGAGAAGGTGACCGGCCGCATCGGACCCGTCCGTCAGCCGGACTTGGGTTTGCGGATCACCAGCTGATGGGTGCCGTCCTGGCGCACCGTCTCCTCCCAGGCAAACCCATGGTCCTGCAGGATGAACAGCAGCGGTTCGGGATGGCAGGCGACGAGCAGCGTCAACGACTCCCCGTCCGGCAGCGAGTCGAGCGCCTCCAGGGTCCGCTCGAGCGGCTCCGGGGGCAGCATGCCGCGGCCGTCGATCAGGATGCTCACAACGCGGCGATCTCCTGCGCGAATTGCGCAGCGAACTGCTCACCTTCGGCACCGAGCTGATGCTCGCACATCGGGTACAGGACGTTCTCCTCCTTGAGATTGTGCTGTTGCAGCAGGATCAACAGGGTCTCGGCGCGGTCGGCGAACCCCGCCCCGTCCTGCCGGCCGATCGCTTCGCCGCATTCTTCGAGGAGTTCGCGCATCTGCGCGTGCTCCTCGCGCATGACGGTGGTGGGACCGCCGCGCATCCCCGTGAGGGCCTCGAAGCTCGGGAACAGGCGGTTCTCCTCGGCCTGGAAATGCCATTCTATCTCGGCATTGAGGCGTTGCTGGGCCTCCTGCGCCGCCTGCCAGTCGCCCTCGTGGACCTTGGCCTCCACCGTGGTGAACAGCTCATCGCAGTGCTGGTGATGATGGGTCAGAATCGTCGTTAGCGCTTCCATCGGTTTCTCATTCGCAGGAGTATCGATGCATCCATGCTCCACCCCCGTGCCCTGTAGTGCCTTGATGTGCGTCAAGCGGGGCCGGCGGGCAGGATACACCCTGCTAGAATGCCCGCCGGCCAGTGGGGCAAGCGCCTGATGAGAACGGACCTGGAGAGCGTGGCCGCACGATGAACCTGGATCAATTTTCCCCGCTCCGCCAGCATGCCCTGCTGGCGACGCTGGATGATGAGCAGTTCGCGACGGTCGCCGCGGCCAGCCAGCTGATCACGGCCGATGCCGAGCAGATCCTGTTCCAGCGCGGCTCGCCCGCGCGCCATTTCTACATCGTCATGGAGGGGCAGGTGCGGCTGTGCCTGCAGTCACGCAGCGGCGATGAGAAGATCGTCCAGGTGCTCGGCCCCGGGCAGTCGTTCGCGGGAGGCATGATGTTCACCGAGAGCCCGCATTCCCCGGTCACCTCCATTGCCGTGCTGCCCACGACGCTGGTCGCCATCCCGAACGTCGAGTACCTGGACGTGCTGCGCGCGAGCAGCGCGACCTGCCTGCGCATACTCACGCGGACCTGAGCCGGCGGCTGCACTCGCACATGCGCGAGATCGAGACGCTGTCCTTCGAGAACGCCAGGAACCGCGTGATCACCCACCTGCTGAAACTCGCCGGCAACGGCACCGGCAGCGCCAGCGTGGTGCTCGGCGAGGCCAAGCAGGCGCTCGCCGCGCGACTGGCGATCAAGCCAGAGACGCTGTCACGCACGCTGCGCGCGCTGACGGAGGCGGGCAGCATCGAGGTCGATGGCCGCACCATCCGCATCCTGGATCTCGAACGGTTGCGCCATTCCGGCTGATCAACCGCGCAGCACGTCCCTCACGGCCTCCACCAGGCCCGACCATTGCCGCGAGCGGCGCAGCGCGGTGCTCAGCTCCATCTGCACGCCGCGTCCGGAACGCGCGCGGTTGCAGACGTTGAACGGATCGAGGCCCGGGTAGCGATGGCCTTCGGTGGCCACCGACAGTCCATGCGCGCGCAGCGCCGTGGCAAGCGCCTCGCGGAGCGGGGCGTGCAGGCCGCCGAGCAGCACGTCGGGCGGTCCCTCCTCCCGGTAGCCATGCACGGTGAGCGTCACCTCGCAGCGCGCCAGCAGCGCAAGGCACCGCGGTTCGTCGAAGCAGCGGCTGGTCAGGTGCAGCCGGTCGAAGTTGTCCTGGCTCTGGCGCAGGCCCTCGAACAGGTACAGGCCGTGTTCCTCGCCGGCCATGAGCGTGGCGATCTGCGAGGTGCCGCCCTCGATCTTGCCGCCATGCGGGGCGAGGATCGCGACCTGCGAGCCGCGTGGCTCGCGCACGTGGATGCGGTAGTCCAGTCCTTCCGTGTGCTCGCGCGCGAGCTCCTCGAAGCTCTGGTAGCTGTCGGCCGTGAAGGGACTGCGCATCGGCGCCAGTGTAGCGCTAGTGTCGGGACACTAGGGTGGGGTGGGCTCTTCCAGCCCCTTGTCATCGGGCGGCGTGGTGCCCGAGGAAGTCACCAGCGCAACCCCCGTCAGCACCACGAGCATCCCGGCGAACTGGATGGGCAGGAGCTTCTCGTGCAGGAACAACCAGCCCACCAAGGTAGCGATGGCGGGATTCACGTAGGAGAAGGAGCCGAGGATGGCCGGCGTGGTGTTGCGGGTCAGCCATCCGTAGGAGGTGTAGGCCAGTCCCGAACTGAACACCGCCAGGTATGACAGCGCCAGCAGACCGGGAACGCTCGCGTGCCACTGTGGCCATTCGCCCAGCAGCCCCGCGATCGCCAGCTGCATGAGGCCCCCGGTGAACATCTGCAGTCCGATGAACATCAGCGGCCCGAGCTGCGTGTCGGCGTGCCGGTAGTACAGGGTGGCGATGGACCAGGCGAGGCAGCCGGCGAGGGTCACCATGTAGGGCACGGCGATGCCCGGTCCCATGGTCAGACGCGGGCTCAAGGTGAGCGCCGTGCCGATCACTCCCAGCGACAGGCCACACCAGGCCATGAGGTTGAGCGGATGGCCGCGACGCCCGAAGCTGCCGAACAGTGCGATCCACAGCGCGATGGTGCTGGCCAGGAGCGCCGATTCACCGCTGGAGATGAACTGCAGCGACCAGATGGACAGCCCGTTGCTGAGCACCACCATGAAGAACCCGGTGATCAGGATGTCGCGCCAGTCGCGCGCGCGCGAGGGCCAGAGGTTCTTGCGCCACAGGCGTGCAAGCAGGGTGAGCCCGGTGCCGGCGAGCAGGAAGCGGCAGGCGCTGAACATCGTGGGGGGCAGGTGCGACACGCCGATCTTGGAGAACATGAAGCTCGTTCCCCAGATCAGGTAGACCGCGCTCAGCGCGATGGTGAGCCGGGATCGGTGGCGTGGCGATTCGCGTACCGCGTCGCGTACTGCATCCCTGCGCCGCGCGTGGTGGGCGGCGACGGTCACGGCGCCGCGGCGGCAAGGTCCACACCGCGAGAGGTTCATGCCCGTCGTGGTGTGCCGGCGCGGTACATCCACACGCAGATCGCGATGAGGATCACCGCTGCCAGCCACTGGCCGCCGGGGATCTCGCTCATCGCCAGGATGTCGGCATTCTTGGTGGCCGAGATGGCGATGGCGATGAGGATGCCGATGAGCGCTTCGCCCGTGATCAGCCCGGCCGCGAACAGCATGCCGTTCTGCTTGCGCTGCTCGAGCTCGGATTCCTTCGTGCCGCGGCGCCGATGCCACACATCCACGAGCTCGGCGACGATGCCGCCGGCGAGGATGGGCGTGGACACATCCAGCGGCAGGTAGATGCCCACGGCCACGGCGAGGACCGGTGCGCTCCAGCGCGACTTGCGGCTCTTCAGGTACAGGTCGATGATGATGATGAGGGCGCCGATGATGGCGCCCAGGGCGATCATCTTCGTGGGCAGCTGGCCGCCGAACATGCCCTCGGCCACCGACTTCACGAGCGTGGCCTGTGGCGCGGTCAGGGGCTTCACGCCGGGATGCGCGGGCTCGCCGATGCCGTAGGCATCCAGCAGCACGTTCAACACCGGCGCCATCACCGCGGCGCCGGCCAGGGAGCCGATGGCCAGCATCACCTGCTGACGCCACGGCGTGGAGCCCACGAGCTGGCCCGCCTTGAGATCCTGCAGGTTGTCACCGGCCACGGAAGCCGCGCTGCACACCACGGCGCCGATCAGCACCACCGCCACCGCGCCGACGCGCGCTTGCTCCGCGCCCAGCATCCACAGCAGCACCAGCGAGGCGAACAGGATGGTGCAGATGGTAATGCCGGAGACAGGATTGTTGGAGGAACCTACGAGGCCAGCCATGTAGCCGCTCACCGAGGAGAACAGGAAGCCGGCGATGATCATGATCACTGCCATGGCCAGGCTCACGCCGATGCTGCCGACGACGGCGTTGTAGAGCAGGAACAGCGGCAACACCAGCACCACGATGCCCACCAGCACGCCGGACATGGGCAGGTCGCGTTCGGTGTGCGCAACCGCACCGCCTTGCGAGCCCGCGGCGAGCCCCGAGCGCACCGCGTGCCACAGTGACTTGCGCAAGGACCACAGCGCCCAGAACGCGCCGGTGAGCATGCAGCCCACGCCGATGTAGCGCACCTGCGATCGCCAGATGGCGAAGGCCGAGGCTTCCGGATCTGCCGTCAGGCCCGCGAGCTGCTGCGCCAGCGCCGGGTCGAGATCGTGGAAGAACACGTTGTACACCGGGATGGCCAGCCACCACGAGAAGAAACCGCCGAGCGCCACCAACACGGCCACATTCAGCCCGACGATGTACCCCACCGCCAGCAGCGCCGGTGAGAAGCCGTAGCCGAAGAACGCGATGCCGCGCTCGCCGATGAAGCCCTTGAGCGTGAAGGACTCGGGCATCCAACGCACCCCGGAGGTCATGAACTTGAAGAGGCCCCCGGCGAGCGCCGCCAGGCCCAGCACCTTCACGCTCTCTCCCGGATTGACGCTCACCTTC
The DNA here is from genome assembly GCA_046347195.1 of Steroidobacteraceae bacterium. Classification (GTDB taxonomy): domain Bacteria; phylum Pseudomonadota; class Gammaproteobacteria; order Steroidobacterales; family Steroidobacteraceae; genus TMP-86. Next base: position 55,848 of record JAXMGQ010000020.1, read on the forward strand.
AGCACTTCGGCCGCCGCCACGCCTTCGGGGAACAGCAGCTTCTGGTCGATGATCAGCGTGCGCCGCAGCGGTACCGAGAACAGCACGCCGAGCACCCCGCCCAGCCCGACGATGGCGAGCGTCCACCAGTAGTCGAAGCGCTGCCAGTGATGCAGCAGGATGAGCGCGGGCAGGGTGAAGATGGCGCCGGAGGCGATGGAGGAGCCGGCCGAGGCGCCGGTGGCGACGATGTTGTTCTCGAGGATGTTGGGCGGGCCGAACAGCCGCAGCACCGCCATGGCGATGACCGCGGCGGGAATGGCGGTGGCCACGGTGAGACCGGCGAACAGGCCGACGTAGCAGTTGGCGGCGGCGAGGATGACGGTGAGGATCACCGAGAGGGTGATCGCCTTGAAGGTCAGTTGCGGCGCGGGTACGGCTTGCATGGCTGGTACGATCCCCCTGTTCCCTTGTTCTTCATTCTACGTCGCCCATCAGGCGTTTCACCGGCCGGCTCATCAGCAGCAGGAAGGCGCCCACGCCCACCATGAAGTACACGATGTGCACGTACTGGCCCGGCATTGCGGCGAGATTGGTGGCATCGAACTCGCCGGCGATCAGCCCGGCCACGAGGTTCCCCAGCGAGATCGACAGGAACCAGATGCCCATCATCTGCCCGGTGAAGCGCTTGGGAGTGAGCTTGGTGAAGTACGACAGGCCCACCGGCGACAGGCACATCTCGCCCATGGTGTGCAGCAGGTAGGTGAACACCAGCCAGTTGGGCGAGACCTGGTTGCCCGCGACCACGAGGTGCGCGGCCGCGACCATGAGCAGGAAGCCTGCGCCCACCAGCATCACGCCGAGGGCGAATTTGGCGGGCACCGACGGATCGAGCTGCCGGCGGCCCAGGTTCACCCACAGCGCGGCGAAGGGTGGCGCCAGCAGCAGGATGAAGATGGGGTTGAACGACTGGAACCACTCGGTGGGAATGGTGAATCCCAGCGATGCGATCACCCGGTCCGTGTAGCGCTCGGCGAACAGGTTCATGGAGGAGCCGGCCTGCTCGTAGCCCGACCAGAACAGGGCGCTGCCGATGAACAGCACCACCATGACGATGCCGCGCCGGCGATCCTCGCTCGACAGCCCTGCGAACAGCAGGTAGTAGGCGAAATAGCCCGTGGACATGGCGAGGATGACCCAGCTCGTGGCTTGCGCGAGACTCACCGGCGCGACCGGGATCCAGCCCAGCGCCACGGCGCCGAGCAGCGCGAGCAGCAGTGTCAACGCCAGCGCCAGGCGCCGCCAGTCCTGCTGCCGCTGCTGCAGGGCATCGGCGCCCGGTCGTGGGTGCGGCTCGCTGCCCGCGCCGTGCAGGTGATGCCGCGTCAGCAGGAACTGCACCAGCCCCAGGGCCATGAAGAGGCCAGCGGCACCAAAGCCCGCGCGATCGCCGAAGCGGGTCCTGGCCCAGGCGGTCACGAAGGGCCCGATGAAGGCGCCAGTGTTGATGCCGACGTAGAAGATGCTGAAGCCGGCATCGCGCCGCGCACCGCCTTCCGGGTACAGGTCGGCGACGATGGTGCTGACATTGGGCTTGAGCAGGCCCACGCCGAACACGATGACCACGAGGCCGGCATAGAACATCGCCGGGGTCGCGGAAAACGCGAGTACGCCGTTGCCCACGGCGATGAGCACGCCGCCGGCGATCACCGCGCGTTGCGCGCCGATCAGGCGGTCGGCGATCCATCCGCCGGGCAGGGCCGCCAGGTACACCGAGGCGGTGTACAGGCCGTAGATGGCGGTGGCGGTGCGGTCATCGATGCCGAAGCCGCCACTGGCGGTGGCCGTCACGAGGAACAGCACCAGGATGGCGCGCATCCCGTAGTAGGTGAAGCGCTCCCACATTTCGGTGAAGAACAGCGTCGCGAGGCCTCGCGGATGGCCGAAGAGCTGCGCGGGAGCGCCGGTGCCGTTCGTCACGTTGTCGTGGCTTCTTGTTGCGCGATCTTGTCTTTGAGCAGGAGCCGGGACATGAGGATGCCGAGCTCATAGAGAATATACATGGGAATGGCCATGAAACTCTGCGAGACGGCATCGGGCGGGGTGAGGAAGGCGGCGACGATGAAGATGCCCAGCAGCACGAAGCCGCGGTTCTTGGTCAGGCTCGCGTATTTGACGATGCCCGTCCACACCAGCAGCACGGTGGCCACGGGCACCTCGAAGGCGGCGCCGAAGGCCAGCATCAGCACCATGATGAAGTCCAGGTAGCTGGAGATGTCGGTCATCATCGACACGCCCGAAGGCGTGGTGGCGACGAAGAAGCTGACCATCACCGGGAAGACGACATAGTAGGCGAAGGCCGCGCCCACGTAGAACAGGATGACGCTGGAGATCAGCAGCGGCACGGCGAAGCGCCGCTCGTGCCGGTACAGCCCCGGGGCGATGAAGGCCCACACCTGGTACAGCACATAGGGCATGGCGAGGCCCACGGCCGCCACCAGCGCCAGCTTGAAGGGCACGGTGAAGGGCGCGACCACGCTGGTCGCGATCAGCGTCGCGCCGGCGGGGAGCTTTGCGATCAGGGGCTTCGCGACGAAGGTGAACATCTGGTTCATGTACGTCGCGCAGGGGATGAAGCAGATGCCGATGGCGAGCAGCGCCTTGAGCAGGCGGTCACGCAGTTCGAGCAGGTGGGAGATCAGCGTGCCTTCCGCGAGGCTCTCTGGCTCCTTGTCGGCCTCACTCATGCAGGGGCTTGGGCACAGCGCCGTCCGGCTCGGCCGCAGCCGCGCTCATGGAGCCCGGGGCCGCGGCTCCGGGAGCCTGGGCGTCCGAGGCCGGAGTACCCGGATACGGGGGTGGATCGGGCGGGAGCGGCGGTGGAACGGCCGCGTTCCCGGAAGGATTCGCCGGGGTTGCGTTGGGGTTGAGGCTCGCGTTCAGTGCGGCCTGCGCCTTGGCCACCTCGCGGGAGATGTCGGCGGCGGCGACCTCGCGGTCCAGCTGTTCACTGAGCTGGCGCGCCATGGCGCGGGCGCGACCCATCCAGTTGCCGACCTGGCGCGCCACCCGCGGCAGCCGCTCGGGTCCCAGCACCACCAGGGCGATGACCGAGGTGAGGAGGATCTCCGAGAAGCCGATATCCAGCATGCGGGCGGGTCGGGGATCAGGTCTTGGCCTTGTCGGCTTCGCGCTTGGCGGCGTCGAAGTCGGCGTCCTTCTCCTGCTTGATCTGCTTCACCGACTCCTCGTTCTCGCCCTCGTTCATGGCCTGCTTGAATCCCTTCACGGCGGCGCCGAGGTCCGAGCCGATGGAGCGCAGGCGCTTGGTGCCGAACACCACGAGTGCAATGGCCAGGATGACCAAAAGCATTTTCGAATCAAACATATCGCATCTCCGATAGCCCCCGGTGGGGGAGTTTGCATCATACGCCAAACGCGCCGGCGGCAGGCGGGCCCGCCCGAGAGTTTGCGCGCCGGTTCGCAACTTACGGCGTGCGGGAGGGGTATTCCAGCCAGAAGGTGGCCGGTCCGTCGTTCGTCAGCGACACCTGCATGTCGGCGCCGAACACGCCGGTCTGCACCCGTCCATGACGTTGGAGTGCCAGCCGGGCCAGATGTTCAAACAGTTCCCGCCCCAGCGCCGGGGGCGCGGCACCCGAAAAGCCGGGGCGCAGCCCCTTGCGCGTGTCGGCGGCCAGGGTGAATTGCGGCACCAGCAGCAATTCCCCGCCGATGTCGGTGAGGCTGAGATTCATCCGCCCCTGTGCATCGTTGAAGATGCGGTACTGGAGCATCCGCTCGAGGAGCGCCGCGGCCTGTTCCGGCGTGTCGCCGGGCAATGCGCAGACCAGGGCCAGGATGCCGGGCCCGATGCCCGCCCGGCGCGCACCCCCGATGTCCACCGTGGCCTGGGTGACCCGCTGCAGCAGCGCGATCATGCGTGGCGCCGCGGGCGGCTCCGGCCCGCCGCTACTTGCGCCATAGGGCCGGTGTGAACAGCACCAGCAGCGTGAACACCTCCAGGCGGCCCAGCAGCATGGCCACCGAGCACACCCAGGTCTGGAAGTCGGTGAGCACGCCGTAGTTGCTGCCCGGCCCGACCAGCCCCAAGCCAGGCCCCGAGTTGTTGATGCAGGCGAGCGTCGCCGAGAGCGAGGTCATGAAGTCCAGGCCGCTGCCGAGCTGCACGAACACGATCATCACCAGGCTCATGAAATACAGGAACACGAAGGCCAGCACCGCGAACACCACGCGGTTCTCGATGACCATGCCGCCCACCTTCAGCGGACGCACGATGTTGGGATGCACGAGGTGCTCGAGTTCGCGGGTGGCCTGCTTGGCCAGCACCAGCGTCCGGATCATCTTGATGCCACCGCCGGTGGAACCCGAGCTCGCCACGACGCAGGACAGGAACATCATCCACATCGGCGCGAAGATGGGCCAGCGGCTGAAGTCCTGGGTGTGCAGCCCACTGTCGGTGGCGATGGAGACCACGTTGAACAGCGAGTGCCGCAGCGCGGTGGAGAAATCCGGATACGTGCCGTGCACGTACAGGAAACCGGCCACACCCACGCAGCTCAGCGCCAGCGCGCCGACGATGGCCCTGGCCTCCGAATCGCGAAGGTAGGCGGTGATGCCGCGCTGGCTCCAGGCCAGGTAGTGCGTGGCGAAGTTCAGCGCCGCGAGGATCTGGAACAGCGTCAGCACCAGCTCGATGGGAACCGAGTCGAAATGGCCGATGCTGGCGTCATAGGTGGAGAAGCCGCCCAGCGCGAGCGCCGAGAAGGAGTGGCACACCGCATCGAACCAGTTCATGCCGGCAAGCCGGAGGCAGGCGAGGCAGGCCACCGTGAGCCCCGCATACACCGCCCACAGGAGCTTGGCCGTGTGGCCGATGCGCGGGGTGAGCTTGCTGTCCTTCATCGGTCCCGGCATCTCGGCGCGGTACATCTGCATGCCACCCACGCCGAGCATGGGCAGGATGGCCACGGCCAGCACGATGATGCCCATGCCGCCCAGCCAGGACAGCAGGTGACGCCAGAGATTGATGGAGCGCGGCAGGTACTCGAGGCCCGAGAGCACCGTTGCGCCGGTGGTGGTGAGGCCCGAGGTGGCCTCGAAGTAGGCATCGGTGAAGTCGATGGGCAGGTAGTTCCACAACGGGAAGCCCGCGACCGCCGGCAGCGCCACCCAGGTGAGCGCCACCAGCATCAGGCCATCGCGGGTCTTGAGCTCGCGCTTGTAGCGGCGCGTCGCGAGCCACAGCAGCGCGCCGATGACGAAGGTGGCGAAGGCGGAGACCACGAAGGAGCGCAGCGCGGGGTCGAGGCCCCACACCGCGAGCACCAGCGGCGCGAGCATGGTGGCCGCGAACACCATCAGCACCAGCGAGAAGACGTGCGCGACGGGGAAGAGGGTTTCTTTCACGGCCGCGCGCGAGCGCCCCTCACAGGAAGGAGGCGGAACCCTGGAAGACCTTCTCCACCGCCTCGATGTGGCGGCGGTCGGTGGAGAAGAGGATCAAGTGGTCGTCGGGCTGGATGGTGGTGTCGTGGTGGGCGATGACCACATCCTCGCCGCGCACCAGCGCGCCGAGCGTCGTCCCTTCCGGGAGCGAGATGTCCTCGATGCGCCGGCCGATGACCTTGGAGCTGTCGGCATCACCGTGCACCACCGCCTCGAGCGCCTCGGCGGCGCCGCGCCTCAAGGAGTGCACCCGCACCACATCGCCGCGCCGCACGTGGGTGAGGAGCGAGCCGATGGTGACGGTCTGCGGGGAGATGGCGATGTCGATGGCGCCGTTCTCGATGAGCTCGGCATAGGCGGGCTTGTTGATCAGCGCCATGGCCTTGTGCGCGCCCAGGCGCTTGGCGAGCATCGCCGAGAGGATGTTGGCTTCCTCGGAGTTGGTGAGCGAGGCGAACACATCCGTGCTGTCGATGTTCTCCTCGAGCAGCAGCTCCTCGTCGGCCGCATCGCCCTGCAGCACGATGGCGTTCTGCAGCCGCTCGGCGATCTTGCGGGCGCGCTTGCCGTCGCGCTCGATGAGCTTGACCTGGTTCTTCGCCTCGAGCTCGCGCGCGAGGCGAAAGCCGATGTTGCCGCCGCCGGCGATGACCACGCGGCGCGCCGGGCGCTCCTCGCGGCGCAACTCGTTCATCACCATGCGGATGTCCTTGCGCGCGGCGAGGAAGAACACCTCATCGCCATCCTCGATGATCGTGTCGCCCTCGGGCTTGATGCTGCGCCCCGAGCGGTAGATGGCCGCCACGCGCGCGTCGGTCTTGGGCATGTGCTCGCGCAGCGTGCGAAGCTGCTGGCCCACCAGCAGGCCGCCCTTGAGCGCGCGCACGCCGACCAGGCGCACGCGCCCTTCGGCGAAGTCCAGCACCTGCAGCGCGCCGGGGTAGCGGATCAGCCGCGCGATGTACTCGGTGACGAGCTGCTCGGGGCTGATCCACACGTCCACCGCCACGCCGCTCTCGCCGAACAGGTTGCCGCGCTCGGTATAGTCGGAGGAGCGCACGCGGGCGATCTTCTTCGGCGTGCGGTACAGCGTCCAGGCCACCTGGCAGGCGAGCATGTTGACCTCGTCGCTGTTGGTGAGGGCGACGAGGATGTCGGTGCTGTTGATGCCGGCGGCCTCGAGGGTGGCGGGGCTCGCGGCGTTGCCGTTGACGGTGCGGATGTCGAGGCGGTCCTGCAGGTCCCGTAAGGTCGCCTCATCGGTGTCGATGACCGTGACCTCGTTCGCCTCTTCGCGGGACAGGTGGTAGGCGGCGGTTCGACCCACCTGCCCGGCACCCAGGATGATGATTTTCACAGTGCGGCTATCTTACACGACCTCAAGTTTGGCGTAGGACAGCATCAGCCACTTGGAACCCGCGTTCTCGAAGTTCACCTGGATGCGAGCCTGGGGGCCGTTGCCCTCGAAGGACAGCACCACGCCATCACCGAACTTGGCGTGGCGGACGCGGCTTCCCATGCGCATGCCGGCCGGCGTGGGTTCCTCCATCGGCCGGCGGGCGGCGAACACCGGGCGCGAGACCTGCACGCGCGGGCGCACCTCGTTGAGCAGCTCGGGGGGCAGTTCGGCGATGAACCGGGAGGCCATGCCGAAGGTGTCGATGCCGTGCAGCCGGCGCTGCTCGGCATAGGTCAGATACAACTGCTTCATCGCGCGGGTGGCGCCGACGTAGCACAGCCGCCGCTCCTCCTCCAGGCTCGCGATCTCGCCGATGGAGCGCTGGTGCGGGAACAGGCCATCCTCCATGCCGGTCATGAACACCAGCGGGAACTCCAGTCCCTTGGCCGAGTGCAGGGTCATCATCTGCACGCAGTCCTCGTACGCTCCGCCCTGCGCCTCACCCGACTCGAGCACCGCGTGCGCAAGGAAGGCATCCAGCGGTGACAGCTCGCTTCCCGGCTCGGCCGTGAAACCCCTCGCGGCGCTCACCAGTTCCGCAAGATTGTCCACTCTCGCCTCGCCCCGGTCTCCCTTCTCCTTCTGGAAGTGCTCGATGAGTCCCGAGAGCTGCACCACGTGATCGACCTGCTCGTGCAGGGGGAGGTTCGCGGTCTCGCCGGCCATGCGCTCGATGAGCTGCAGGAAGCCGCCGAGGGACTGCGCTGCCTTCTGCGGCAGGGCGCCGGCTTCACCGCGCACACAGGCGAGCGCCGCGGCCCACAGCGGGCTGCCCTGCGCCTTCGCGAGCTCCCGCACCACGTCCAGCGTCTTCGCACCGATCCCCCGCGTGGGCAGGTTCACCACGCGCTCGAAGGAGGTGTCGTCGTCGCGATGCGCCACCAGGCGCAGGTAGGCGAGCGCGTCCTTGATCTCGGCGCGCTCGAAGAACCTCAAGCCCCCGTACACGCGATAGGGGATGCGCGCGTTGATCAGCGCCTCCTCCAGCACCCGCGACTGGGCGTTCGAGCGATACAGGATGGCCGCTTCGCTCCTCGCCCCGCCGCCGTTGATCCACTCGCGGATGCGGTTGATGACGAACTCCGCCTCGTCGCGTTCGTTGAAGGCCGAGTAGAGGCGCACCTTCTCGCCATCCGCGCCGCTGGTCCACAGCGTCTTGCCCATGCGCCCGGAGTTGTTGGCGATGAGGGCATTCGCCGCCTTGAGGATGTTGCCGGTGGAGCGGTAGTTCTGCTCGAGCCGGTAGAGCTGCGCGGCGGGGAAATCGCGGCGGAACTGCAGCAGATTCTCCACCTTCGCCCCGCGCCAGCGGTAGATGGACTGGTCGTCATCCCCCACCACGAAAGGCAGGCCGGTCGAGCCCGCCAGCAGCGTCAGCCAGCGGTACTGCACGGTGTTGGTGTCCTGGAACTCATCCACCAGGATGTGCCGGAAGCGCTCGCGGTAGTGCTCGAGGAGCGCGGGGTGATCGCGCCAGGTCTCATACGCCCGCAGCAGGAGTTCGGCGAAGTCCACCACGTTGGCCCGCTGGCAGGCCTCCTCGTAGGCGGCGTAGATCTTCACCAACTGACGCCGCGTGGGGTCACCGTCATCCTTGATGGCCTTGGGCCGGATGCCCTCGTCCTTCTGCGAGTTGATGAACCACTGGATCTCGCGCGGCACCCAGCGCGTCTCGTCCAGGTCCATCGCCTTCAACACCTTCTTGAGCAGGCGGCTCTGATCATCGCTGTCGAGGATCTGGAAGGACTGCGCCAGTCCCGCCTCGCGCCAGTGACGGCGCAGCAACCGGTGCGCGAGCCCGTGGAAGGTGCCGATCCACAGCGAGGCCGTGGGAATGCGCAGCAAGGACTCGATGCGACCGCGCATCTCTGCGGCAGCCTTGTTGGTGAAGGTGACCGCGAGGATGCCGTGCGGTGAAACGCCCTCGACCTGGATCAGGAAGGCGATGCGATGCACCAGCACGCGCGTCTTGCCGCTGCCGGCGCCGGCCAGCACCAGGGCGGGCGTGAGCGGCGCGGCCACGGCCTGCCGCTGCGCCGTCATTCAGGGAGTCGAGAAGGTGGGATACGTCCATGGGCGCAGCGGATTGTAGACGCAACCGGGCCTCAATTGGCGATCATGACCTCCACTCGCGAGCGCTCGAGCAGCTTGCGATGGCTCGTTTCGATGCCGGCATCGGTGATGATCTTGTCGATCTCCTCGAGTCCGCAGACCACGAGCCCCGAGGAGCCGCGGAACTTGGAGCTGTCGGCGAGCACGATGACCTCCTCGGCCCGGTCGATCAGCCGTCGTTCGGCCGTCACCAGCAGCATGTCCGCCTGCATCAATCCCTGCGCGCCGATGGAAGCCGCCCCCATGAACAGCTTCGGAGCATGGAAGCGCGGCATGCTGTGGTCGGCCGCCGCGAGGATGATGTTCTGCTCGCGGAACACGGCGCCGGACGGCACCACGATGCGGGTGCCGGGCTGGGGCAGCAGCGCGTTGACGATATGCAGGGAATTGGTGAGCACTTGCAGGTCCAGGCCGGCGAGGTGCGGGCACATCTGCAGGGTGGTGGAGCCGCCATCGATCATCACCGCTTCGCCCGGCGAGCAGAGCATGGCAGCGGCCTTGCCGATGGCAGCCTTTTGCGGGGCGCTTCGACCCAGGTTCTCATGGAAGGGAACACCCGAAAGTCGCATCGCATTGGGCTTCGAGCGATGGGTGGCGGACTCGCTGGCTTTCGCGCCACCATGGATCCGCACCAGCCGGCCTTCCCCAGCCATCCGCTCCAGGTCGCGTCGGATGGTGGCGGGCGATGCGTCGATCGTCGACTGCAGTTCCTGGAATGACACGAAGCCGCGATGACGGATGAGCGCGATGATCAGGCTTTCGCGGTCGGTCGAATGCATGTCCCCACCATCCGTTCAACGTTGGCCGAAGTATACAGATCATCCGCAATACAGCCTGATCACGGGCCGCGATCTCATCGCCGCATGTGGGACGACGGGTCCGTGCGGTGACTGTAGCTCACGAAGCGGTTTGGATGTATCGGCGTTCGAGTCGAAATCGCTTCCGAACGGATGGATCGGCCGAATTACAGCGCGTCGCCGCTAAACATTCAAACTCAATCTTGAATGATCATTTTCGATTGTTAGTGCTTGAGATTGATTTTGAGTGCTGATATGGTCGATCGCGCTTGCGGACCGCCGCATCGAACAAGAGACATCATCGACATTGGGGGATTTCAAACCATGAGCTGCTCGAGATTCAGTCTGGCCTCGCTGACCCTGGGAATGGCCGCTGGCCTGTCCGTGAGTATCGCAGCCGGCGCGGCGGCTGCCCCGGGCGAGCCCGGGAACGTGATCGAGGAGATCATTGTCACCGCGCAGAAGCGCGCGGAGAACATCCAGAGCGTGCCGGTCGCCATCACTGCGCTGTCCGCCAATGACCTGGAGAAGAACGGCATCGCGAACTGGGTGTCGATCCAGTCGATGGTGCCGACGCTGGTGCTCGACCCGGGCTATGGCAGCATGACCACGCCGAAGATGTTCATCCGGGGTGTCGGCGTCGACAACAACGTATTCAGCTTCGACACGCCGATCGGACTGTACGTGGATGGCGTGTACTTCGCGCGGGTAATCGGAGGCTTGGTCGACCTCTTCGACGTCGACCGTGTCGAGGTGCTGCGCGGTCCGCAGGGCACGCTGTATGGCCGCAACAGCAGCATCGGCGCCGTCAGCCTGCACACGCAGTTGCCGCCGCTGGATGCGGTGGACTTCAAGGCCGCCGCCGGTGTGGGCAGCAAGCAGCAGCGGGATGCGCAGTTCTCCGTGGGCGTCCCCATCATCGATGGCGTGCTCGGCGCACGGTTCTCCTTCGGCACGCGCAACAACGACGGCTATCAGCGCGAAGCAGCCACGGGTCGCAGCGCCATGGGCGATGACGTCAAGACATATCGCGCCTCGCTCCTGTACAAGCCGAACGATCAGTTCGATCTCACGGTGCGCGGGGATTACATGGTCGACAACAGCCCCGACGCCGTGGGCTGGCGCTTCCGCAATGCCGATGGGAGCCTCAACCTCAAGGGCGATCCGTTCGTGTTCAACGAAGGCCCGAACACCCCGGTGGTGCAGCACACCGATCCCTGGGGATTGTCGGCCACCCTGGCCTGGCACGCGGCGGCATTCGATGTGACCTCGATCTCCGCCTACCGGCATCTGCGCTTCCGCGATGCCGCGGATGTCGACGGAAAGTCCACGGTCAACAGCTTCGAGGTGTGGCGGCAGGACCTGGATCAGAACCAGCTTACCCAGGAAGTCTATGTGAGCAGCCGCAGCAGTGCGCCGGACGCGATCCGCTGGGTCGCCGGTGCGTTCTACCTGCACGAGAAGAACGACTTTGCGTGGGCGCTGGCGATCTTCGCACCGCCTCCCACGACCTATTACCATCAGGACACCAAGTCCACCGCCGGCTACGCGCAGGTGACCTGGCCAGTGACGCCCAAGCTGAGCCTCACCGGCGGCGTGCGCTATACCTCGGAGACCAAGGACCTCACCGCGCACCAGGTCGATGCCGACGGGATCGTCGTGCCGGACTTCAACTTCGCGGGCTCGCTGAGCGCGCACAAGTTCAACTACCGCGCCTCAGTGGAGTACAAGCTCGGCGACAACATGTTGGCCTATCTCAGCGATGCCACGGGCTTTCGCAGCGGCGGCTTCAACGGCAGTTCGACTGACCTCGACGGCATCGTCAGCGGCCAGTTCGGCCCCGAGGACACGAACACCGCCGAACTCGGCTTCAAGGGCGAATTCCTGGAGAACCGGCTGCGGTTGAACGTCGACTACTTCCTCGCCAAGTACAAGCACCTGCAGCAGGCCATCACGGATCCGAACAACGGCGCGATCTCCACCACCAATGCCGATGCCAAGGTGCACGGATTGGAAGCGGAAGCCTCGGCGGTGCTGACCGATCGCTGGCAGGCCAGCCTTACGCTCAGCAACACCCACCAGAAGATCGATGGCACCTCGGCCGTGCTGAAGCAGAACCCCGAGTGGATGTGGCGCGTGGGCACCTTCTACTCGGTCCCCGCGCAGCCCATTCACGGGCAGCTGCGCCTGGGCGCCTACGCGAACTACAGCGGCAGCTATTTCCAGGACAGCGGCAACGATCCCCTACTCAGGACCCATGCATACTATGTCTGGGGAGCCAGCATCGGATATGAACATGAAGGCAAGCACTGGAGCGCGCTGTTGCAGGGTCTCAACCTGGGCGACCAGGTGTACCCGGTCGGCGGATTCAACATCTTCAACGGCGTGATCTCCAGTGTCTGGTACCCGAGCTTTCCGCGTCGCTGGCACCTGGGTGTGCAGTATCGGTTCTAGCGCGTCGCTGGGATTGATGCGCAGGCCATCCGTCAAGGCACCACGTGCGTTCGTCGCGTGGTGCCTGTTTCTCATCGGAACCAGTGCGCTTCCGGCCGACGGGTTCAGCGCAGTCCCCGGATCGCCTGAGCGGCTCGATGGGGTGTGGCGGTCGCGCGGCTACGGCGTCATCGCGGCCATTGACGATCGCAAGGTCCGGTTCTACGACTGGAGCAATGCGGGGTGTCTGCGTCAAATGGCGTATCCGTGGAAGGACTATGCGCTGGCGGACCTCGCAAGTCTCTCGTCAGGTGGCCGTTCCTTGACGGCGATCGGCCCCTGGGGCTTGACCCTCATGCGCTTCGACCGCCTCGCCAGCCTTCCCGCGCCATGCCTGCAGGCCGATGCGCAGCCGTCAGACCCGCTGCGCAATTTTGATGTGTTCTGGCAGACCGTCAACGAACACTACGCATTCTTCCAGGAGCGCGGCGTGGACTGGCAGCGGCTGCGCGACAAGTATCGCCCGATGATTTCCGCCACGACGACGGATGAAGCGCTGCTCGGGGTGATGGGCTCCATGATCGCGCCGCTGTCCGATCGCCACATGATGGTGATCGCGGGGCCGGCCATGGTGCAGTCCGGCATGCCGGACATCATCGCCCGCTGGCAGTCGGAGGAACACGTGGCCTCGGTGCCCGCCATCGGCGCGCTGCTGCGCCGCAAGTTACCGGAGTATCTGGGGCCCGTCTGGAACCGGCACCTGGACGCGGGCACGCCCAGGCAGCTTTCGCCCAACCTCATCACCGGAACGGCTGCGTCGGGACGAGTCGGCTATCTGGCGATCGCTTCGGAATCCGGATATGAGGTCGCCGATCCGAAGCTCAGCGAGGTGGAGGCGGCCGCAGCCGCCTTCGATGCGGTGTTCTCATCCTTCGCCGGCAAACGCGGGCTCATCATCGACCTGCGGATGAACTTCGGCGGAAGCGATGAGATCGCGCTGATCATCGCCGGACTCCTGGCGGACCGCGATCGCCCGGCTTTCGACAAATGCGCCCGCGATGGCGAGCGCCATACGCCGACGCAGCACACGATGTTGCGTCGGCGCGAACACGCATTTTCAGGGCCGACCATCGTGCTCACCTCCCGCCTCACCGCCAGCGCCGGCGAGAACATCGCCTCCATGGCCAGGAGCCTTCCCCAAGTGATCCTCATCGGTGAGCTGACCGCCGGCGTGCATTCCGATCCGCTGGTGAAGTCGCTGCCCAATGGATGGCGCTTCACCGTGTCGAACGAACGCTACGTCGCCGCGGACGGCACGACCTACGAGGGTCTGGGCGTTCCGCCGGACGTGCTGGTGCGCTACGAACCGGAAGCCGTGCGCTCGACGGGACAGGACCCGGCGCTAGACAAGGCGCTCGAGCTGCTCGAGCAGCCCTCCTTCAAGCAGGTCCTGGCCGGAGTCAAACGCACAGGTTCCATGGGGCGCCCCGGACGATGCCACTAGCGCCGGCTGCCCCGATGAAGCCGCGGCAGGCATGGCTGCTCGTCGGCATGCTCACCTTCGCCTATGCGGTGTCCTTCCTCGACCGGACGGTGCTGGCGCTGCTGCTGCAGCCGATCAAGCAGCATTATCAACTGAGCGATACCCAGCTGGGCCTCTTGAGCGGCTTCGGGTTCGTGGTGTTTTACCTCGTGCTCGGGTTGCCGATCGGACGGCTGGTGGATCGCCGTGACCGGCGCCTCATCGTCGCGGTCGGGGCGGTGACCTGGAGCATCATGACGGCGGCCTGCGGCTTGGCGCCTAGCTTCGCCACGCTGCTCTTGGCGCGGCTCGGCGTGGGAGCCGGGGAGTCGACGGTGGGGCCGGCCAGTTTCTCGATGATCGGCGATGCGATGCCCTCGGGCCAGCAGGCCCGCGCGCTGACCGTGTACTCGATGGGCATCGCCGTGGGCAGTGCGCTTGCGCTGATCGCGGGCGGATGGCTGATCGGCGCGCTGCGGGAGGTGAGCGGCTCGTGGACCTTGCCGGGAGGCATTCACCTCGAGCCCTGGCAGTGGGTGTTCCTGCTGGCCAGCATCCCCGGGTTCCTGGCCGCGGCGGGCATCCTGCTGGTGCGCGAGCCGCCGCGGCGCGAACGCAAGGTGGCCTTCCCATCGGATTCCCGCAGCGCGCTCGATGGCGTTCCCGCCGTGATCGCCTACATGCGTGGCCAGTGGCAGGCGTTCGCGGCCATCATCGGTGGCATGTCGCTGCTGCTGCTGGTCGGCTTCGGCGTCGGTTCGTGGATTCCCGCCTTCCTGATCCGCGTCCATGGTGCACCGGTCGCACGCGTGGGCATCATCTACGGCCTGATCTCCGTGGTGTCGGGACTGCTGGGCGCCGCAGCGGCGGGGCAGATCGGCAGCGTGCTCGAGCGCCGCGGCCGCAAGGATGCGGCGCTGCTCACGCTGCTGATCGCGTTGACCGGGATGCTGGTCTTTTCCCCCTTCACCCTGGCCCCGACGCTCGACTCGGCGTTCGCCGTGCTCGCGGTGTTCATGTTCTTCAATGGCATGCCGTACGGTCTCGGCGCCGCCGCGCTCAACCAGATCACCCCGGCCCGCATGCGAGGCACGATGTCCGCACTGTTCCACCTGTGCATCAACCTGGTGGGTGTGGGTATGGGACCTCTGCTCGTGGGACTGCTGGGTGACCGGGTATTCGTTGCCGCCGACGGCTTGCGCCTGGCGATGTTGTCGGTGGCGCTCGCGGGCCTGCCGGTCCTCATCGCCTGGCTGTGGGCGATGCGCGGTCGATTCGCGGAGGCGCGACGTGCCGCCGAGCAACTGGACTGAATCGCCACTGGGGCGAACATGAGCGACGCTGAGAGCTTCGAGAGGGCGGGAGATGAGCAGATCGATGCCGAGCTGCGGCCCATCGTCATCGCCGGCCGCAAGCGCATGGCGGCCAGGCCGCCGGCGGGAACCGTCAGCATCGCGGAGATTCGCGCGCGGGCGTCCGCTGAGTTCGCGGAATGGAATGCGGATCCCACGCCGATCGCGCGCGTCACGGATTTGAATGCGACGGCCGGCGACCGGCAGATCGCGCTGAGACTGTACGATCCCTGTCCCGGCGAGGACTCCTCGTTGCTGGTCTACCTGCATGGCGGCGGCTGGATGGTGGGCGACCTCGACTTCGAGGATGCGGCGGCCCGCTGGCTTGCCGCGCACAGCGGCGGGCGGATTCTCTCCGTGGATTACCGCCTGGTCCCCGAACACCCGTTCCCGGCGGCCATCGATGATGCCGTAGCGATCATTGAATGGCTGTCGAAGGGCGAAGGACCGCCGGTTGCGCCCGATCGCGTTGGGCTGGGCGGCGCTTCGGCCGGGGCCAACGTCGCGCTGGGCGCCGCGCTGACACTCCGCGATGTGGGATCGCGAATGCCTCGTTACCTGATGTTGATGTACGGCGCCTACCTCGGTGGCGCGCCGACGCCTTCGCAACAGCAGTATGGCGATGGAAGGTTCGGCCTTCCCACCACCATCATGTCGCTCTTCTGGCGCAACTACGCGGGCGGTGAGCCCGGCGATGCACATCCGTACATCGTGCCGGCGGGACATGACCTTCGCGGCCTGCCGCCGACCTTCATCAACTATGCCGGACTGGACATCCTGCGCGATGACAGCATCGAGCTGGCCCGGCAGCTCGGCGACTGCGGCGTGCCGGTGGAGCTGCGTGGTTATCCGGCCGCGATCCACGGCTTCACCCAGTACAGCAAGGCCAGCCGCTTGGCCCGCCAGGCGCTGATGGAGGCGGGGGTCGCCATCAGGACTGCACTGGCGGGCGGCCGATGAGCCGGCGGACCCGCTTCGTCTGGCTGCCGGATCAGCCACTGCAGCACGCCCGGTCGTTCGCGACCTTGCGAGGGGCTGCGCCGCGCCGCGAAGACGAGGGAGTCAATCGCTGGGTGCTCGCGCGGCGGCGATTCCACTTGCCCGCGGCGGCGCTCGCCGCGCGGTTGCACCTGACCGTCGATGGACGCTATCGCGCCTGGCTGAACGGACGCCGCATCGGTGATGGACCTGCGAGGAGTTCACCCTGGTACAAGCGATTCGACCAGCTCGAGGTGGGCTCGATGCTCGAGCCCGGCGCCAATGTCCTCGCCGTGCTCATCCACGTGCCGGGAGTGGACCTCACCAACTACGAATGCACCAAGGGCGGCTGGCAGCCGGCGCTGGGTGATGGCGGATTGTTCGCCGAACTGTTCGTGGAAACCGTCGACGGGGTGATCAATGCGGTGAATCATGAAGGATGGCGGATGCGTTTGTCGTCCGCCTGGCGCCGCGATGCGCCGCGTGCCGGCTGGGGCCAGGACTTCATCGAGGATGTCGATGCGACGCAGTGGGATCCGTCCTGGGTGTTGCAGTCCTTCGATGACAGGGACTGGCCCGCGGCCAGAGTCATGCGTGCCACGGGCGATGCCTCGGCGCAGGCGCGCGGCTGGGGTCCGGTCGAGCCATTCCCCATCCTCGTTCCCAGCGTCGTTCCCCCCGCCTGCGAGTCGATCCTGTTGCCGCGGCGGCTGGAATGGGTGCGCGGCGTCGAGCCGATGCCGGCGCTGCCGATCCAGGAGCGGCTGTATCGCGAGCCCTTGCTCGAGGTCGATGCCGCCCTCGCACCCGAGGCCGCCGGATTGTTGGCGCGCGATCCGCCGCAGGCCGGCGCCTGCACGGCTCGCACCGCGAAGGGCAGGGATACGGCCCTGATGTTCAGCTTCGAGCGCTGCCACGCCGGACGGCCGTTCATCGAACTCGACGCGCAGGGCGGGGAGATCATCGAGGTGGCGGTGGCGGAAAGCCTGCCCGGTGAGTTCGGCATCGGCACTGCGGGAGACGGACTGCGCCGTCGTGACGGCCTGCACTGCTCGCAGATCTTCCGTTACGTGGCGCGGCCCGGCCGCCAATACTTCGAGAAGTTCTGCCTCGCCTCGATCCGCGCGATGCAGCTCGTGGTGCGCAATGCCCCGGCGGGCGTCCGCATCCTGCGCATCGGCAGCGTGGCCTCCCACTATCCCGCGCAGCCGGAGTGCTCGTTCGATTGTTCGGATGCGGTGCTGTCGCGGATCTGGGAAGTCAGCCGGCACACCCTTTTGCAATGTATGCAGGACGCCTGGATCGATTGCCCTGGCCGCGAGCAACGTCAATGGGTCGGAGATGCGGTGGTCGAGTTCGACGTCGCCGCCAGCACCTTCGGGCCCAGCGCCTATCCGCTGCAACGGCAGTTCCTCGAACAGACGGCCGAGGCGCAGCGTCCCGACGGCCTGGTCCGCATGTTCGCGCCGGGCGACTCGACTGCCGAGATGCTGACCATTCCGGACTACACACTGCTGTGGATCATCGGCGCGTGGCGCTACTACCTGCTTAGCGGCGATGGTGAGTGCATCGAACGCATCCTTCCCTCCATCGAGAAGGCGCTGGCATGGTTCTCGCGCGCCAGCGATGAACATCCGTTGCTCATCGATGTGCCCCATTGGCACTTCGTGGAATGGGCCGCGATCGGCCGTGACGGCTGGCCCGGCGCCATTAACGCCCTGTGGGTGGGTGCGCTGGACGCCGGCGCCCATCTCGCGGATTGCCTCGCGCGACCCGGACTGTCCCGTTCCTGCCGTGAGCTGCGAGGCCGGATCGCCGCCGCACTTAACGAAAAATTCTGGGATCCGCGCCGCGGCTTGTACGTCGATAGCGTTGATCCCGACAGCGGCAAGCCTGGCGCGCGAGTATCGCAGCACACCAATGCGCTGATGCTGCTGTTCGACATCGCGCTGCCGGAGCGGCGGCAGGGCGTGCTCGAGGCCATCACCGACCGCTCCCGGCTGAAACTCACCGCGGCGCCGCCGATCGCGCCCACGGCGCCGCCCTTCGATGAGACGGTGGACATCGTCAAGGCGAACACCTTCTTCGCACACTTCGTCTACGACGCCATAGCCGCCGCCGGCAAGCGCGGCTGGGTCGTCGAGGAAATCCGCGAACGATATGGCGTCATGCTCGAGGCAGGCGCGACGACGTGGTGGGAGACCTTCTCGCCGCAGGCCAGCCTTTGCCACGGATTCTCGGCGACGCCGGCCTACCAGTTGTCGCGGCATGTGCTGGGCGTTCAACCCGCGACACCCTCGTTCGAGCAGGTGCAGATCCAACCCGACCCTGCCTCGCTGACCTGGGCGAAGGGAACGCTGGCGACGGTGCGCGGGGACATCAGCGTGGATTGGAGACTCGAGGACGGCGCGCTGCTGCTGAAGGTCAAGCGCCCTGCTGGATGCGATGTGTCGGTGGTCGCCCCCCACGGCTTCCGGTTGGCGTGGATGGAGACGACCGGCGAGGAAGTACGCGCGCGGATCGAGAACGCGGCGGGTTGCCTTCAGCGCTAGACGTCCTTCCTGTCGCCGATCTTGAATGTCGGCTTGAGCAGCAGCTTATAGCTGGCCACGTCGCTTCATGTTCCGCACGAAGCTCTCGAAAGACTCACTGCGCTCGGTGCGCCGCGCCGCGATTGCCTCGAGGTCACTGGCATCATCCGCGAGATACGCCTTGACGGCATCGTTTACCATGTCGGAGATGGGCCGGTCGCTCGCTGAGGCACGCAGTCTGGGAGCCCGATGGACGCTCGGCTCGAAGTACACGGTTGCGCGCTTGGGGATGCTCATGGCTCATTGTGACATCAAAACGCCTGCCGGCGCTGTCTGTTCAGGTCATTTTTCCGCGAACTCCAGCAACACCTGCGCCAGCGACAGCACCACCGGTCCGAAGATCAGCCCCAACGGACCGAAGGCGGCGATGCCGCCGAGCACGCCGAGGAACACCACCAGCGTGGAGACCCTGGCGCGGCCCGAGATGAGCATGGGGCGCAACACGTTGTCGGCGCTGGAGGAGATGACGCCCCACACGATCATGAAGATGCCGTAGCCCCAGCGGCCCTGCGCGATGAGCGTGATCGCCGCCGGTACCCACACGAAGGCCGTGCCGCCCACCGGCAGCATCGACAGGAGCGCGGCGATCACGCCGAACACCACCGGCGAGGGCAGCCCGCAGATGGCGAAGCCCACGCCCACCATCAGGCCCTGCAGGAGCGCGGTGACCACGGTGCCGAAGACGATGGCGCGCGTCAGGTCGCGCACGTGCCCGAGCAGGTGCTCCTTGCGATGCTCGCGCATCGGGATCAGCGCGCGCGCGCGCGCGAACATGGCATCGCCGTCGCGCAGGAAGAAGAACAGCAGGAACAGCATCAGCACGAAGGCGACCAGGGTGTTCATGGTGCCGAGGAACAGCGTGCTGCCCGAGCGCGCCGCCGCCTGCAGCAGTTCCTGCGCGCCGGTCACCGCCCATCCCTGCAACTGCTCGGCGCTGACCTCGAAATGCGTCTGCACCCACAGGTTGAGCCGCGCGATCCACGGGAACTGCGCCACATCCTGCAGGCTGTGGATGTCGAAGCGCCGGGCGGTCTGCTGGATCAGGCCGACGAGGTAGGACACC
Organism: Steroidobacteraceae bacterium; assembly: GCA_046347195.1. Lineage (GTDB taxonomy): Bacteria > Pseudomonadota > Gammaproteobacteria > Steroidobacterales > Steroidobacteraceae > TMP-86. Next base: position 75,603 of record JAXMGQ010000020.1, read on the forward strand.
TGCGCCACGAACTGCACGGACAGGGCGGACAGGGGCAACAGGATCGCCACCGGCGTCAGCGCGGTCAGGACGCCGGCCGCGCGGCCCTCCCCGCCCAGCCGGCGTCGCAGCCAGCGGTTCAACGGGTGCAGCAGGAAGGCGAGGAATATGGCCCAGGTCAGGGGCCCGAGGAAGGGCAGCAGGATCCGGGCGGTGGCGTAGCCCACCAGCGCGAACACGAGGATCCCGAAGGCCCGGCCGTACAGGCTGCCGTTCGGACGGGCTCCCGCCGAACCGGCGCCCGGGTGACCCGACGGGGTACCCGATGGGGTACCCGACGGGGTACCCGACCCCGCCTGGCCGGTGGCCGCCGCGTTCCGTTCCTTGATGTCAGTGGGCTCCATCAGCGCTATATTACCTGCGAACAACTCGCGTTCTTCAGGGGGACCTCGATGACCACATTGTCCATCAATGGCCAGTCCCACGAAACCGATGCCGCGCCCGACACCCCGCTCCTGTGGGTGATCCGTGACCACCTCGGGATGACCGGCACCAAGTTCGGCTGTGGCATGGGCCTATGCGGCGCCTGCACCGTGCACCTCGACGGCGTCGCCACCCGCTCCTGTCACCTCACGCTGAAGGATGCGCAAGGCAAGGCCATCACCACCATCGAAGGCCTGTCGAAGGATCGCAGCCACCCCGTGCAGAAGGCCTGGCTGGAGATCGACGTGCCTCAATGCGGTTACTGCCAGTCGGGCCAGATCATGTCCGCCGTGGCGTTGCTGAAGACCAATCCGGCTCCGAGCGATGCCGACATCGACAACGCCATGTCCGGCAACATCTGCCGCTGCGGCACGTATCCGCGCATCCGCAAGGCCGTGCATCGCGCGGCCCAACTGATGAAGACCGGCGCCTGAGGTCCGATGAGCTGAGGTCCGATCAACGGGGGAGCAACCATCATGAGTGCGCAAGAGCAGGAGGTCATCCGGGCGGACCTGTCGCGTCGTGGATTCCTCAAGGCCTCCGCCACGCTGGGCGGCGGGCTGGTCATCGCCCTCACCCTGCCAGGCTGCGACAACAAGCCGGCTGCGCTGGCCGGGCCCGCCGTCGGCGGTCAGCCCAATGCCTGGCTGCGCATCGGCGGGGACGACAGCATCACGGTGCTCGTCGACCGCTCGGAGATGGGCCAGGGCGTGTATACCGCGCTGCCGATGCTGCTCGCCGAGGAACTCGAGGTGCCGGTGGAGAAGATCAAGGTGGAGGCGGCGCCGGCGGGTGATGCCTACATCAACAACCTGCTCGGCACGCAGATCACCGGCGGCAGCACCAGCGTGCGCGATGCCTGGGTGAAGCTGCGCACCGCCGGCGCGCAGGCCCGGCACATGCTCATCGCCGCAGCCGCGCAGGCCTGGGACGTCGATGCCTCGCAATGCCGCGCGGCGAAGGGCACTGTGGTCAATGCCCACGGCAAGATGCTCTCCTACGGCGCACTTGCGGAAGCCGCTTCGAAGCTCCCCGCGCCAAAGGACGTGAAGCTCAAGCCCTACGGCGATTTCAGGATCGTCGGCCAGGGCCTGTCGCGCACCGACTCCGCCTCCAAGGTGGACGGGAGCGCCGAATACGGGCTGGACGTGAAACTGCCCGGCATGCTGTACGCCTCGCTCGCGCAATCCCCCGTGCTCGGTGGCAAGGTGAAGTCCTTCGATGCGGCGGCCGCGGAAAAGATGCCCGGCGTGGTCAAGGTGGTGAACACCTCCTCCGGCGTCGCGGTGGTGGCGCAGCACTTCTGGCAGGCACGGCAGGCGCGCGATGCCGTGAAGATTCAGTGGGACGAGGGGTCCAACGCGAGGCTCGACAATGCCGCCATCCGCGCCACGCTGAAGAAGGGCGCCGCCTCGGGACAGTCCCAGCCGGCGCTGAGCACCGGGGACGCCGCTGCCGCGCTCAAGTCGGCGTCGAAGACGATCACCGCGGTGTACGAACTGCCGCTGCTGGCGCACGCCACGCTCGAGCCGCAGAACTGCACGGCCGACTTCAAGGCGGACGGCTGCGATGTGTACGTCGGCACGCAAGTGCAGCTCATGGCGCAGGCCGCCGCCGCAAAGGCGGCCGGGCTCGATGCAACGCAGGTGCGCATCCACACCACGCTCCTGGGCGGCGGCTTCGGCCGGCGCCTGGACGTTGACTTCATCCCCGCGGCGGTGGAGGTCTCCAAGGCGGTGGGCAAGCCTGTGAAGCTGATCTGGACGCGCGAGGATGACACCACCCACGACACGTACCGCCCACCGGCGTATCACGAGATCGCGGGCGGGTTCGATGCCAAGGGTGCGCTCACGGCGTGGAAGTTCCACCTCACCAGTCCCTCGATCACGGCGCGCATGTTCCCCTCCCTCAAGGGCATCGACCCCTTCGCCATCGAGGCCGCGGTCAACTATCCCTATGACGTGCCCAATGTCGCCGTGGCATACACGCGCCAGGAGATCGGCATCGACGTGGGCTACCTGCGCTCGGTGAGCCATGCGCTCAACTGCTTCACGGCCGAGAGCTTCATGGACGAGCTGGCGCACGCCGCCGGCAAGGACCCCTACCAGTTCCGCGTCGAGCTGCTGGGCAAGAAGCCGCGCCACAAGCGCGTGCTCCAGGAGACGGCCAAGCGGGCCGACTGGGGGCGGATAGAGAAGGGTCATTACCAGGGCATCGCACTGATGGAAGGCTATGGCACCTTCCTTGCGCAGGTGGCGGAGATCTCCATCGAGGGCGGCCGGCTCAAGATCCATCGCATCGCCTGCGGCGTCGACTGTGGCCGCATGGTCAATCCGAAAATCGTCGAGTCGCAGGTGTTCAGCTCCATCGTCTTCGGGCTCACCTCCACGCTGTGGGGCGAGATCAGCCTGCAGGGAGGCAAGGTGCAGCAGCACAACTTCAACCAGTACCGGCTGCTGCGCGCCAATGAAATGCCCGTGGTGGAAGTGCACCTGCTCGACAGCGAGGAGGATCCCGGCGGCATCGGCGAGCCGGGCACCGCGCTGGTCGCACCGGCCCTGTGCAATGCCATCTTCGCAGCCACCGGCAGGCGCATCCGGGCCCTGCCCATCGCCACGCAGAAGGTGGTGAGCATCTGACCTCGCACTCACGGGCGCTGGATCGGCTGCGCAACGACCTGCTCGATGCGCAGTTCGACCTCAATCGTGGGCGTGGCTACTCGCTGCTGATCATCGCCACGGGCCTGACGGCGGCCGGCCGCACCGAAGCCTTGTCCGACCTGCGAAGCTGGCTGGATCCGAAGCGGCTGGCGACGCATGCCTGGGGAAAGCGCGATGACGTCGAATCCGCGCGCCCCTGGGCGTATCGTTACTGGCAGGCGATGCCTCGCAAGGGCGAGATCGCCATCTGGTTCGACGGCTGGTATGCGGACCTGTTCCACTTGGCCTGGTCGCACCCTCTGCGAGCGCAAGTCGGACATCGCGCCGCGCGGATCGTCGCGCTGGAGAACCTGCTGGCAGCCGAAGGCGTGCGGTTGTTGAAGTGGCACTTCGACATCGACGCGGACAAGCGAAGAAGCGCATCCGCAAGCTACGCAAGGATGAGGAGAACCAGCAACTGGCGCATCTCAAGGGGAGGGGACCTGCGTTACTGCCGGCAGCATGACCGGGTGGTGCCGAGCCTCACACCCGCTGCCGGAAGGCCATGACCAGCATGCCGGCGCCGGCTGGCGCCGGTTCCGTGATGCACACGAGGGCCGGCAGGCCGTGCCGCTGGCGCGATGCCTGCTCGAGGCGATGACGGCGCAGCCGGATGGCCCGGCCGAGGGACGTTTCCCGGCGCCGCGGCGCCGCAAGGCCTCGACGCAGAAGCTGCGCGCCGCGGCCCTCGCGCCCTCGCGTCCGCCGCAGGATCCGGAGCTGGCGGAACAGCAGTCACGGCTCGCGCATCAGCTGCAGAGCAAGCGGTTCCGCAAGTCCGCGCTGGTGGTCGTGCTCGAGGGCATGGATGCCGCGGGCAAGAGCAGCGCGACGAAGCGCATCATCGCCACCATGGACCCACGCCAATACCGCATCGTGCCCACGGGGGCCCCGAGCGCCGAGGAACTTTCGCATCCCTGGCTGTGGCGCTTCTGGAGCGGGTTGCCAGGCCGGGGGCAGGTGAGCATCTTCGATCGTTCCTGGTATGGCCGCGTGCTGGTGGAGCGGGTGCGCCGCTTCTCACCGACGCGCGACTGGGCACGGGCCTATGAGGAGATCAACGAGTTCGAGCGCGAGTTGCTTGGGCACAGGCTCATCGTGGCCAAGTTCTGGTTCGCGCTGTCAAAGCAGGGGCAGGGCCGGCGCTTCGATGAGCGCAAGGCAAAGCCGCTCAAGCGCTTCAAGGTCGACCCCGAGGACTGGGAGAACCGCAGGCACTGGGAGGAGTTCCAGGTGGCTGCCGCCGACATGCTGGCGCTCACCGATACGCAGGATGCGCCATGGCGGCTGCTGCCGGCGGACGACAAGCCGCGGACCCGGTTGCAGCTCGTGCGCGGGTTGAACGAGGTGCTGGAGCAGCGGTTGAAGAGGCGCTGAGGCGTCTACTTCGCGAACAGCCGCGAGATATCCTGGAAGGCCTTGAATTCCAGCGCATTGCCGGCCGGGTCCCGGAAGAACATCGTCGCCTGCTCGCCGGGCTGGCCGCGGAAGCGGATGTGCGGTTCGATGCCGAAGCGCACGCCCTGATCCTTCAGCCGCTGGGCGAGCGCCTGCCAGTGGCCCCACTCGAGCACCACGCCGAAATGCGGCACGGGTACATCATGCCCATCGACCTCGTTGGTGTGCGCAGGCGCGCGCGGGCCTGGCGCGAGATGTGCGACGAGCTGATGTCCGAACAGGTCGAAGTCGATCCAGGCATCGGAACTGCGCCCTTCCGGGCAGCCCAGCACGCCGCCATAGAAGGCGCGCGCGGCCGCGAGATCATTC
>JAXMGQ010000021.1:0-78761 GCA_046347195.1 Steroidobacteraceae bacterium
GCCTTGGGTGTGCGTGTGCTCATGTTCATGCTCCTTTGGATCCAACGACACCGAACGCGGCGCCCTGCGGATCGCTGGCGATCACGATCCAGTCACCGCCGGGAACCTCGAGCGGACCGTGCAGCACCTTGCCACCTCCGGACTCGATGGCTGACTTCGCCTGCGCGATCGATTTCACGCCGAAATAGAACATCCAGCCCGAGCCAAAGCCGTTCGCCTGCTTCTGCATGATGGCGCCGAGTCGCCGGCCACCATGGTCGATGAAGCAGTAATCACCGCCCGGCCCCATGGGCATCGACTCCTTGAACTCGAAGCCGAAATGGCGGGAGTAGAAACGCTTCGCGCGATCGAGGTCCGGGCTCGCGAGTTCGTTCCAGCGGATCCGCTGCGCGGCGTTGGGGTCGAACACGTCGCTCTTTGCATCCGGCTTGCCCGGCGGAGGAATGGGGTCCATCACGTAAAACGGTGTTCCCATCGGATCCGCCACCAGAGCGATGCTGCCGACGGGCAGGTCCTTGCGAGGCATGAGCGTCCTGCCGCCATCCGCCTCGATGGCCTTCACGGCGGCATCGAGGCCCGTGACGTGCAGGTAGCCGAGCCAGGCGGGCCGGGCGCCGTGGTCGGTCATGTCCTTGTTCAGCTTGAACACACCGCCGGCGAAACCACCGTCGTCTCTTCCGATCATGCGGTAGTCCTGGACGCCAGGTTGTGGTTGCGCGTGATCTGCGATCTTCCAGCCGATGACGCTGCCGTAGAATTTCGCGGCGGCGTTCGCATCGGTGGTCATCAGTTCGTACCAGATGAAGCTGCCATGGGAATTGGGCACAGCGATACCTCCTTTGGTCTGGGTCAGGATGAAGATGAAGAAGTGTCGGTCAACAGGGCAGGGTGTTGCGTTCCGGTCATCGGCGCACATTGCCGTAGGAATTGCGGAAGGCTGCATCGTAGCGGAACGGAAAAACCCAGGTGGTGATTGTGCATCGCAACCTCGCTGCGCTAGGATCAGCCCACCTTCCCTTCCCTTCCCTTCCTTTCCCTTTGCTGAGGCATCATGGACAACTTCTTTTCCCTGTCGGACAAAGTGACCATCATCACCGGCGGCGGCTCCGGCATTGGACTTGCGACTGCCCGACGCTTCGTCAAGGCCGGAGCGAAGGTGATCATCGCCAATCGCAGTGATTCCTCAGCCATGGCCGAAAGCTTTGGCGCCACATATGTGCGCACGGATGCCGGCAAGGAGGCCGATGTGCAGAAGCTCATCGACTTCGCCGTGAGCAAGCACGGCCGCATCGATGTCATGATCAACAACGCCGGGCACGGCCAGGTCGGGCGTACCACGCTGGACATGGATGACCAGACGATGGGCCAGCACCTGCAGACCAACCTGTATGGCGTGATGTACGGCATGAAACACGCCGCGCCACACATGCCGAAGGGGTCTTCGATCATCAACGTGGCCTCCATCGCCGGTTTGATGGGCGTGCCGGCGTACGGTGCCTATGTGGCCTCGAAGTTCGCGGTGATAGGTCTGACTCGCACCGCGGCGATCGAACTCGCTCCCATGGGTATCCGGGTCAATTGCGTTTGCCCCGGAACCATCGATACGCCGATGAACCAGGCGGGTGGGGCGGATGCGGAACTGGAGCTCGTGAAGTCATTTGCTCCGCAGGGCCGCATCGGGCAGCCCGAGGAAGTGGCTGCGCTGATCCACTTCCTGGCGGCTGCAGACTGCGGTTATCTGACCGGTGACTCGATTGCGATCGATGGCGGCTGGATGACGGGGCCCGCCATCGCCGCGCTTGAGAGGCTCGCGGTTCCGCCCGCTACCTAGCTGTAGCAACCCAGGAAAGGGGCGAGAGGTGCCAGAAGTTTCGCTCAATTCCAGCGGGAGCCTCGAACGCCGATTGATCTTTCTGTGCGCCCTGTTCTCGGCGGTGTTGATTCTGGTGTTGTTGCCCTTCGCGATTCAGCGCTACGGCACGGACTCCCACAATGCCCGCTTCTTCATGGGTGTCTTCCTGATCGTGACCTGGGTATTGGCCGGCGGCCTGCTGATGAGAAGGTACCAGGGCCGCATCACCACCCTCATGCGCCGGTGGGGGCGCAAGCCAAAGACGGCCTTCGTGACTTTCAGTCTTTTGCTCGCGTGTGTCGAAGAAGGTATTGCCTGCGTGGCAACCAACCTGTCCGGGGCATTCGGCGATCCGACGGGAAGTGCCTATATCACGGCCTCGGGCAATTTCTTCGACCTGATCTTCTTCCACAGCGTGATCGTCATCGTGCCGTTGCTGATCGTCTGGTCGTGGTTACTCGAGCGATATGATTTCACGGTGCCCCGTTTTTTCATTCTATTCGGAGTGCAGGGCGCTCTTTCCGAGATCGCCTTCGCCGGCATGTCGCCCGCCTTGTTTCCGATGTGGTTGCTCGTCTATGGCTTGATGATCTGGCTGCCCTACCAGGCGCTCGCACCGGCCTTCGATCGTGCCCGGGTCCGCATCAAGCCGGGCTTCCTGGTTCATGTGACATCGCTCCTGCTAGCGCAAGCGGGCAGCTTCGCCTTTACCCTTGCATTCATCGGCGTCAGTCACGGGCTGCTTCGGCATCCGCTGTCACACTTTCCGGTGAGCTGAGCCTGGCCCGCTATCGCGCGTCGAACCGCCGGGGTAGCGACTCCCCGAGGTACACCTGCAGGTACGCGATACAGGCGACGGCTGCCTCACCCGCCATCGGCGGTGTCACGCGGCCGTGCTCCAGCACCGACAGGCAGAACATCAGGTCGGCGATCTCCACGGCGCGAAAGAACGCCGCATCGAGCCCGGGATGCTCGGGCAGGCGGAAATGCGCCTCGATGTGCGATCGGAAAATCTGTCCCAGTGATATGTCGTTCTGCCGGTCCCGCAGCTTCAGGTCGGGCGTCGTCCGTGGGTTCGTGGCGAGTTGCCGCGCCGCGGGGTGCCGGGCGTAGAAGCGCACGCCCCGCCGGATGAGGCTGCGGATGACGTCCTGCCAGCCTTCCGGCGTGCCCGGGACCGGCCGGGACACATCCGCCACCATCTCGGCGCCGAGCTCGCCGACCAGGTGCAGGTAGAGGTCGCTGATGTCCTTGTAGAAGTAGTAGGCCGAACCCTTGGGGATCCTGGCTTCGCCCGCCACGTCGGCCAGGCTGATCTGCGTCATGTCCCGGCTCGACAGCAGGGTCCGGGCGGCCTGCAGCAGCCGCTGCCGCCGCTCGATGCCCGGGCGGCGGAAGACCTTGGCTGGATGTGCAGTGCGGTTCAAGTTGACTTCAAATGTCGGCTTCGTGATACTCGACTATAGTCGAGTAACGCATCGTACTCCACAACCAGACTCGAAGGGGAGAAGGGGATGAAAAAGACACTTCTGGTGTTCGGCCTCGCGGCCGGTGCGCTGATGAACACGGGGACGGCCACCCTGGCGGCGGAACCGGAGTCCGGCGGCGTGAAGCTCGATGAGATCGTCGTCACCGCGCAACGGCGCGAACAGAATCTGCAGGAGGTGGGCACCTCGGTCAGCGCCTTCGACGCTCGCGAGCTCAGCAAGCTGGGCGCGAAGGACGTCACCGACATCGCAGGACAGGTCCCGGGGCTGCAGTTCAACCAGTACGGCGCGACGGTGACCGTGTACAACCTGCGTGGCGTTTCGCAGAATGACTTCAGCGATCACCAGGAAGCCCCGGTCGCGGTGTACGCGGACGATGCCTACATCGCCTCCACCGGCGCCCTCGCCGGGTCCATGTACGACCTGCAACGCGTGGAGGTGCTGCGTGGTCCGCAGGGCACGCTGTTCGGACGCAATGCCACCGGTGGCCTGATCCACTACATCAGCAACCGGCCCACCGACTCCACCAACGGCTATCTGACCCTGACCGGTGGCAACTACGGCACGTTCCAGTCCGAAGGCGCCTTCAACCTGCCGCTGAGCGACAAGGTGGCGGCGCGGTTGTCGTTCTCCACCGCGAAGCACAACGGCTACATCACCAACCGCATCGGGCCCGCGATCAACGACCAGAAGCAGTACGCCGGGCGCCTGCAGCTTCGTATCAAGCCATCCGATGCCGCTGAGATCTTCATCAAGCTGCACGCCCTGACCAACGACAACGAAACCTCGGGCAACTACTCCTTCGCGACCTCCGTGCCGGCGGCGGATGGCACATACCGCGGCGAATTCGCTCCGCCGGGTACACCGGCTCCTTTCAGCGACTATTTCAATCCGAGCGGCGATGTCTTGAACCAGGCCGAGGACCGGCGTGGCATCTTCAACCGCACCCTGTGGGGCGGCAACGTGCACGTGACCTGGAATTTCGAGCATTTCACGCTGACTTCGGTCACGGATTACCTGTCCATGCAGAAGCGCTACGGCGAGGACTCCGATGTCTCGCCGGTGTTCGTGTTCAACTACGACACCTTCCAGCACTACCACCAGTTCTCGCAGGAGCTGCGCCTGAACGGCGAAGCGGGTGCGTTGCGCTGGATCGGCGGGCTCTACTACATCGATTACACCGCGAAGGATCGGGGCATCACCAATCTGATCCAGCCGTTTGGCCTCGGTGATGCGCAGTTCACGCTCAAGACCCGCTCGCCCGCACTGTTCGGGCAGCTCGAGTACCAGATCACTCCGCAGTGGACGCTGATCGGCGGTGCGCGTTTCACCAAGGACGACAAGAAGTTCGACGATGTGTATTACTGCGAGACCTGCCCCACGCCGGAAACGATCAACCTGCATTACTACTCGCCGGCCTACCCCAGCGCGAAGAAGAACTTCAACATCGTGACCTGGAAGGCCGAGGCCGATTACAAGCCATCGGATGACGTGCTGCTGTACGGCAGCGTCAGTCGCGGCGCCAAGGGAGGCGGTTGGTCCGCCCCGACCTCAGGTCCCATCTTCGACACCAACACGTTGCCTTACGACCAGGAGCGGCTGACCAGCTACGAGCTGGGCTGGAAGTCCACGCTGTTGGACGGTGCGGCCCGGCTCAACGGCGCGGTGTTCTATTACGACTACAAGAACTACCAAGGCTTCTTCCTGAACGTGGCCACGCAGGTCGTGGAGAACAAGGATGCCAAGGTGAAGGGCGGCGAGCTCGAGTTCGCATACGCACCCGTCAAGGGACTGCATCTGCAGCTGGGACTTTCCTACCTGAACACCGAGGTGTTCAACGTGCCGACGCCGCTGGCGAACTTCGCGCCGCCCGACACTCCGGGGGCATTCATCACGGCAGAGATGCCCCAGGCGCCCCGCTTAAGTCTCAACGCCGCGGTCAACTACGAGTGGCAGGCGCCGGGCGGCATGCTGTCGGTGGGGGTGGATGGCAAGTGGAACAAGCAGCAGTACCTCGAGCTCGTCAATGCGCCTGTGGACCTCGAACCTTCCTACGCCGTGGCGAACGCACGGCTGGGTTATCGCACCGATGATGGCCACTGGGATGTCGGTGCCTTCGTGCGCAACCTCACCGACAAACGCTATCGCGTCTACAACCTGGATCTCGCCGCCTTCATCGGCATGAACCAGGCCGTGTATGGCACACCGCGCACCTATGGAGTCAGTGCCGCCTATCACTGGGGCACATGAACCAGGACCTCAATGCGGGAGCGCTGAGCTGGCCCAAGGTCACGGCGCTGGGCGTCGCGATCGCCATTTCGGGTAATTTCGTCGGCTGGAACTACGGCTTGGGCGTGGGCGGCTGGGGCGGCATGACCACCGCGGCGGTCGCGATGGTCGTGCTGTTCTGGTGCCTGACGCAATGCCTGGCCGAACTGGCTGCGGCCATGCCCGAGGGCGGCGGGTTCGACCACTACGTCCGGCGCGCGCTGGGGCCGGGCGCTGGCTTCATCGCCGGCATGGCCGTGGCCATTGCGCTCGCCGTGGGTGCCGGACTCGGGTTGTCCTTCGCGCAGGGCTACACGGAGTCGATGTTTGGCCTGGGCGGCTGGTGGTTGAAGGTCTCGTTGCTGGTGGCCGTCGTGGGATTGCAACTGCGAGGTGCGCATGAGGCCGGCGGCATCACCTTGGCTATAGGCGCCCTCATCGTGCTGGTGCTCGTCGTGTTGCTCCTATATCTCGCGCCGCAGTTCGATGCGGCGAACCTGCGGAGCGTCGTGAACCTGGCGGCGCCCACGCTGCTGCCCGGCGGCTGGAAGGGCGCTGCAGCCTGCATTCCCTTCGCGCTGTTCCTGTTCCTCGGAGTCGAGCAGGCGGCGCATGCGGCGACGGAAATGCGCGACATGGCGCGCAACATCTCCAAAGCGATGGGCACCTCCATCGCGGTGGCCGGCATCCTGGGCTTGAGCGTGCTCCTGATCGTGACGGGCAGCGCCGGCGCCGACCATCTGGCGGGAGTCGCCGACCCGCTGTTCGCCGCCGTCATGGTCCATGGCCAGGCGAGCTGGGCCAACGGCATCGCACGGTTCGTGGGCACCGGCGCCCTGGTCGCCATCATGGGCACCTTCTTCTCGCTGGCCTACGCGGGATCCCGGCAGTTCTACCACCTGGCGCAGGCGGGTTGCCTGCCGGCCGTGTTCCACCACACCAACCAGCGGCGTGCACCCGATGCGGCGTTGCTGCTGCTCGCCGCCATCGCCATCGTCACGGCCGGCTTCAAGGCGGACGATGCGATGGTGGTGTTCATCTTCCTGATCAGCGTCTCGCACTTCTTCGTGCTGCTGACCTTCATCCGGTTGCGGACCACCGCGCCTGCGATGAGCCGGCCGTACCGGGCGAAGGGCGGGGTGGCCGTTGCCGCCATCGCCACGCTCCTGTCGCTGGCCGTGATGGTGTCCTGCTACCAGCTCCAGGTCAGGGCGCTGTCCATTGCCATCGCGGGCCTCGTTCTGCTGTGGCTGTTCTTCGTCATCCGCAAGCCGGGAGATACTCGTGGTGCATGATCGCTTGAAGGACAAGGTGGCCATCGTCACCGGGGCGGGGCAGGGCATCGGCCGGTCCATCGCGCGGCTGTTCGCGGACCAGGGCGCGCGCGTGCTGCTCGCCACCCGCACCGAGAAATTCGGGCAGGAGGCGCTGCAGGAGATCAGGAACGCAGGTGGCGAGGCACGCCTGCTGGCCGTCGACATCGGCACGCACTCCGACACGCGCAAGGTGGTGGAGGAGGCGGTGAAGGCCTGGGGCCGGCTCGACATCGTGGTTCACAATGCCGCGTCTTTCCTGGGCGGACCGGTGGAGGGCTACTCCGAAGCGGATCTCGAGACCGTGCTTTCGGTGAACCTCAAGGCCTGCTTCCGTCTCTCCTCGGCGGCCATTCCCCACCTGCGCCAGCGGCAGGCGGGCCGGCTGCTGTTCACCTCCTCGGTCACCGGCCCGCGCGTGGCCATGCCGGGTACTTCCTATTACGCCGCATCCAAGGGCGGCATGAACGCTTTCATCCGCACGCTGGCGCTCGAGGTGGCGCGCGATCGCATCACCGTCAACGGGGTCGAGCCCGGCTACATCCGCACCGCAGCCATGGAACTGCTCGCCAACGAGGAAGGCCTCAAGCAGATGGCGAAGTACATCCCGGTGGGCTACATCGGCGCACCCGAGGACATCGCGAATGCCATGCTGTACCTGGCAAGCGATGAGGCCCGCTACGTCACCGGCCAGACCATCTGCGTCGACGGCGGCTCGACACTGCCCGAGAGTCCCGTGTTCCTCGACGAGCTCGACAACATCAAGTCACTCCAGGGCTCCGGAGCCGGTTGAGATGAGCGCATCACCTGTTCCACAGTCGCCGCACATCGCAGCGCTCCTCGAGCGCCGCGACCGACTGCTCGGACCCGATACGCCCCTGTTTTATGACAGGCCCTTGCACCTCGTGCGGGGCGCGGGCCCCTGGCTGTGGGATCACGAGGGGCGGCAGTACCTCGACGTATACAACAACGTTCCGAGCGTCGGTCACTGCCACCCAGACGTGGTCGCGGCGCTCGCAAAGCAGGCGGCGACGCTCAACATCCACTCCCGCTACCTCGACGAGATCGTGCTCGACTACGCGGAAAAGCTGCTGGGCACCTTCGATGCCAGCCTCTCCACCGCCACGTTCACCTGCACCGGGAGCGAGGCGAACGATGTCGCGCTGCAGATGGCGCAGGCCGTGACCGGCGCCACCGGCATCATCTGCACGGATGCCACCTATCACGGCAACACGGCCGCGGTGTCGCAGCTCGCGAGCATCTTCACGCCGGTGGGAGGGTACAAGCCGTATATCCGCCGCATTCCCTCGCCCGACAGTTATCGCGCGCTGGAGGGTTTGTCGGGCGATGCGTTGCGCGATGCTTACGTGGCGAAGGTCCGCGAAGCGGTGGAATCACTGGAGAGCGCGGGCTTCGGGGTGTCCGCGATGCTGGTGTGCCCACTGTTCGCCAACGAAGGGCTCCCGAATGTGCCGCCAGGGTTCATGCAGGCGGCCGTGAAAACGGTTCGCGATGCCGGTGGCCTGTTCATCGCCGACGAGGTGCAGTCCGGCTTCGCGCGCACCGGCGACCACCTGTGGGGCTATCCACGCACGGGCACCGTGCCCGACATCGTCACGCTGGGCAAGCCCATGGGCAACGGCCACCCCATCGGCGCCGTCATCGCGAAGCGCGAGCATCTCACGGCGTACCGCCGGCAGTTCTCGTATTTCAACACCTTCGCCGCCAACCCGGTCTCCTCCGCCGTGGGGCGCGAGGTGCTCGCGGTGATCGAGCGGGAGCAGTTGCTGCGCAACGCACGCGAGGTCGGCGCGTACCTGCGCGAAGGGCTGCGCGCGCTGGCGCAACGCCATGCCGTGATCGGTGATGTGCGCGGCGCCGGGCTGTTCACCGGAGTGGAACTCGTCAGCGACCGATCCCGGCGGACGCCGGCGCCGCGCGCGGCGCGCACCGTCGTCAATGCCCTGCGGGACCGGGGCGTGCTCATCAGCCGGATCGGAACGCATGACAATGTGCTGAAGCTGCGGCCGCCGCTCGTGTTCGGGCGCGAACATGCCGACCGGGTGCTCACCGAACTCGACGCGACGCTGGCGCAACTCCAGGAACTCGCGTGAACGACTTCTACCAGGCTTCCGTCGCGGAGCAATCGCGGCGGCTGGCGACCCTCGCGCAATCGGCCTTGATCCGGTGGGGTATCGAGGCCGCGCCGGTGGAGCTGATCAAGTATCGCGAGAACGCCGTGTTCCGCGTCGAGGCTGGTGGCGCACGCTACGCGCTGCGCATCCACCGCGCCGGCTATCACAGCGATGCGGAGCTGCGTTCCGAGTTGCAATGGATGCGGGCCTTGCTCGCCGATGGCTTCGCCGTGCCCGTGCTGGTCCCGAGCAAGTCGGGCGCGCTGTTCGAGGTCGTCGGCGGTGCCGGGGTTCCCGAGCCGCGGCAGGTCGATCTGTTCGAGTGGTGTTCCGGAAACACGCTGGGCAGCATCGAACAGGGGGTGGGCGCCGGCGGCGGCGACCTTCGGCAGACCTTCCACACCATCGGTGTCCTGGCGGCCCGGCTGCACGACCAGGCGAACCACTGGGCTCTTCCGCCCGGGTTCGTGCGCCATGCCTGGGACGCCGAGGGACTGGTGGGAGAGCAACCGTACTGGGGAAGGTTCTGGGAACTGGTTGCGCTCGGTGCGGACCAGCGACGTCTACTCGAGCGCATGCGCGATGCGGCGCGGGTGGACCTGGCGGCCCTGTCGAAGGCACCCGCCGGGTATGGACTGATCCACGCGGATTTCTGTCCGGAGAACCTCTTGGTCGACGGAACCCAGGTACGGTTGCTGGATTTCGATGACGCGGGCTTCGGCTGGCACCTGTTCGAGATCGCGACCACGCTGTATTTCCACCGGCCCGAAGCGTATTTCGCGCAGGTGGAGGCGGCGCTCATCGAAGGGTACCGAACCCGCCGGCCGCTGGGCGAGGACGCGTTGAGATCGCTGCCATTGTTCTATGCCGTGCGCGGCACCACTTACCTTGGGTGGGTGCACACGCGGCAGGAGACCGACACGGCCCGGGAACTCACGCCAACGCTCATCGGGCTGGCCTGCGAGGCTGCCGAGCAATACCTCAGCAAGCGGGCGTGAACGTCGACCCCGCGTCGCGCGACGCACCGGTGGCGCGGCGCTGAAACAGGCGCGCAGGCGCCTCATCCGGCGCTGGTGCCGAGGGAACCTGCTGTTGCCGAACGATTGCCCAGCGCGTGATAGCGGGCTGCGAGATTGATGGTGCCGTCCTCATCCGCAGGCGGATCGGCCAGCGGGAAAGAGGGGAAGCGCCGCAGCGCGGAAGCGACGCGATCCACGGTGCCCAGATCGCTCCAGCCGCATTCCGGCACGCGCCAGACGCGCAGCCTGTCCTCCTGCCCGCGCAGGATGTGACGCGAGAAATCGCGCTCGATGAGTCCGGCATAGTCCCCGGCATGCGCGCCGTTGGGGTCGAAGTCCCCGCTGGCGAGGGCGCGCAGCATGACCGCGCGTGCTCGCGCGTACTCGGGGCCGAACAGTCTCAGCAGCCCTTGTACCGCACCCACCATGATGAAGGCATTCCACAACGAGCCCACGGCGAGCAGTTGCGCCGCTTCGGACAGGCTGGGCTTCTCGATGAAGCGCTGCACCGGCGCCGGTCCGATGAAGCCCGTATCCTGCGGCAGGATGTAACCCAGCTCGGGATCCGGAAATCCAGGCTCGATGCCGAGCAGGCTCACGAGATCCGGATGCCTGCGGGAGTAACGCGCCGCCGCCAGCAATGAGCGCCGCAGGGGAGATTCGTCCTGCACGTCGTGGTCGGAAGGCATGATGGCGATGCAGGCATCGGTTTCGCGCTTCGCGATGTCCAGCACCGGCAGCAGGATGCCGTTCGCGGTGCCGCGACCCTCGGGCTGCACCAGGATGTTGCGCGAGGGCAGGGTGCGCAGGAGCGATGACCACCAGCGGCGATGCTTCTCGGTGACGACGACCAGGATCCGGTCGCGGTGGGCGATGGCCGCGGCGCGGTCCAGCGCGCCCTGCAGCAGCGTGAGGCCACCGGAGAGCGAGCAATACTGCTTGGGAACCCACTCACTCTCATCGACACGGGTCAGTCCG
The DNA here is from genome assembly GCA_046347195.1 of Steroidobacteraceae bacterium. Taxonomy (GTDB): domain Bacteria; phylum Pseudomonadota; class Gammaproteobacteria; order Steroidobacterales; family Steroidobacteraceae; genus TMP-86. Next base: position 11,053 of record JAXMGQ010000021.1, read on the forward strand.
CGCAGCCGCGAGCCGCAGCCACCGGCCAGTATGATGATCCAGGGAGAGGAGTGGTCGGGGCGGGGAGCGGCGGAAGTCAGCGGCAACTTTTTCATGCGCGCATCCTGCAATCGGGTGAACGCATTCGCCAGTCTTCGGCACTGCGCTTGCTTGTCAGAAGATGACTACCCGTGATGGCGATAGCTGCGCAGCAGCACATGCCGTGAGTATCGCCTGCCGGTGTGACGGCGTCATGAACGGCATCCGCCGCGCGCCGCCTACGGACCTCCTTCCTCGCGCGCCCTCCAGTCCACCGCGCCGAAGCGCGTCTGACCCAGCAAGGCGTAACCGATGCTGATGCTGCCGATGGTCTGGTGCGAAGTCGGCAGCGTGGCGTAGCGGCCGTCGCGGCGCGATTCGCTGTAGCGGATCGTGATCGCATGAAGCCGGTGGATGCGCAAGGTCAGGCCCAGGTCGGCGCGGGCGATGTTCTCCGTGCCGGTGCTCTCCGTCGATCCGCGATGACTGATGTAGAAGTCCCGCGCGCTGGCATCGACGGACAGCCGGTCGCCGAAGATCAGGCGCAGTGACAGCAACGCCTGCGGCGTGATGCCGTAGTGGTAGTCGCGCTGCCCGTCTCCGAGCGCGCCCGCCGAGCCGATGCGGGCGCCGTGCAGGACGCCGCCGCCACCGTATCCCACACCGGCAAGACCGGTGCCCTGCAAGGCGATGGACCTCGACAGCCACCATTGGCCGGTCGTGCCGATCGCGACGCCGGTGTTCGAGACGCGGAACACCTGCGGGGCCACGTAGGCATAGGTGCCGTAGAGTCCCCACACACCTTTGTACTTCTGGCCGATGGCGTAATCGGATCCGAACAGCAGGCCCCGGCTGTACACGGTCTCGAATGCATTGCTGTTGGCGGCGATGAATTCGAAGTTGAAGTAGTCGAACGGCCGGTCGTAGGTGTAGCCCGGCTTGCCCGGCAATCCGTAGGCCATGGTGAAGTCCGCGCTGGCCTGCCGTCGCTGCAGCGTCTGTGCGACGGGAGGTCCGGCGAGGTCCGCGTTCACGTTGACGTTGGAGGAGAAATGCGCATTCAGGGTGGCGCCCACGTCCAAGCGGGTGAAGACGGCCGGATCATTGCTGCGGAACACGCCCTTGAAACGATCTCCAAAGGTCAGCCGGTTCAGCCCGGTCGGCGGGGAGATCACCGCCGCAGCCCATTCCCGCCAGCGGCGTGGCCGGTCCCCGGTTCCGCTTTCCAGCAACAGGCTTGCCATGCGAAACAGCGGTTCGCCCAGGAAGGCGCCGCCAATGCCGCTGGCCACCTGGTCATTGATCGACGGCCGGGTATTCTCACCGGTCTCCTCCCACAGCAGGCTCCCGGCATTGGTGTAGCCCAGTGACTGCCAGAATCCGAGCCCGGCGGATCGCGCGAACCCATGGTAGATCGATCCCTGGTAAGGATGCAGGAACTGGTTGGTCGAAAAGGCGTCGTTGTCGACCACCCATTTATGATGCAGGTTCTCGCGCAGGTTCGACCACGGGGAAGGGTACACATCGGAATCGATTGCGTAGTGGTCGAAGCGGTTGAGGAGCAGTTCGAAACCGGCGATCTCGACTGCCGGAATCGCGTAACTCTTGCCGCGCCCCTCGCCCCAGTCGAGCACCGGGTGGGGCTTCTGCGCGGCGAAGGCCGTGGGCGCCTGCTTCTGCGTGGGCGTGTCGAGCGCTGGTTCATCTGCGCCGGAGGCAGCCATCGATGCGAGGCACAGCAATGCGGGCAATGCCCATCGCGTGTGACTCTCGTCAGAGTTGACCATGTCGACATGTTCTTCCTTGACGCGCGCGGCACCACGCTCCAGGCGGAGTCGATGCACGTAGGAGCCAGCCGACGTCCAGCGTCTCGAGCACGCGCACCTGCCGGCGGGGAATGACGGCGCGGTAGCGGCCGTCGTCCCCGATGTGGCGCGCGCGAAGCGCGGCTCCTGACGCTGATTGGAAGCCGTGTTCCAATTGCAATCTGCGGTGCGCGCAAGCCGGGATGAGCGCAAGGGATTTCCGGCAGCATCAGTCAGGATCGCTACGGGGGTTTCGCCGATGCTCGGGCGCAGGATTCACCCATCCGCCGCTGGTAGGCCGCGATCGGTGGGCCGATGGTCAGGGCTGTGCTCGTGCCTCCTGGCCACGATGACGCTCGCGGCGCCGGTTCGGGAGGGTCAGACGAACATCACGGCTGAAGGATTCGGGCAGCTCCCCGGTGGCGCACCGGTGATGCTGTACTCCTTGCGCAACCGCAGGGGTATGGAGGTCCGCATCACCAACCATGGCGGCATCACGGCGAGCCGGTTAACCCCCATCGATGATGGGCTGATCCCCACCGGTGAGCGGCGCGCGGTGCAGGGCACGCCCTTCGATTTCCGCTCGTCCACCGCCATCGGCGCCCGCATCGGTGACCCGGATGAGCAGATCGCGTTCGGCAAGGGCTATGACCACATTCTCTGCCCGCTGAGTGAGCCTTCTCAGTCGATGTGGCGCACGCTCGTTCCCGGCCAGCGATCACGCCAGGGTCGCGCTCGCTCGAGTTGTCCCGCCAGTGCCAGCAGGGTCGCCTCTTCCCCCAGGCGGGCCGCGAACTGCACGCCCACGGGCAGGCCGTCGGCCGTGAGGTGCAGCGGTACGGACATCGCCGGCTGCCCCGAGCCATTGAACATGGGGCAGAAGGCCGCGAAGTCCATGAGCTTGCGGATCCAGCCCGGGGCGTCGAGGCCCGCCTCGTTCGCGTTCAGGACACCGAGCGGCAAGGGCGGTGAGGTCAGCACCGGCGAGAGCCACAGGTCGCACCGGGTGAAGAAATGCCCGAGCTTGCGGCTGACCGCATTGACGTTGCCCAGTGCCAGCGCGAAGTCGACGGCCGTCATTCGCGAGCCATGCTCGTACAGCGCTCGCGTCGTGGCCTCGAGGGTGTCAGGACCCACCTTGCGGCCGGTGGCCCCGCAGACCATCCCCGCCGCGACCGCGAGCATGGGTGCCGCGACGTCGCGGAACACGGCGCAGCATTCCTCGTGGGTCACCGCGGGAGCGGCCTCGAAGACATCATGGCCCAGGGATTCGCACAATGCCGCGGCGTCGAGCACGGCCTTGCGGCATTCCGCATGGACGGCCGGCGAGCCCGCGGGAGGGGTCACGGAGAAGGCGATGCGCAATCGCGCCGGTTCGCGAATCGAGGCCTCCAGGAAGGAAGTGGGTGGCTCGGGCAACATCACCCGCGCGCCGATGTCAGGGCCCGCGGTCGCATCGAGCATCGCCGCGCTGTCGCGCACGCTGCGGCTGACGACCAGTTCGCAACCCAGGCCAAAGATGCCTTCATCCTGGTCCGGACCGCTGGGCTGGCGTCCGCGGCTGGGCTTCAGGCCGAAGAGGCCGCAGCAGGACGCCGGGGCACGGATGGATCCGCCGCCATCGTTCGCGTGGGCGACGGGCACGAGGCCGGCCGCGACCGCCGCCGCCGCACCGCCGCTGGATCCGCCGGGCGTGCGCGACAGGTTCCAGGGATTGCGCGTGGCGCCCGTCGCGATCGATTCGGTCGAAACGCTGGCGCCAAACTCCGGTATGTTGGAGCGCCCGATGGCGACGAGCCCGGCGCGCTTGAAGCGCGCGGCGAGTTCGGAATCGTAAGGAAAGGCAACCCCCGCGAACAGCCGGCTGCCACACTCGGAAGGAACGTTGGCGTAGTGCGAACCGATGTCCTTGATGAGGAACGGCACCCCTTCGAATGCGCCCCGGCCAGGACCCTCGCGCAGGGTTCTGGCCGTTTCCTCAGGCACTGGGGCGATGACGGCATTGAGCGTGCCATTCAGCCTGTCCACGGCGCGCTGGGCCGTGTCCGCCAATTCGCGCGCGGTCACCTGGCCGGCCTTCACCAGGCCGGCGAGCGCAAGGCCGTCGAGCGCCGCATATTCACTGAGCTTCATCGGCACGTCCCCTCGCGGCGGCGGACAGCATTCCTGCGGCCCGCCCGTCGCTCGCTGCGCGTTACTCATGGGAATTCGCGCTGGAAACTATACCGTCAACGTAAAATGCGGATCAATGGCAAGTCTGCCCGCACTATCGACTTGCAGATCGTCGAACCTGTCCGCCAGGACCCTCAGCGTCTACGCGGGCCAGGGCGCACCGGGTCGGCCGAATCGTGTACCGGCGGGGAAATGCAGGTCGAAGTGCCGGGCGAGCAGCTCGATGAGCCCCGCCGATGTGTCGATGTCATATCGTTCGAGGATGTCGGCTCCACGGCGCCACGTGAATTCGCGATTCTGGATGCTGCGTCGTGTGCCATCGAGCCCGGCACGCGCCACGGTCAGGCATTGCCGGAAAATCGATTCGGGATGCGTGCTGGCCCACCAATTGCCCATTTCCCGGTCGATGAGCGGCATTTCCTCGCCATTGAACTCGTAGACGTCCTCCCACCGGCCTTTCAATTGCACCTGGTGGATCAGGCGTGCACCGTCGCGCGTGATCCGGCGGGTCTCGTGCGGCGTCGGCTGTTCCAACTCCTCGGCCATGCGGATCGCAGAGGTCAGGGAGAATCCGCCGGTGCCACAGTCGACCATCCAGGGTTCATCCGCGAGATCGACGCGCAGGAAGAGATGCGTTCGCGGCGGAATGAACTCTCGCGGCTGCTTCAGGCGTATGCGGGCCGCGAGCGGGGTGACCTTGAAGCCAAGCGCTTCCAGCACGTGCAGCAGCAGGCCGTTCTGCTGGAAGCAGTAGCCGCCGCGATGATTCCGGACCAGTTGCCGTTCGAGCGAGTCCAGGTCCAGCTTCGGCACCAGGTCCTGCAGCACATCGAGGTTCTCGAACGGAATGGCCGCCGCATGATGCGCGGCGATGGCGTTCAACGTTGCCAGTACCGGTTCGCGGGGACCCTGGTAGCCGATGCGGGCGAAATACGCGTCGAGATCGGGAACGGGTGAGGGCATGCCGGCTACACTGCCGGAGCCTCAATTCCCGTTCAAGTACCGGGCCAGCGCGACCGCCGGCCGCAGCATCGGCGGCCGGCGGTTGATTCTCAGGGCGCGCTCCAGGCGCGCCTGCGGGAGGCATGAGGACCTACCAGTAGCGCTCGGTCTTGTAGTAGTCGTAGGTCTTGTCGCGGTACAGGTGGCTGTCGCTTCGGGTCAGCGCTTCCAGGGAGTCCGCCGGCGCTGCGAGCAACTGGTCCTTCGTCACGTCCACGACATAGGCGCCATTGTTCTCATCGTAGTCGAGCTTGGCCCAGGGCATGGGGTGGTACTTCTCGCCCATCCCGAGGAAGCCGCCGAACCCGACCACGGCGAACACGATGTTGTTCGATTCCTTGTCGAGAACGATATCCTCGACCTTGCCGATGCTCTTGCCGCTGCGATCCTTCACATCGGTGCCGATCACCTTTTTGGCACGGATCGAGGAAGTGTGTCCTGATGCAGTAGTCATGAAAGACCTCCGGTGGTTGCAGGTCCGGCATCTTGATCCAGCTTTTCGGCGGCGTGAGGCGGATGATGCGCCTGAGTGGTGCGGGAATGCGCTGACAGCGCGAAGGAGAGAGACCTTGAACGGACGTGTCCTGTGGGCGAGCCTGGCGATCGCGGCGGCCATGGGCGCGTGCGCTGCCGCTTTCGCACCTTACCTCTATGCCGAGCTCTGGCCCTGGACCCATGCTTCGAGCGCCGTCAGCAACGAGCCGGTGAGCCTGACCCAGGGCAGGATGTTCGATGACTACTTTGCCGTGCAGGACCTGGGCGCCGGCACGTATGCCATCGGCGAGCCGCGTTATTACCAGGCCAATTACTCGTACCTGATCATCGGGCAGCGGCGGGCGTTGCTGTTCGATGCCGGCTCCGGCACGCGCAACCTGCGGCCCGTGGTGGCCGCGCTGACCGCATTGCCGGTCACGGTGCTGCCGTCCCATCTTCATTTCGACCACACGAACGGGATCCGCGCGTTCGATCACATCGCGCTCGTCGACCTGCCCGAGACGCGCGCGCGCGTCGATCACGGCCGCTTCCAGCCGGGGCGCTATGAGTTCCTGGGCATGATCGATGGCCTGCAGGCGCCCTCGATGCTCGTGTCGGAATGGATCAAGCCGGGCGCGGGCATCGATCTCGGAGGCCGGGTGATCACGCTGCTGTCGACCCCGGGCCACACATCGCAGTCGGTGTCGCTCCTCGACCACGACGCGCATCGGCTGTTCACGGGGGACTTCATCTATCCAACCATGCTGTACGCCTTCCTGCCGGGTTCCAGCCTGTCGGCTTACCGGAAGACCGTCGGTGAACTGCTCGCCAGCCTGCCGAAGGGCACGACCCTGTGGACGGCGCATTGCTGTCGTCGGAATGATGCGTATTCGGCGCCGTGGCTGTCCCTCAAGGACCTCGAGGACCTGCGTCGTGCGCTTTCGCAACTCGACGCAGGCACTCTCGAGGGTCAAGGTTTCTTCCCGCGCAGCTACCCGGTCAACGATCAGATGACCTTGGGCACAGGCTTTCCCTGGACGAATCGATAGCGCTGCACCTCAGAAGCCGGCGCTCAGGCGAAGGCCGAAGTACCGGTTGGTGTCACGCGCCGGTTGTCCGATGACCGTGTTCGTGCTGCCCCACGGCGCACTCCAGAGGTCCTCGAGATCGACGAAGTAATGCTTGTCGAGGACGTTGTTGCAGAACGCGGTGACTGACTGTCAGCGCTCATTCCGCCTGCCGCAGCAGCCACGCTACCGCTCACCGGAAAATTACCCGGTCGGCGAGAAATGTGGGCTAGCATCACGCGTTGTGCACAGCCTAGAATCGGTACGATACGGATCCGCCAAACCAGCGCGGCTCACCGTAGCCGATCTGGGTCCATCCACCGAAGTCGGAAGCCTCGAATCCTACGGTCTTGTAGCGCTCGTCGGCCAAGTTGCGGCCGAACGCGGCCACTTCCCATTTCGAATCCAGGCTCTGCCAGGCTAGGCGTGCGCCCACCAGCGTGTAGGGATCACGTTCGGTCGCATCGAAATTGGTCAGCGAAATATAAGATTTTCCGACATGCGAAACATCCGCCTGCACGCTCAGCTTTCCGAACGGCATGGGAATCTCGTAACGTGCGGATGCAAAGCCGGTGAATTTGCTGGTGTACGGCGGCATTCGGGTGGCGACAGACGAGCCCAGGGAATTTGAGAGCGCGACGTCTTTAACCTTGGCATCGAGCAGGCTCGCCCCGAGCATGAACTCGAGGCCCGCGACCGGGCGGACGTTGAAATCGAATTCCACGCCCTTGATCGTCGCCGGATTGTTGGTGACGACGGTGGAGAAATTGATGAACTTGAACGCCTGGTAGTCCTTGTAATCATAGTAGAACACGCTGCCATTCAAAGTGGCGTGGCCATTCAGGATCGTGGTCTTGGCGCCGAGTTCGTAGGAATCCAGCTTCTCCGGCTTGTACTGGATCTCGGCATCCGGGGGCGTCGCTCCACCGGCGAACGGCGCGTTGAAACTGCCGGCCTTGGTGCCGCGGCTGTAGCCGGCGAACAGCAGCACATCCTTGAGCGGACGGTACTCGATCTGCGCCTTGCCCGAATACAGCCAGCCGGAGAGCGAGCCACGGTAGCTGCGCGCATCCACGATGAAATTGCCGTCGAAGTCTTGCACGTTGCCGTCGTAACTGAAATTCTTTTCCTCCTTGGTGGCGCGGAAACCGCCAACGAGCGTCACCTTGTCGGTGAGGGAGTGTTCGGCCTGCACGAACCCCGAGTAGGAATTGGTCTTCAGGCGGAATGGACTCGACACCTGTACACCCAGGAAGAAAGGCCGTTGCAGATCAGTTTCCCAAGCGTCGATGTGCAGGTAATAGCCGCCGGCCGTCAGCCGTGTTCCGCCGAAATCACGAAAATAGCGCAGCTCCTGCGACCAGTTTTCGATCTTGGCCCAGGTGTTGGTGTCGAAGTAGGTTTGCGATGTCGCATCGTCATCGAGCGCCAGGTAGTAACGCAGCTTCTTGTAATCGGTGATCGCCGTGATCTGCCCGCCCGTTCCCAGATCGTAGTTGAGCCGGAAGGTGCCGCCGCCGATCTTGTTGTAAGAGCCGCTCGACTGGCCGTGATTCGCATCCACGCGCAGATGCTGGGCATCGGATGCGGGCTGCGGGACGTACGGCTGTCCTGTGAACGGGTCGATTCCCGCGAACTGCGTCGGCTCGTTCACGAAGATGGAGTTCGGCATGCCGTTCTGCACGACGCTGCGGGTCGACAGCACCATGTACGGACCCCAGGACTGATCGGTGTCACTGAAGTAGCCGGTGAACAGCAGGTCCAAACTGTCGGTCGGCTGCACGGCCACATGCAACCGTGCGGACTTGGTCTTTTTGCCGCCGAGATCGCCGCCGTTGGGATTGGTGTTCTTGACCCACCCATCGTTCTTGTCGTAGGCGACCGCCAGCCGAGCCTGCACCCGATCCGAGAGCGGCCCGCCGATCGCGGCCTGCGCTCCAAAGCTGGAGTAAGAGCCGAATGACACCGACGCCGTGGCGTTGAAATCCTTGGTGGGCTTGCGGGTGGTAATGCTGACGAGACCGCCGGTAGCATTGCGTCCGAACAGCGTGCCCTGCGGTCCCTTCAACACTTCCACCCGTTCCACGTCCAGCAGCCCGATGCCCGAGACGTTGTTGGCCGCGAGATAGCCTTCGTCGATATACACGGCGACCGGCGACTCCGCGTGTGCCTGAAAGTCCTGCTGCGTGATGCCGCGAATAGAGAACATGACATTCTGTCCGGCAAAACTGCCCGACACGCCGACGCCGGGCGTGAGCTTGGCGATATCAGGCACGTCCACAGCGCCAAGTTCGGCGAGTTTGTCGCCGCTGAAGGCATTGAGTGTGATGCCGACGTCCTGCGCTTTCTGAACGCGCTTCTGCGCGGTTACCACCACTTCCTCGAGCACATACGATGCCGCTTCGGCCCCGTAGGCGGGCAGCGCTCGCGCCCAGGAAAAACAGGCTACGCCGGCCGCCAGTGCTGTCGCCCATCGAGGTAAGCGAGCCCCTGGCCGGGATTGTCCAGATCTGGCATATCCACGAACGCGTTGCATGATCATCGGATAAACCCCCATGTCTATCGGTTTTTTACCGATTAATACCTATAATGTTCGAAGATATGACGATCGTCAAGCGTTGATTCCCACCCTGAAGGGCTGGATATCATTGTTGCGTCTTCACTACGTTTTGGGGAAAGTACGAGCCGCGTATGACACAGGGGCAGAATTCATCGACCGACGCAACTGAATCGCAGGAAACGGAGGCGCAGACACGCAAGGTCCCTGCCACCGAGCGGGTGCTGGGCCATATCCTGGAAGAACTCGACGCCGGGCGACTGGGCCCCGGCTCGCGAGTCAATGCGGCGCGAATCGCACAAGATTTGGGCCTGAGCGCAGCGCCGGTACGCGAGGCGCTTTGCGTTCTCGCGGGGCGCGGCGTAGTGGAACTGTTACCGGATCGCGGCGCGGTGATGACCCCGATCACCTCGAGAGAGGTCCGTCTGATTTGGGAAGTCATCACTCCGGTCGGTTGTGTCGGACTGGAGCTGGCGGCATCGGCATTGCGTGAGGGAGCGGATCCAAGCGAACTCATCGTCGCATATGAAACGCTGCGATCCTGCGCCAGCGGTACCCCGCCGATTCGTTTCATCCTGGCCCTGAACGAATGGCATTACGTGGCGAATCGCCTGGGCGGCAATGAATACGTCACAATCGCCTTGGATCGGTTGGGCATCGCGTACTGGGACCGCTACCTGGTCGGGCTCATCAACGTCAACGCCAACATCCGTGGCTACCTGGAAAACTACCGGCGCATGCACGAATCGCTGCTCGCGGGAGATGGACCGGCTGCGGCGGCGGCCCTTCGCTTTCATGCTGCCTGGTCCGTGGCTCTGATCGACCGCGCCGAGGCCACTCTGCCGCGCCGTCGGGGCCGCCGCAGCGCGGCAGCAGTCACACGATAGTCGTCACTTGCGCGCAAACGCGATCCGATCAAGGGCCGCGCGTAGCTGCGCAAGAGCCGCGTCATGGTCGCGGGCGCGAACCGGCAATTCAAGGACCGGAACATGCGCACGGCGCGACGCGATGACGGTTCGCAGCGCTCCCGCGGTCCACGCCTTGCGACACCCCAGGGACTCGCCCAGCGCTGCGTACGCGGCCGCATATTTCTTCGTATATTCGGTAATGCCGCCGGGCGCGTTGAGATCCATGGTTTCGATCGGCCCGCTCAACGCCCAGCGGGGTCCAAGCGCCCCGGTCATGACCGCATCGAGTTCATTGGGAGTTGCGGCTCCGTCCGCGATCAATGCCATCGCTTCATCCATGACGGCAGCCTGCAACCGGTTACCGATATAGCCGAAAATCGGCTTACGCATCACCACCGGTGATAGCCCAACGGAACGCAGGACGCGGCTCGCTTGATCGATCCTCTGCATACTCGTCCATCGGCTTGGCACGAGTTCCACCGCCGACAGCAGATAGCACGGGTTGAACGGGTGCGCCACGATCAAACGTTGGCATGCGCTCCCTTCCAGAAAATCGTCGGGCAACAGCGCTGATGCCGAGGAACACAGCAGAGCCTGCGCTGCCCTGAGCCGAGCCAACTCGCCGAAGATCGCGCTTGGCTTGGACTTCCTCAACGATGTATTCCCGCACATAATCGACATCGCGCACCGCGGAGGCAAGACTCGCCACGACCGATATGGATGCGGCAGTCGCGGCACGGTCCGGCCAGAGGTCGCGGAGCACCGACTCGGCTGCCAGCCTGGTCGCCCCCGCGCGGTCTGGCGCCAGGTCATACAATTTCACCGGAATCCCGGCCCGAGAAAAACCACGCTCCATCCGAGTCCGATGGGTCCCGCCCCCACCATCGCGACACTTTGCAACATAGTTGTTAGCGTCTGATGTCAGCCTTAATCTTCGAAGATTATATTGATTAATATTCAGAAATAAGGAATTATTGGCTAAATCTACGGTGATTCAGGGTACAACTCAAGATCCCATGCGACTTGCAACCGATACCGGCGGAACCTTCACCGACCTCGTCGTCGAGCATGACGACGGTCGTATCGAACTGTTCAAGGCTTCCACCACGCCGGCCGACCCGGTGCAGGGCGTGCTCGATGCCTTGGCTCTCGCCGCCCGCGCGCAGGGTGAGAGCTGCGACACCTTTCTGGCTCGCGCGTCGGATTTCATCCACGGCACCACTCATGGCATCAACGCCATCGTCACCGGTTCGACCGCCCGCACGGCGCTGTTGGTCACCGAAGGACATCGCGACATCCTGACGCTGCGGGAAGGCGGCCGCTCCGAGCCTTTCAACAACTCCGAACCTTATCCGCGGCCCTACGTGCCGCGCGCGCTCACCTTCGGCGTGCCGGAACGCGTGCTTTTTGACGGCTCGGTGCGCCGGCCGCTCGACGAAGCGGCAGTGCTGTCCATCATCGAGCATCTGCGACAACGCGAAGTGCGCGCCGCCGCGGTCTGCCTGCTCTGGTCCATCGTCAATCCCGCGCATGAACGCCGCGTCGGCGAACTGCTCGCCGAGCATGTGCCGGACATCGACGTGACCCTGAGCCACGAACTCAATCCAACCCCGCGCGAATATCGTCGCGCTTGCTCGGCGGCCATCGATGCGTCGCTCAAGCCCATCATGACGCGCTACATCCGCGGGCTTAAGACCCGCCTGTTCGATGCGGGCTTCAAGGGCCGGGTGTTGGTGCTGACCAGCCTCGGCGGTGTGATGGATGCGGACCAGGTTGCGCGCACGCCGATCCAGGTCATCAATTCCGGCCCGTCGGTTGCGCCGGTGGCCGGCCGCCACTACGCGCAGGCCGAGAAGTTTTCCACGGCCATCGTGACCGACACGGGCGGAACCACGTACGACGTGGGCTTGATTCGCGACGGCTCGATTCCCGTCACACGCGAGATGTGGCTGGGCAAACCCATGCGAGGACATCTCGTTGGCTTTCCCGCTGTCGACATGAAAAGCGTGGGTGCCGGCGGCGGCTCCATTGCCTGGGTGGACGACGGCGGTCTGCTGCACGTGGGTCCGCGCAGCGCGGGCGCCCAGCCTGGGCCGGCCTGTTACCAACACGGCGGCATACTACCCACCGTCACCGATGCGGCGCTGCTGCTGGGGTTCATAGACCCGGATTTTTTCCTGGGCGGCGCCATTCGCCTGGACAGAAAGGCGGCCGAGACCGCGCTGCGCACGCACCTCGCCGAGCCGCTGGGTTTCGATGTCATCCGTGCCGCCTCCGCCGTCATCGATGTGGTGACCGAGAACATGGTGCAAGCGATCGTCGACGTCACCGTGGCGCAGGGCGTGGACCCCGCCGAAGCCGTGCTGATCGGCGGTGGCGGCGCGGCAGGACTCAATTCCCTTTACATCGCCCGCCGACTCGGCGTGCGTCGGTTGCTGGTGCCGGAAACCGGCGCCACCTTGAGCGCGGCTGGCGCGCTGCTGTCCGAGCTGACCGCGGAATTCGCCGAGGTGTGTTTTACCAGCACGCGCAGCTTCGACATCGCCCGGATCGAGGCGACGCTGGCGGTGCTGCGCCGGCGCTGCGACGAATTCGCGCGCGGACCCGGCGCCGACGCCGTCTCCAGGCAGATCACCATCGTCGCGGAAGCCCGGTACGAAAACCAGGTGTGGGAAATCGACGTGCCCCTGCCTAACGCGGACTTCACCGCGGCGGGCGCCATCGAACGCTTCCGCGCGGCCTTCGACCGGCAGCATGAACTGCTGTTCTCGGTCACCGATGCGGACTCGGCCGTGGAGATCGTGGCATTGCGCGCCAATGTCCGCTGCCGGCTCAAGCAGCATCACTCGTTCCGGCTCGCCTCCTCCACGGCCGCGCAGGAGCGCGGACAGCGCGAGGTGGTGTTTCCCGGCCACGGGCACTGCACCTGCCCCATCAGGCGCCTAGACGCACTACCGGAGGGCGCCGAATTCCGCGGGCCCGCCATTCTCGAATCGCCCTTCACGACCGTCGTCATCGACCCGCAGGCGCGTTACGCACGCCAGCCCTCGGGAAGCCTGGTGGTGATGCCATGAACCTGTCCAGTTCGACTCCTCTCGACGGCGCCCGTCTCGCCGTACTCGCCAACCGGCTCGAAGGCGTGGCGCGCAAGATGGCCAACACGCTGCTGCGCACCGGCCGTTCCGGCGTGCTCAATCGCGCGAAGGATTTTTCCTGCTGCATCGTCACCGCCGGCTGCGAGCTGCTCGCCACCGCCGAGTCGCTCCCCATCCACGTGCTTTCGGGGCCCGACCTCATGACGCGGAGCATGCTGGAGTTCCACCCCCGTCTCGAGCGCGGGGATGCTTTCATCCACAACAGCCCCTACCACGGCTGCAGCCACGCAGCCGACCAGACCATCCTGGTGCCGGTGCTCGACGAGGCGGGCCGTCATCGCTTCACTGTGGTCGCCAAGGCGCACCAGGCCGACATCGGCAACTCGCAGCCCACCACGTACATGGGCGATGCGCGCGACGTGTACCACGAGGGCGCGCTCATCTTTCCCTGCGTCACCATTCAGAAGCGCTACGAGGACGTGGGCGATGTGCTGCGCATGTGCTCGCTGCGCATCCGCGTGCCCGAGCAATGGCACGGCGATTATCTCGCCGCGCTGGGCGCCGCGCGCATCGGCGAACGCGAACTCACCGCGCTGGCCGCCGAGGTCGGCTGGGACACGCTCGATCGATTCGCGGCGGCATGGTTCGATTACTCCGAAAGCCGCATGATCGCCGCGCTGCGACGCCTGCCCAGCGGCACCGCCATCGCCGTCTCCACGCACGATGCATTTCCCGGCACCTCCGCCGAGGGCGTGCCCATCCGTTCCACCATCCGGGTCGATGCGCAGGCGGCACGCGTGGAAATCGACCTGCGCGACAATCCCGACTGCCTGCCCTGCGGCCTGAATCTCAGCGAGGCCTGCGCGCGCACGTCGGCCATGGTCGGGGTGTTCAATTCCATCGACGCATCCGTGCCGAAGAATGCCGGTTCCTTCAGGCGCATCGACGTGCTGCTACGGGAGAACTGCATCGTCGGCATTCCCCGCCACCCCACCAGTTGTTCGGCGGCCACCACCAACATCGCCGACCGGGTCGCCAACGGCGTGCAGCGCGCTTTCGCGGATCTCGCCCCGGGCGCCGGCATGGCCGAATGCGGCGCGGTAATTCCACCATCGGTGGGCGTCGTGTCTGGGTTCGACCCACGCTCGCAGCGAAGCTACGTAAACCAAGTCTTCCTGGGCATGACCGGCGGCGCCGCGGCGCCCGACAGCGATGCCTGGCTCACCATCGGCCACGTCGGCAATGCCGGCATGAGCTGTCTCGATGGCATCGAGCTGGACGAGCTTTATCATCCCCTGGTGGTGGAGCGCCGGGAACTGCTGCCGGATACGGAAGGCGCGGGCCGGCACATCGGCGCCTATTCCATGCGGGTGGAATTCGGGCCAACGCTGGCGCCGATGGACATCGGCTACGTGAGCGACGGCCACGTCAACGCGCCGCTCGGCGCGCGCGGCGGCCTCGCCGGCGGCCGGGCAGATCAGCAGCTGCGGCACCGTGACGGGCATACCGAGCAACTGCCGTCCTGTGCGGTGGCGCGCATCGATACCGGCGACATGATGATCGCGACCAGCACCGCGGGCGGCGGCTACGGTTCACCTCTGGAGCGTGACCCGCAACTCGTGGCCGAAGCCGTGCGCGAAGGGCTGCTGTCGCCGGCCCGTGCCGCCGAGGTGTATGGCGTTCTCCTGCGCGGCGACGGAACGCCGGACCTGCCTGCCACTGAGGCGCGCCGAGGAAACAAGCCATGACCACAATACACCGCAGCGTGATCGTCACGGCCGGCGCGGGTGGCGCGGGTCTGATCATCGCACGCCGCTTTCGCGACGCCGGCGCACGCGTCACGGTGTGCGACGTGGACGAGGCCGCCATTCGACGCGCCAACGACGACGGCCTGCTGGGGATCGTAGGCAACGCGGGCCAGGAAGCCGACGTCGAGCGCCTGTTCGTGACCGCCGAGAAAGCCCATGGTCCCGTCGAGGTGCTGATCAACAATGTCGGTATCGCCGGTCCCACCGCGGCCGTGGAGAACGTGGCGCTCGCCGACTGGGAACGAACCTTGCGCGCCAATCTCACCAGCCATTTCCTGTGTATCCGGCGCGCGGTGCCCACGATGAAGGCGGCCCGCAACGGTTTGATCGTCAACATCTCCTCCGGCAGCGCCAAGGTGGGTCTGCCGTTGCGGGTTCCGTATGTGGTTTCCAAGGGAGCCGTGCTGTCGTTGACCACGACGCTTGCCAGGGAACTGGGGCCCGCGGGCATCCGGGTGAATGCCATCCTGCCCGGCGCCATCCGCGGCGAGCGCATCGAGCGCATCATCCGCGACAAGTCGGCCGCGCTGGGCATGTCCGCGGCCGAATACGAACAATCGCTCCTACGCTACATTTCCCTGCGCACCATGGTGGAGCCCGACGACATCGCCGCGATGGCGCTGTTCCTGGCATCCGCGGCCGGCTGCCGCATCACCGGCCAACTGCTGGGAGTCGACGGCAACATCGAGTGGGAGGAATGAGCCGGCATGAATTCAACCGACAACGAGGGTATGCCATGAAACCAGAAATCCCTGCCCACTGGGCCTATGCGGATAGCTATGCGTTCATGGAGCGAGTCCAGAACGGCATGCCGCCGCTGATGATCTGCGTCGCCTGCAATGGCGGCGTGCAGGGCAAGGAAACCAACGAAGCGTTGCCGGAAACACCGGACGAGATCGCGGATTCCGTGTACGGCGCTTACAAGGCGGGCGCAAGCGTGGTTCACGTGCATGCCCGCAATCCTGACAACCGGACCGAGGCGGCGACGACGACGGAGGTCTGGTGCGAAGTGAACAAGAAGATTCGCGAGCGCTGCCCGGATATCGTCATTAACAACACCACGGGAGGAGGATTGAATTCCACCATGCAGGACCGGCTTGCTTGTCTGGATGCACGGCCGGAGTTGGCTTCGCTCAACCTCACGCCCGACATGAGCCGGTTCAAACTCAAGGAACGCAAGGCGCCGTTGCCCAATCCGCGCGGACCCATCGAGTTCGACGATTGCATTCCCTTCAGCTACCGGCTGGTCAACGAGTTTGCCCGTCAAATGAAGGTTCGCGGCATCAAGCCGGAACTGGAGACCTATCACACGGGAGGAGCCTGGGTGGTGCGGGATCTTATCGAGCAGAAGCTGATCGATGCGCCGTACCTGATTCAGACCGTCATGGGCTATCAGACCTCGAGCTTTCCCACGGTGGACAACGTGATGAACCTGCTGAGGGAGCTGCCGGACGGCGCCATCTGGTTGTGCTCGGGTATCGGTCCTTTCCAGGTGCCCATGACCTCCCTGGCGATTCTGCTGGGTGGTCACGCGCGGGTGGGCCTCGAGGATAATCTGTATTTGCGGCGCGGCGAGAAGTTGCGGTCCAATGCGCAAGCGGTTGAACGCACGGTGAGAATCGCACATGAATTCAACCGCGAAATCGCCACGCCCGCCCAGGTTCGGCAGATGCTTGGCATTTCCGCGACGCCCACCCGATACTGAACATCGCCACACGCATGCCTGCCACCGATACGAGTCTCAGCAGGGCAGACGATGCCGCGGTGCCGCTGCCGGTGGAAGCGCGAATGTCGCGCGGCGCCTTGTTGATGGCGTGGGCCAGCATATGCAGCGCCATGGTGTATCTGTTCCTCGGCGCAACCTTGGCGCTGAGCTTCGGGGTGCGTAATGCCGTCATCGGCATGGTGCTGGCCGTTGTCGTGTTCGGATTCCTGTGCGGATACCTCGCAAGATTTGCGGCCACCACCGGCATGTCGAGCTCCGTGCTCAGCCAATTCATGTTGGGCAAGGCCGGCGGCAGCATCGCAACCCTGATCCTGAGTGCCACCGGCGTGTACTACGCGGTATTCGAAGGCTCGGTTTTGGCGGTGGCGATACACAAGGCCATTCCGCAACTCAGCTATGCCGCCGCAGCCTTCGTGGTCGTCGCCTACAGTGTGCCGTTGATCCTCGGAAGCGTTCAGAACTGGATCGATCGTCTGAATGGCGTGCTGTTGCCGTTTTACCTGGTGGGCATCGCTGCGCTGATCATCACCTCGTTCGTTCATCACAGCCAGGGCCCGGCGTTCTGGAGCGTGGGGCCGGCATCGGGCACGCCGCCTTTCGGATGGTGGTACTGCTTTGCAACTTACCTTGGTGTCCTTGTCATGGTGATGGTGACGATGGATTTTGCGCGTTTCGGCCGGCCGGATGATGCGGCCTGGCATGCACGTATCACCTTCGGCATGCCGTTTTATGCCGTCACCTACTTGCTCAATGGCATCGTCGGAATTCTGATCGTTTCCACGCTGGATGCTGCCACGGTGACCGAAACGGCCGTCGTCGATGCCAGCCTGGTGCTGCTCGGCACCCTCGCAGGTCTCGGGTGGGTGTTCGTATCGCAGACCCGCATCAACACCGCGAACTTTCTTCTGGGTACCCTGAATCTGCAGGCTTTTTTGCGGGAAGCGCTCGGCATCCGGTTATCGAAGGCATGGTGCGCGGCCGTGGTCGGGCTGGCTACTTTTGGTCTCATGCGCTCCACGGATATTTTCAAATACCTGGTCGTTGCGCTCAATTGGCAGGCCGTCTTTACCACGGCATGGGTGGGCGTTGCCCTGTCGCATGTCGCACTGGTGCGTCAGGGACGTGCGCCGTCGAGCGGAAATCCGGGTCTCATCTCCTGGGTATTGGGGGCCTTCGCCGGAGGCACGATACTGGCAGCCGGGGCCCGCTTGTCGCTGTGGTATCCCGTCGTCACGGTAGCGGTGTCGGTTATGGCTCACCGGGTATTGCTGATCCGTCAGCGGTCATCACCATAGGCGCAGAGCGCGGCAGCGAGCGCGTGGATGCCGTCGTCGGCACTGACCGGCGGTGGAGTTCCAAGCCGCAGAGCTGCCGCGAATGACTCGATCTGGGTAGCGAAGTGCGCGGTACTGGCGCGGCCGCTCAAGGGTATTCGCCGCGCGCCTGCTGCGGAGAAGTGAATCAGCACGTTGGCATAGTGAAAGATCCGCAGGCTCCCTGTGGTGCCATACACCTCGATGCTGCCGGGACTGGCACTCCAGCCGCCCGCAGGAACAAAGCCGGTGCAATCCCATCCGGCGCCCTCGGCAAACATTCCCGCCGTGGGCAGACTGGCTGGGAATGATGCATCGTTATAGAGCAGGAGTCCCAAGGCACCGGCGGAGAAATCCATCTGCAGGTATTCAGGAACCGGGGGACCTCCACTGAAGACACCGCGACCAAGGGAGCGGATAATTTCCTGCCCGGTGAACCATCGAAACACGTCGATCAAGTGGATGCCATGGTCCATCAATCCCAGGCCGGAGCCGCCGGGGCCGCCAGCAGGATAATGATGAGGCGGCAGCGGCTGCCAGCGCTCCTCGCCCTGACCGCCCAGCAGTTCCTCCCGCAGGAGTTGGATGCGCCCAATCGCTCCTTGGTCGATCATGGTGCGCGCCGCGGCCACCGCGGGCAGATAGCGATAAGAAGCTCCGTAGCAGAACTGTACGCCGGCGGCTTCACACGCGGCCTTTATGCGACGGGCGGATTCCAGCGTCAGCGCCATCGGTTTTTCACACAGCACGTGAACGCCGGCGGTGGCGCAGTCGAGGACGATCTGCTCGTGAGTGCATGCAGGCGTGAGCACGCAGGCAATGTCCGGCTTGCATTCCTTGAGCATCCGCCGATGATCGGAAAATCCGGGGACTCCGAAGGGCGCGAGCAATGCCTCGCGGCGAGCGTCATCGATCTCGGCGGCCGCGACGATGTCGATGCCGTTGGCGGCCCGGTAGGCATCGAGGTGAAGCTTCCCCACGCCTCCCAACCCGATCAGCGCCACGCGCATCTTGGATGAACTATTCATGTCGAGCGTCCTCGGCGAAGGATTCTTTGACGAAAACCACGTAATACAAACCTCCCGTCACCGCCCACGCAGCCAGTAGTATCCACTCCGCCGGTACCTTTCCAGGGTGCTCCAGGATGGGGTTAACGATGGCGATTCCAATCATCGTGACTGCGAGGAACAGCCCGACCCATATTGTCATGATTCCCCCTGGAGCACGATAGTCCGGCAGCGCTGCGCCATGGCGTCGCTGTCGGATCAGCACGATGAGGCACAGCAAGATGCTCAATGCCAGGCAGATCGACACCATGTCCACCAGTGGCAACAAGGCGGCCCGTCCCATCAGAGGTCCCGCCAGGGACAAGGCCGTGATGAGCAGAATCGCGCGCCGCGGCGAGCCATGGCGAGCGTCGGTCACAGCGAGGAAAGAGGGTAGCAGTCGGTCCCGGGACAAGGCGACGACCAGCCGTGTGCCCAGCCACGCGACCGCACTCCAAGTCTTGGCCACGGAAATGGCGGCTGTGCCGATGACCAGGGTTCCCAACCCCCATCCCGGCATCAATTGGTCGAAGGCGGCGCGGGCGGGCAGCGGGTCGCCTGTGATCTGCTGCCAGGGAACAGCGCTGGCCGCGGAAAAGATGATGCCGCAGTAGATCAGCGTCGCTGCCCCGATGCCGGCGACGACCGCGCGGATGGCGTGTGCCACGCTGATCCCTTCTCGCCTTTCCTCGATTGCGTGCAGGGCTGACTGCCACCCATTCAGGAAGAACGCGCACAACGAAAAGACCCAGACAGCACCATAAGTCCATGAACGGCCATCCATGGACTGAAAGGCGGGAGCAAGGTTCTTCGGATTTCCCAAAGCGATGCCCAGGGTAATTACCACCACCATCAGGGTAATGAAGCCAAAAGTGACGATGTTCTGGAAGCGGATGGCGCCATGCGCTCCACCCCAATGCAGCAGGCCTACGAGCGTTGCGCCGGCAAATCCAATCGCCAGCGAAGAGGCGTCGATCGGTTGCCCTCCTACTCGGTACAACACCATCGCGCCCATGCCCGGAAACAGCGTGTGGATCAGCGTCGCCAGGACGACGGATTCGAACGCACACACCGCCGCTGCAAACAGAGTCAGAAACCATCCCACCAGAAAGGCGGGCCCGCGTCCGAGCGCATCGCGGACGAAGAGAAACTCACCACCGGCGCGGCCGGAACGGCTTGCCAATTCGCCATAGCACATGGCGATACAAATCATGGTTGCACCGCCGGCAACAAATCCCACTATGGCGCCGCCAGGACCGGCGGCTCGCAACCAGTCGCCGAGCACGACCACCCATCCGGAACCGACCATGGCTCCGACCGCCAGCGTAAAAAACCCGCTGGGTCCGATGACGCGTTTCAGCGCCATCGGTGTGTTCGCGGGCCTGGTCTCGATGGCAACTGAATCCGACATGGCTGTCTCGTTGTAATTGCTTATAGCGGAAGTATATGAAAATACCAATTAACGATAAGACAATCGGTAAAGATGAGCGCGGATAAGTGTGCCGTCGAATGCGGTGAGATCGATATGGCGGAGTTCCAGACGCTCCTGTCGGTCAATTATGTGCTGCCGGCGCTGGACACAACGATCCACGCGACCAGCAACCTCGTTTAGCTCCTGGCCACGCATCCGCAAGGCTGGCAAATGCTGAAAAACAATCGGGCGTGGATGACACGGGCGATTCACGAATCCCTCCGGCTCGGGGACCGGTGCAGGCCTATTCCCGGGTGGTCACCCAACCGACGATGATTGACGAGTACGCACTCGAGGCTGGACAGCGGCTGTTTGTGTGCTTTGCGGCTGCGAACCGCGATCCGCGCCACTATCCGGATGCGGATCGTCTGGATTTCTCCCGTAACGCGGCCGACCACGTTGCGTTCGGATACACCGAGCATGTTTGCCTGGGCCGCAATCAAGCCATACCCGAAATGACCGAACTGTTGACTCAGTTGCTGGACAAGGCAGACACCCTGCGCCTGATCGAGGCCGAGCGCTGGTTCAACAACAGCCTTCGCGGTTTTGCGAGGCTTTGGGTGGAATTCTCTTGAGTTGCTGGCCCTGTCGGGTTGCCGCGAACCCTACTGCTGTCCGACCCGCTTACGGATCAAGGCGATGACCCAGCGAATATGTTTGCTCCAGTGCTTGCAAGCCGACACGGCGTCGCCTTTGGCCAATGCCGATCCGGTGATCTGGTAATTCTTCATGTACCGGTCCCAGAAATCGTCGGGCAGGTAGTCGGCCATCTGCCTATAGAAGTATTCCAGGTGAATCCGGTTCAAGATGGGATTCAGATAGGAATTCCCAGACAAATCATTGACCAGGCGGTGCGAGGTCGCGATGGCCGTAAAGAAATCATGTGGGTTGCGGCGCTTGCCGGCGGCGATAATGGGTTTGATGACCGCGCTGATCTGGCGCCGTGTGGCCGAATCCTTGAGTTTTGGCGCGATCAGGCGCAGTGCGATCAGCCCGATCGCTTCCAGCACCTCCAAGCCGTCGATGAAGATGGCCGGGCTTAGTGTCATGACATTGGAGCCCTTGTTGGGATTGATTTCCACCAGTCCCTCGCCGGCGAGGATATGCAACGCCTCCCGGACGGGGGCCAGGCTCGTGCCCAGCTGCGAGGCCAACTCCGAGGTGATCAGGCGCTGGCCGGGGGCATAGCGACCGCGCTGAATGCCGGTCCTCAATTCCGTCAACACGGTTTCCACGCTCTTGTTCGTCTTTGTCATGATCTGAATGCTTGATGCGCTGTCGCCACCGGTGCCCCGAACTGGCGGTCCAGCGCGACTTTAGCACAGCACCCGCGCCGGCACCGGGGCTGGGCAGGTGGCTCGGGTGCCGGTGGTCCAGGATATGAACGTTGATATTAGCGATAATCTCGTCTATCGTTCTTTATGTGTTCCCTGGATCTGCCCGCCGGCGATCTGCTGCAGGTGGCTCGCATTTCTTCCGCCGGAGGCAATACAGTGAAAAAAAACGCAGATCGGATCCTCACCACCCATGTGGGTAGCCTGCCGCGGGCGCCCAAGCTGCTATCCCTACTGGGAGACATCGACGCCGGGAAGCCGGTCGACCGTGCACAGTTTCACCGGGAAGCGATGCAAGACTTGCGCGAGATCATCCGCCAGCAGGCTGCGGCGGGCGTCGATATCGCGGGTGATGGCGAGCTGCCGCGCATCGGTTTTTCGATGTACGTCAAGGACCGCATGAGCGGATTTGGTGGAGTCGCTAAGCGGGGGACGGTTACCGATTTTGCGAAGTTCCCCGGCTACGCGGCACTCATGGCGAAGCGCATGAATTTGAGCGCCAGCGACTCGGCATCCGTAGTGCCCACACCTGAGTGTATTGGTCCGGTGATCTATGATCCCAAACGAACCCGCGTGACCGAAGAATTGGACCTCTTCAAGCAGGCGCTGGCGGCGGAACCGCTGGCCAGCGGCAAGTTTTCAGAGACATTCGTTACGGCTGCGACGCCCGGTATCATCTCGACGACGCTGTTGCGCAATGCCGCGCATCCGACCTATCCGGATGATGAGCCCTATGTCCTGGCTATTGCAGAGGCGATGAAGATTGAATACGAGTCCATCGTGGGCGCCGGGCATGTGTTGCAGCTTGATGCGCCGGATCTTGCCCTGGAACGCCAGATCATGTTCGTCGATCAGCCGCTGCCGGTGTTCCTGAAGCGGGTTGAACTGCACATCGAGGCCATCAACCGCGCCGTCCGGGACATCCCGCCCGAGAAGGTGAGGCTCCACATGTGCTGGGGCAACTGGGACGGCCCGCATTGCGATGACATCGATCTGGAGCCATTGCTTCCGTTGCTGTACAAGGCGCGCGTCGGAGGTTTGTCGTTGGCCTGCGCCAATCCGCGCCACAGTCATGAATCCGCGCTGTTCCGGCGGCTGCCGCCCCCGAAGGACTGGGTGCTGCTGCCCGGGGTCATCGATGTGACCACTAACATGGTGGAACACCCGCAATTAGTGGCGAATCGGCTGCTGGACTTCGTGGACATGCTGGGGGACCGCGAGCGGGTCATCGGTAACACGGATTGCGGCTTTTCGACCTTCGCGGGCTACACCATGATCGCACCCGACGTCGTTTGGGAAAAGTTGCGAACGTTGGCCGCAGGAGCCGCTTTGGCAAGCAAGAACCTGTGGGGCAAGGCATTAGGGAGTGCGGCATGAAGCTCAAAGACAAGGTGGCCTTTGTGACCGGCGGTTCCTCGGGGATCGGAGAGGCGGTGGCCAAGCGCTTCGCGCGGGAAGGCGCCAAGGTGATCGTGGCAGCCAGCTCGGATCTTGCCAAGGCGGAGAATGTTGTTGCATCGATCCGCGAGAACAGCGGCACCGCCATCGCCTGCGTCGTCGACGTTCGCAAACGCGAGTCGGTCGATGCGGCGGTGGCGACGGCGGAGAAGGCGTTCGGCGCGATCGATGTCCTCGTGAACGGCGCGGGAGTGTACTACGCCACGCCCATCGGTGCGACATCGGTCGAAGACATGAACCGCATGATCGATGTGAACCTGAAGGGCACGTTCAACATGATCAATGCGGTGGCGCCGAGCATGAAGGCGGCGGGACGTGGCAGGATCGTGAATTTTTCCTCGGTGGCGGCGGTCATGGGCGTGCGCGAACGGAGCCTTTACTGCGCCACCAAGGCTGCCATTGCGCAGATGACGGCGGCCATGGCGCGCGAACTGGCGCCTTTCGGCGTCGCCATCAACGCCATTGCTCCCGGCAACACGTCCACACCGATGAACGTGAAAGTGCGGACCGATCCCGCGTATGCCGCGCAATTGACGGGGATGAAGGCGGCGACGCCGTCGCCAACCACGTACTCGGATCCCGAGGATATCGCCACGATTGTGTTGTTTCTGGCATCCGATGATGCCCGCACCATGCATGGCGCTTTGGTGATAGCCGACGAGGGTATTTCGACGGGTTTGGGTTGAGGTTCGCTTGAGACGCGATCTCGCCATCATCAAGATCGATGGGCGGTCGATCCACGTGCTGGAGCACGAGGAGCACATGGAGCGGGCTGGCGCCGCCCGCGGACCCTACACGGGGCTCCAGGGATTTTCTAAGAAAATCTGACCCGAGAGTGGATCCTCTGCGAGCTTGATCTGCACGAGACTGGCTAGCCGCAATTCGGGGCGGCGGGTCTTCGCCATGGGTCGGCCCGGAATTCCCGTCTCGCGGATCAGGCGGTCAGGACCATCAATTCCTCGTTGTCCGCAGGAGCGGCAGGGGCGGGCGCCGCCTTGGGCTTGAGCCAGGCCAGGCAGTCGGCCGCCGGCATGGGCTTGGCGAAGAGAAATCCCTGCCCGAGCATGCATTCGAGCTTCAGCAAGGCATCGACCTGCTGGTAGGACTCGATGCCTTCGGCGATCACCTCGATGTTGAGATGGCGGGCCATGGCGAGGATCGCGTTGACGATGGCGAGGTCGTTGCTGTCGGTGACGAGGTCGCGGATGAAGCTGCGATCGATCTTCAGCGCATCGACGCGCCAGGTCTTCAGGTAACTGAGGCTCGAATAGCCGGTGCCGAAGTCGTCGATCGCGATGCGCACGCCGAGGTCGCGCAGCCGGCTCATGCTCTCCGTGGAGCTCTCGCCCTGGCGGTTCTGGCCGCCATCGAACATCACCCGTTCCGTCATCTCGAGTTGCAGCATGTCTGCCGCGATACCCTGGCTCTTGAGCAGCGTCGCGATGATGTTGTCGAGTTTCCCGCGGCGGATCTGGCCGGGAGACACGTTGACCGACATCGGCACCAAAGTGGCGCCGGCGCGCCGCCAGGCGTTCATGTCGGCGAGGGCACGCTGCAGGACGAAGTTGCCGAGCGGGACGATGAGGCCTGATTCCTCCGCCACCGGGATGAACTTGTCAGGCGGGATCATGCCGTGCACGGGGTGGCGCCAGC
The DNA here is from genome assembly GCA_046347195.1 of Steroidobacteraceae bacterium. Lineage (GTDB taxonomy): Bacteria > Pseudomonadota > Gammaproteobacteria > Steroidobacterales > Steroidobacteraceae > TMP-86. The sequence continues at coordinate 35,960 of JAXMGQ010000021.1, forward strand.
GCATCAGCGCCTCGAGCCCGACGACCTTGCGGGTGCGGAAATGGATCAGGGGTTGATAGTGCACGTCGAGCTGCTTGCCGCGCATTGCCTCGCGGATGGCCTCCTCCATGGCAACGCGATGCTTCAACTTCTGGTTCATCACCGGGTTGAACATCTGCACGTTGTTGCGGCCGCGTTCCTTGGCCTGGTACATCGCCGTGTCCGAATGCTTCAGCAATTCACCCACGTCGGTCCCATCGCGGGGGAACAGGCTCACGCCCACGCTGCCGGTGGTCTGCAGCGCATGGCCGCCGATCACGATGGGATTCTTCAGGCTGTCGACGATGCGGGCCGCACTGCCGCTCACATCGGCGTTGCTGACCACGCGTGGCAGCACCACCACGAATTCATCGCCTCCCATGCGGATCACGACATCGGACTCGCGCACGCAGTCCCGCAGCCGGCGGGCCACCTCCTGCAGGAGCTGGTCACCGGTCTCGTGGCCGCGGGTATCGTTGATGTGCTTGAAATGATCCAGGTCGAGGAAGATGACGCCCAGCACGGTGTTGGCCGACTTCGCTTCCGAGATGGCCCGGGGGAGGAATTCCGAGAGGAAATGCCGGTTGGGAAGGCCGGTGAGCTGGTCGTGATGCGCCAGCTGGTCCAGGCGCTGCTGGTTGTCGAGCAACTGCTGCTCGACCTTGACGCGAACGGAGATGTCCCGGGCCACGAACAGCAGCAGTTCGCGCCCCTCCAGCGTGATCGAGCTGCATCGGATCTCGCTGTCCAGCAGCGAACCGTTCTTGTGCCGCTGCCGCGCGTGCGCGACGCTGGAATTGGCGCTGGCCTTGACCAGGCGCGCCTGCAGGGCTTCGGGTGACAGGGAGTCATCGGCGAAAACCTGCGACAGCGTCAGCGTGCGCGCTTCCTCGATGGTGAATCCGAGGGTGCGGCTGAAGGCGACGTTGCAATGCTCGACGCGAAGCGTCGCGGGGTCGACGCAGACGACGCTGTCGACGATCTGGTCGACGCTGACCTTGTAGGGGTTCTCGTCGGTGGATTGGGTGAGCGCACCATAAGCGCGCTTCATGCGCTCGGTGGCGGCTCTGAAGGAAGAGCTCATCCGAAGCTTGCCATTCGACATAATCAGCGCCGCTCAGGGTCGGTGCGAAGGAGTATGCCGAGCGGGCGTGGTCCAGACTGTTGCCGACCGCACATAATGGGAAAACGCGAACTTCAGTGGGAAATTCGCAGCCGGAACAGGTTGCAGGCCAGGGAGGTCAACGTCAGCCCCGCGACCACCCAGGCCGTGACGCTGGTTGCGCCCACGCCGAAGGAGAGCAGGGCCGCGAGCAAGGTCGCGCCGAGCGTCTGACTGACCAGCCGGGTGGTGGAAATGAGTCCACCGGCGGAGGCGACCCGGTGGGCCGGCGTGAGCTGCACGATGGTGCGGGCGTTGGGAGAGAAGAACATTCCATACCCCGTGCCCACCAGCATCATCCGCCAGACCAGGTGCCAGTGGTTCAGAGTGCGGGGCAACAGCGCGAGGGAACAGACGCCGATCGTCGCGATCACCATTCCGATGCTGCCCAGGAGCGGCGCGCGATAGCGGTCCGACAGCTCTGCGGCGAGCGGGGCGACGACGATCATGGTGAGCGGCCACGGCAGGATGGCGGCAGCCACCTCGGCGGGCGAGAAGCCATATTCGGCCTGCAGCCGGAAGGGCAGTGACAGCATCAAGGTGGAGGACCCGATGAAGGTCAGGTGGGCGGCGAGGACCGCGAGCCCGATGACCGGATGTGCGAGCAGGTCTACCGGCAGGATGGGAGCGTCGGATTTCAGCTCGCGACGGACGAAGGCAGCTCCGAGCGACAGACCGGCCAGCACCGCGGGAATCGTCAACAACAGGTGGCCGCCGTGTACGCCGGCCTCGATGCCGCCGATGGTGAGACCGAGAGTTGCCGCGCACAGCGCAGCGGCGGCCACATCGTACGGTTTCGGACGGTGAACCGGGTCCGGCAGGTGCCGCCTGCCGAGCCAGATGGACAGCAGCGCCAGCGGCGGGGTGAGCATGAAGATGTATCGCCAGGACAGGAAGCTGAGGATCGCACCGCCGATGACCGGTGCCGCGGCCATGGAGCTCGAGACGACCACGTTGTTCAGGGCAAGTCCGCGACCGAGCTGCCGGCGAGGATAGGTTTCCCGGATGAGCGCCGTGGCCACGCTGAGCGCGGCGGCGGCGCCCAATGCCTGGAAGAAACGCACGCACAGCAGGAAGGAGAGCTGCGTCGCGAGGAAGCACAGGATGCTGGCGGCCAAGAACGTCCATTGACCGAATTGATAGAGCCTGCGCAACCCGATGCGCTCCCCGAGCGCGGAGAACGGCAGGATGGTCATCACCAGTCCCAGCTGATACACGGTGACGACCAGCACTGCCTCCGAAGGACGAACGGCGAGATCCGCCGCGAGCGTCGGAAGCGCGATGCTCACGATGTAACCGTCCAGGACGCCCAGCGATGTGCCCAGGCACAGTGCGACCATCGCGAAGTAGCGTCGCGGTTTGGGAAGTCCTTCCATTCGATGGGATCCGGCGGCGGGCGGCTTGGTATGGTAGCAGCCCGCATCCTCATCGCCGGAACTGCTGTAATATAGACATCTAGTTATCAATAGGTTATGAGATATATCTCGATATAGATTCAAGCGCCGCCTGTGCTGGCCGACGGCGCGCATTCCTGCGCGCGCCCCTCTCGTGTTGGGTTAGTCTCCACCCCAGTGAATCGCAGCACTCCCCCCTCCAGACCCGCCACGTCGCGCGGCTTGTTTCGCGACATCCTTCACCGTGGCGGACTGCCATTGTCCGAGGTCTTCGATGCCCTGTCGGCGCCGCCGCCGGGTACGCGTTACTTGGCCGATCCTGACCGCGGCATCAGTGGGGCGCGCATGCGAGTCGATGCGTCGCAGGGAACGGGCAGTTGGGACTTCCTGCGCATCCGCAATGACCTGTTCATGGTCGCGACGGATGCCGTCTATGACGAGCCTCGTCAGGAGGTGATGCTGGGCGAGGGGCACTACGAGTTCTACGCCAAGCTCTCCGGCAGGCTTCGTTTCGACCTGCCTCGCGGTGGCTCGTTCGAGATGACGGGTCCCACGCTGGTGTTCGTCAGGCAGGCGCGCGGGGTGAACTTGCGCGAGACGCTGCATGCGCGAACTCGTGAGACCTGCGCGACGGTGCATTGCCGGCCCGAGTTCCTTCGGTCGCTCCTCGATGAGGAGCGCCTGCGAGCGCTCGACTCGCTGGTGGACACCGGGTCGGACAATCCGCTGGTGCTTCGGCAGTTTCCCCTGACGCCGGCATTGGCCGTCTGCATCAGGAACCTGATCTCCTGCCCCTTCGACGGTGCGCTGCGACTGCTGTACCTTGAATCCAAGGTGCTCGAGTATCTCTGTCACGCGCTCGCAGCCTGCGTGGAAGGCCATCGCACCGCGGACCTGGAATCCACCGGCAGCATCGACCCGCGTCTCGACCTTGCCCGTGCCCGCCTGATCGAACCTTCCGGATTGATCCCAGGCGTGCGTGAACTCGCGCGTCTGGTCGGCCTGTCGGAGTCCAAGCTCAAGCGGGACTTCAAGGCGGCCTTTGGAAAGTCCATCGTCGAATATGCCCTGGAGCGGCGCATGGCGCTGGCCATGGACATGCTGCGGGCGGGAACCAAGCCGGTGGGCGAGGTGGCGGCTGCCGTCGGTTATCGTCACCACACCAGTTTCACGGCCGCCTTCCGCCGCTTCTACGGCTTCTCACCCCGCACGTCGGGGAAGGCCACCGCACACTGAGCGCGTTGCCACGCCAGGCAGCGCACGCACCCTCGCCGTGAAGTCTCCTAAGTTTGCGGCACGGCCTCTTCAGTACCCATGCAGGATCCATGGTAATAGTTCACTCGCCCGTCCCGAAAAGAGCGAGAACCATGCGCGATGCGACCCGGCGGCGATCTGTCTTCGGTAGGTCAGCAACTCTCCTCGGCGGGGTGACGCTGAGCGCTCTGCTGGCATCGGCCGGTACGGTGACGGTTCCAGAGGAGGCATTGCGGCCACTTCAACCCTATGTGCCGGCCGAGACCTCCTCGTTGATCGACATGTTCGGGCTTGCCGACGTGGCGCGATTCGAGCAGGCGGTACCGGTCGAGATGCGCGATGGAACGTGGCTGTCGGCGGACCTGATCATTCCGCGGGATGCCACCGAGCGATCCAGGCGGCCGGCCATCCTCATCAAGACGCCCTACGACAAGTCGCTGACGGCCGAACCGGGGTTGCAGCGCGATGTGATGGCGCGGCTGGTCAGGGCGGGCTATGTGCTGGCGGTGGTGAATGATCGCGGCACCCAATGGTCGGAAGGCCGATATCACTGGTTGTCGGGGGCGAATGCCGATGCATACGACACCCTGACCTGGATGGCGCGCCAGTCCTGGTCCAACGGGCGCATCGGCACCTACGGTTGCTCATCGCCAGGCGAATACCAGCTCGGGCTGGCCAGCATGAACCATCCGGCCCACAAGGCCGCGGTGATCATGGCGGCCGCCACCGGCTACGGCGTCATTCCGGGCTTCAGCGACCAGGGCATCTTCTACCGCGGCGGCATCCCGAGTCTCGACTGGGCGTGGTGGTATCGCACCTTTGCGTTCTACGCCCACCCCATATTGCCGCGCAGCCTGAGCCAGCAGGAGCGATCTCAGGCAGCGGCGTTCTTCAGCTCCTCGCCGTCGCGCAACCTCACGCCCTCCGCCGGCCTGAGCTGGGTGTCGCACCTGCCCAGCGCCGAGGTGTTGTCAGCCGATGGTTCACCGCAGACCGAGTTCGAGAAGCTGATCAGGATGTCGCCCACGGATCCCGGCTGGAAGCAGTACGACTTCGTCAATCAGGGCAACAGCACCAAAGTTCCCTCGCTGCACATCGACAGCTGGTACGACGCACTGGAGATCTACGGCACGATGAGGGGCTTCGAGTACCTTTCCTCGAATTCCCCGAACCAGAACCTGATCGTCGGCCCAACCGCCCACTGCATGCAGGGATCGGAAACGGAAGATACCTTGGTCGGCGACCGGCCCGTCGGCGATGCGCGCTTCCCGTACGCGGATCGGATCGTGAGCTTCTTCGATCACTGGCTCAAGCCCGACGAGCATCGCCCGCTGGATCTGCCGCGCATCCAGTACTACCTGCTGTCGGGAGACCAGTGGCATACATCGACGGCGTGGCCGCCGGCGGGCGGACATACCGCCAGCCTGTACCTGCACAGCAAGGGACGGGCGAACAGCCTGCTGGGGGACGGCGAGCTGACACCCACGGCGCCCACTGCCGAGGAGCCGGCCGACCGCTTCGTCTACGATCCATTGAATCCCGTCCCCACGCGCGGAGGGGGTTGTTGTGAGCCGGCGGTGGCGCTCGACCAGCGACCCGTGGAACTGCGCAACGATGTGCTCGTCTACTCCAGCGCGCCGCTGGAGAAGGATCTCGACGTCGTGGGCTACGTCAAGGCGGACCTGCACTTCGAATCCAGCGCACCGGATACGGATCTGATGCTCAAGCTCGTCGATGTCTATCCCGATGGGCGCGCCTTCAATCTGGGGGACAGCGCCCTGCGGCTGCGGTATCGGGAAGGGCGCTCGAATCCCACTCGGATGCGCGCGGGAGAAGTCTACAAGGTCGGCCTCGAAGGCATCGTCACCGCCAATCGCTTCAAGGCCGGACACCGCATCCGCATCGAGATCACCAGCAGCAACTTTCCCGGTCTCGAGCGCAACCTGAACAGTGGCGGCGCCAACCAGGAGGAGTCGGTGGCGCACGTGGCAGTGAACAGTGTGCACCACAGTCCAAAGTATCCGTCGAAGATCACGTTCACGACGCAATGACCGGGTCCAATGCTTGCGCGCTCGAAGGAGGATGAACGGAAATGAATGACGAACATGAGCTGACCGGATCGGCGAACTCGAACACCATCAGCCGCCGGTCGGCGATGCAGGGCATCGGAGGGTTGGCCGTCGCGGCGGCGTTAGGATTGCAGCCGGCGCAAGGGCACGCGGCCGCCGCCAAGGGCGCGGGCAGTTTTCGCGAAATCGAGCACACCTGGATCCCGATGCCCGACGGCGTGAGGCTGGCGGCGCGGATCTGGCTGCCGCTGGGAGCCGAGCGGCGGCCGGTTCCCGCCCTGTTCAATTACTGCCCGTATTTCGCGCGGCTCTTCACCCGGGTCGAGGACGACGCCCGATTCTCCTGGTTCGCCAGTCACGGCTATGCCTGCGTGCGCGTGGATATCCGCGGCTCCGGCGATTCGGAAGGGCTGCCTCTGGACGAGTACGTCCGTCAGGAGCAGGACGACGGCGTGGAGATCATCAAGTGGATCGCGGCACAGCCCTGGTGCTCCGGCGCCGTGGGCATGGAAGGCCTGTCCTGGAGCGGATTCAATTCCCTGCAGGTCGCCGCGCGCCGTCCCCCGGCGCTCAAGGCGATCATGACGCATTGCTCCACGGATGACCGCTACGCCGATGACGCCCATTTCAAGGGCGGCTGCATCATCAACGACAACTTCCTGTGGGGCACGGCCTTCTTCGCCATTCAGGGCACGCCGGCGGATCCCGAGATCACGGGCCGCGAAGGCTGGCGGGACCAGTGGTTGAAGCGGTTGAACGCCATCGATTTCAATCTGGGGAAGTGGCTCACGCATCAGCATCGCGATGCCTTCTGGAAGCACGGCTCCGTCATCGAGGATTACTCGCAGATCGCCTGTCCCGTGTATGCCATCGGCGGTTGGGTGGATGGCTACAAGAACACGGTCTTCCGGCTGCTCGAGGGATTGAAGGTCCCTCGCAAGGGCCTGGTCGGTCCGTGGACTCACACCTACCCGCACACCGGCGTGCCGGGACCGGCCATCGGCTATCTCCCCGAAGCCCTGCGTTGGTGGGATCACTGGCTCAAGGGCAAGCCCACCGGGATCATGGATGAACCCATGCTGCGATTCTGGATGCAGGAGCAGACAGCGCGGCCCGACGTGGCCGACGTGCCGGGGCGTTGGGCGGCGGAGGATCAGTGGCCCTCGGGGCGCAGCGTGCCGAAGACGTTCTATCTCAATGCATCGCGGCGGCTCGAGTCCTCTTCATCCGCCGAGGGGCCCTTGATCCTGGCCCCGTGGCAGACCGTCGGTGGCGCCAGTGGCAACTGGTGTCCCTCCGGGGCGGGCACCGCGGAGGACCTGCGCATCGACCTGCCGCTGGATCAACGCGTGGATGATGCCCGATCGCTGGTGTTCGACTCGGCGCCGCTGAGCGAGCCGCTGGAATTCCTCGGCGCGCCGGAGCTCGCGCTGAGCGTTGCGGTCGACCGGCCCGTCGCTTTCGTCGCGGTCCGGCTCAACGAGGTCTGGCCCGATGGCCGCGTGGAACGGATCACCTACGGCATCCTGAACCTGTGCCATCGGGACAGCCACGAGCATCCCACGGCCCTGCAGCCCGGAGCGCGATACGAGGTTCGCCTGCGCCTGGATCACGCTGCGCATCGTTTCCGCGCAGGCAATGCCATCCGGATCGCCATCTCGACGGCGTATTGGCCGATGGTGCTGCCTTCGCCGGAACCGGTGACCTTGACGGTGTTCGGTGGGCATTCGAGCCAGCTCCAGTTGCCCGTTCGACCACCGCGTTCGCAGGATGCGAGTCTGCGTGCCTTCGAGCCGCCCTTCGTGCCTCCCATGGCGATCGAGTCGATCGAATCCACTCCCGGCAGCCGCATCGTCGAATGGGACACGGGCAGCCAGCGCCAGGTCGTTCGCTATGAAGCCGGCAATTCCGTGGCGCTTCTCAAGGCCGTCAACACGCGACTGCGGACCGACATCAAGATGCAATACACGATCAGTGACAAGGATACGGCGGCGGTCATGGAATCGGCCGTGACCTGGGGATGGGAGCGCGATCCCTGGCTGCCGCGAATCGTGGCGACCTCCAGGATCACGACCACTCCCCGTGAGTTCATCGTCCACGGAGAATTCAGCGCCTATGACGGCAAGGAAAAGCTGCTGACCCGCAGCTGGCAGCAATCCATCCCGCGCGAGCTGGTCTGATGGCGGGCATCATGCAGCAGTCCTTCGATCATGTCGTGGAGCCGGGTCGTGGCCTGTTCCGCCAGGAACTCATCGGGCGCTCGCCCGCGAAGACGCTCACGGCCTTGTTTTCCGATCTGCGCCGCGTGACGCGCGGTGAATTCCTGGGAGAGGATGCGGAACGGCAGCTCCAGGGCGCCCGCCTCCTGGTCGATCGGACCGAAGGGCAGGGTTCCTGGGAGCTGTATCGGTTGGGAGATGGTGTCTACGTCGTCGCGGCCGATGGCATCTACGACTCGCCCCGGAGTGAGAGGATGCCGGGCGAGGGATTGATCGAAATCCACCTGCGGCTCTCGGGCGTGCTGGAGATGATGCTGCCCGGTTTGCGCCATCCCCTGGTGGCCTCCGGTCCCAGCGTGCTGTTGCTGCATCAGCCCTCAGGCGCGGATATCCTCGAACGTGTGCTGCCCCATCAACGCGATGCCGGTGTTTCCTTGTATTGTCGACCTGGCTATCTCTCGAGCCTCGTGAAGCGTCACGCCATCAGCGGATGGCCGGTGCTCGAGGAGATCGAGGCTTCTGGCGCGCAGCAGCGGGTCTGGCACCGGATGATTCCGCTCTCGCCGGCGCTGGTGTTGTCGGCCAGAAGCCTGCTGCAGAACTCCTATCGCGGCGGTCTGCGCTTGCTCCATGCCGAGGCCAAGGCGCTGGAGATCCTGTGCGAGGTGATCGACACGACCCGCATCGATGCCGGCGCCAGGACGACAGGTCTCACCGACACCGAAGTGCGGCAGTTGAACTCGGCGCGCCGGATCCTCGCCTCGCAACTGGACTCACCGCCGCGGCTGGGCGACATCGCGAGACAGATCGGCATGAGCGGTTCAAAGCTCAAGCGTGTGTTCAAGGCCCAGTACGGGGTCACGATGGCGGATTTCAACCTCGAATGCCGCATGCGGCACGCGCTGGAACTGCTGCGCGACAAGCGCCTGTTCGTCGGGCACGTGGCTCACCTCGTGGGCTACCGGCACCAGACCAGCTTCACCTTCGCCTTTCGTGAATACTTCGGCTTCCTTCCCAGTGCGGCGCGCAATGAAATGCACTGAAGAGTCCGGTCGCTGGTACGTCCTGCTCCTGCTCACGCTGGTCTACGCATTCAACATCGCGGACCGCTATGTCATGTCGACCCTGATCGAGCCCATCAAGGCCGATCTGCACCTGAGCGACTCTGCCATCGGATTCCTCACCGGCGTTGCGCTGGCGCTGTTCTACGTCACGGCGGGGCTCCCCCTGGCCGTCATCGCGGACCGCACCAGTCGCCGCAACATGGTGTCGTGGGCACTCGCGATCTGGTCCGTCGTCACGGCCATCTGCGGCCTGGCGCAGACATTCTGGCAACTGTTGATGGCGCGAATCTTCGTCGGCGTCGGCGAAGCGGGCGGCACACCTCCCTCTCATTCGCTGATCTCGGACTACTTCCGCTGGCAGGACCGGGCACTGGCCCTGACGCTCATGTCGGTGGGAGCATCGTTCGGGTCCATGCTGGGAAGCGGCGCGGGCTATGTCAGCGATGCCTGGGGTTGGCGGTCGGCATTCTTCATCCTGGGGCTCCCCGGCGTTGCGCTGGCGTTGTTGATCCTCTGGACGGTGCGCGAACCCGTGCGGGGCCGGCTCGATGCGGCGCCGGCACCGGTAGATGCCCCGCCGCGCCTGCGGTCGACGCTGGCCTTCGTCGCGCACCAGCGCGCTCTGCTGCATTGTCTCGCCGGCGGCACGCTGTACACGCTCTGGTCCTGGGGACTGATGTGGTGGACGCCTTCGTTCCTGGTGCGCTCGCATCACATGGCGCTGGGTGATGCAGGGGGTGCGTTGTCCCCGATGCACGGCGTGGGCGGCACGGCTGTTCTGCTGGCGACCGGCGCGGTGATGGCCCGCCTGTCGAACCAGGATGCGCGCCGGGTGCCGATCTTCTGCCGTCGCGCTGGTGGTGGGTTCCGTGCCGTCGATCCTGGCCTATACGGTGCACAGCACGTCGATGGCCCTGTCGATGCTGTGGCTGTTCATCCTGGGGCTGTCCCAGGCGCCGCTTCGGTCCGGTCCTGGGGCTGGTGCAGAACCTGGTGCCGGCCGGCATGCGCGCGCAGGCCGCGTGGGCGATCCTGCTGTTCGTCTCCAACATCGCGAACCTGGTGATCGCGCCCCAGGCGGTGGGGTGGGCGAGCGACCGGCTGGCCCCCACCCATGGTTCGGAATCCCTGCGCATGGCGATGCTGCCGCTGACGCTGGTGGGCTTCTGGGCCGCGGTACACTTCGGCGTTGCGCCGTTCACCTGCCCGCGGGTCTCGCGCTCATCGGCAACGAACGCGCCCGGTTTCGCCTGGCGCCGGAGCGGGCTGAGGGATTCGAAGGGCTCCTTGACCCATTGAATAGCCGCGCAATCCTGCGCTTCATGCCGTTTGTTTCCTACACCCACCCCGAGCCTGGAGTAAGATCCAAGCATGTCCCTCAAGAAATCAACCACCTGCTATGGCGACGCAGCGCAAGGCCGGCCTGCGCATTTCAGCCGCATCCTCCTCGGCGGTCGAGGGAATTCATGCGCCGTTCGCCAAGGGCAAGAACTCCGAAAACTCCTTCGAGCGTCAGAGAGTTCGTCGCGCAATGGAAGCAACGCGCTTCCGCGAAAGCTGGATGACTGCTCAAATGCAGACGTCAGCGGCCCGTAGTCGCGGTCCATGGCGCATGGAGCGCTGCAATATACGGCCGCTTTCCCTTCCACTAAGTCCACTGAAATCCAATGGCGGCAACCCCGCCTGTAACGCCATCAGCAGCGCAAGCAACCGGGCTACCCGGCCGTTTCCATCTCTGAATGGATGAATCAGCACCACCCGGCATGTACCTCGGCGAGCGATCGCGCGATGTCGGCATCGGCAGCGCCACGACATGGAGTATTTGACCTGAGTTACCCACGGTTCAATTCAGACATCAGCATCGGAATCCGCGGTGCATGCGCAAACTGAAAACCGCCTTTGCCAATGTTCACGCTGCGATAATTTCCAGCCCACAGGTAAACCGGACCCAACCAAGACACAGTCTACGAATGTCGGCCGCGGTGAATCGGTGGTCGGCTCCGTATAGCCGAATCGCGGTTTCCTGAGCAAGCTCGAGCGCCTCAGACTCCGCACGATTCATGTCTCGTACACGGACGATTCCCAGTTCGTTTCGCAGAACGCGGCCGTGCGAACCCGGCTCGTGTTCCGCCTCGACACCAGAAGCTTTGTATCTACGAGTCATCTGAACTGCTGACGCAATTGGACAAACACGGGCTCCGGCACGTCGCGCGGCAAGGCTCAGCGCTCCTACCACGACTGCGGCGATCGATGGTTTTCGTTGCAACTCCGGTCATTACGCCTCACGCCCCACATGTGCGCCGCGCGCGCTTAGTCCGTCTCTCGGCACTCTAACCTCCTGCGCGACAAATGACGTTGCGACTCGGGAATTCGCAGTCATTTCTGGCTCTGTTGAATTTCGAGTGGGTTACGCGACGTAGGGATTGAGCTTGGAGAAGTCGAGCTTGCCAGCGACAAGGAAGATCACCATGCGGATGGTGCGGAAGGTCCCATACCCGCGCGCCTTGCGTTTGGCGGCCTGGAACAGGCCGTTGATGGCTTCCAAGAAGCCGTTCGTTTGCCGTTTCGACCCAGGCGAGGACCCTCGAAGTGCTTGCGGATCATGACGGCCACTGCCTTCATCGGCTCGACCTTCGAGCGCATCACGTTCGTACACCACTGCTTGAGCAGCGCGCGCACGATGTTGGGCTGCTTGCGGCTCATGATCTCGCGCAGCTGCTCGCGGTACTGCCAGGCATCGGCGGTGCGGCTGCTGGTCATGTTCGCCAGCAGGGCATCGACCCTCGGCGCTGCGGCCGCCCCAACCGACTGCGGTCCTTCAGCAGCGTCCAACGCGCAACCCTTGAGGCTCGGGTCGAGCTTCTGCTCGGCGCGGCGCATGGCGTCGATCGCGGCCGAGGCGTGAGCGATCACGTGGAACTTGTCGAAGGTGATCTGTGCGTTGGGAAAGTTTGCCTCGACGCCTTGATGAACGCCGGGACATGTCGATGCCATGGCGGCAATCTGGGTGGGCTTGCCAGCATGGGCGCGCAGGTTCGCGGCGAAGGCCTGCACGGTCTCGGCTTCGCGGCCCTCGGCCACGAACAGCACTCGGCGCCGCTCGGGGTCCGGGTCGGCATCGGCAAAGAGCGTCACGTAGTCGTGTCCCTTGGCGCGCGAGGCTTCATCGATCGCCAGGCGCCGCACCTCACGGAGATCGGCCGCACCAACCGCCGCATCGAGAAGCGATGGCACACGGCCATGATCCGATGAACCGACTCCCCGGTGATGCGCGACACCCGTGAAGGACATCTCCCGGCTCAACAGCAGCACGAAGGCCTCAAAGAGCAGCGAGAAGCCCGACAGCTTGCCCGCCCACGGCGGGCTCACCTGAACAACCTTCCCGTCGGGCAGCTTCACTCGCGGTACCCGCACCGAAAGCTCGCATTCGTGCTGGAAGAAGTTCAGGTGCCGGTAGGTCTTGGTCACGGTGTCGTGCACCGGGTGCTGCCCGTCCGCGCCAGCGACCCCAAAGCGGCTGCCAACCTCGAAATCCACGCGCAAAATGTTCAGCTTCTTCTGGCTCGGCTCGAAGCTCATCCCGGCGATGAACCAGGGAGCTGATGCCCAGGGCAGACTCGAATATCTTCTCGGTGACCATCTCGACCCTTCCACTTCGATCTTCAGGAGCCTGCGCCCCAACCAGCCACGGACTGCTTCGCCTGCGGCGCCAGACCGCGCTTCGCCTTTGCCGATGAAAGTAGATCGAAGAGCAAAGATCAAGATCTACCCCGAAGAAAGCCCGGTTACCCACTCAGATTTCAATAGAGGCTCATTTCTCATTCGTGTCATGATAGAATGTAAAGCCTCCATTGCGGCTCTGCCTGGCCCGCCACCACCCGATTTCCCTCAACTGCATCGATCTCAAGTCGCGCATTGCACCGTGAGCCGCCAACGCGTGTCCGTCGCGCAGCCACTCATCGTTGATTAGGCGTTTGGCGAGTTCCACTGCTTCCTCGGCACACGCGGATTTAACAACGCGTCCGGCCCAGAAGCCCTCACAAGGTTGTTCCCCGTCAGCAAAGACGTGGTTTATGCGCCGGTCCCGTGAAACATGACTCTAAACCACGGCATAGATAAGCAATCAACTAGAAAGTGACGTCTGCCCGCGGCCGGTCCTATCAAAAGAGCTGTGGTATCACAGCCAATCGCGGGGTCCTGTGGCGGCTTGATCTTGATATCACCAAATGCGTCCGCGCAATATTGAGTAGCACGGTCCACGCCAGGTTGTCGTGCCGCCGTCGGCGAGTGCAGCCAATTCCGTCGCATTGTGCAATGGTTTGTCGTTTAAGGCGAGGTTGAAGTCCTCGCGGGCCGATTCCAGGCAGCGCTCCACTGCAACAGGCAGCTTGCCTCTCCCATGTGATAGGTCGAACCCGAACAGATCCGCGATTCCCACCTGTGTTTCGGGTGCAGCCGTTCCTACTGAGGAGAAACGCAGTGCTTTCTGAACACGCAGATACCGCCGTTGCAATCGCTACCCCAGAAATCAGACAAAGGTTGCGCGCTCGAAGACGCCGCATCACCGTTGCAGAGAAGTGTCGAACAATCATTTTGACTTTGCTGGACGCCAGTGAACTTGGCTGCGCATCATAAGGGGTAATTTGCCGGCCTGGAATGAGCGATTGCGTGCAGATTGCGGGCCGATTCCCTACGCAGCGCCGGCCCACCCTTCAACAATGGGTGCTGGTCCATTCACATCGGTCGTCAGATATGAAATCCCCTGTTCGGGTCGCCGTCATCGGCGGCGGGGTTGTCGGCTGCAGCGTGCTGTATCACCTGACCAGGCGAGGGTGGGGCGATGTGATGTTGCTGGAGCGGACCGGAACTGACGGCGGGTCGACCTGGCATGCGGCCGGCGGCATGCATTCGCTGAATGGCGATGCCAACGTCGCCGCCCTGCAGGACTACACGATTCGCCTGTACCGAGATCGAACGCCTGTCCGGCGTTTCCTGCGGCATCCATGCCACGGGATGCCTGTACCTTGCGGTGACGGATCGGGAGGTCGAGTTCTTCCACGCGGAGCGTACCAAGGCGAAGTTGCTGAAGCTCGATCTCGATTTCATCAGCCTCGAGGAGGCGCGCCGCCTGAACCCGCTCATCGAGACCCAGGACTATCGGGCGGCGATGTTCGACCCCAACGATGGCCACGTCGATCCCAGCGGCGTGACGCAGGCCTACGCCAAGGCGGCGCGAGATGCGGGCGCGGAAATCGTGCGTCATGCGCCGGTGATCTCGATACAGGCATTGCCGGGAGGCGAGTGGTTGCTGGACGATGCCCAAAGGCGAGGTTCGGGCCCAGTATGCGGTGAACGCCGCGGCCTGTGGGCGGCACGCGAGGTGGGGCAACTGCTGGGAGCGCAACTGCCCATCGTGCCGATGGCCACCAATACATCGTCACCCAGGACATTCCGGAACTGGCGTCGCTGGGACGGGGAAATCCCGGCCGCCGTCGATTTCGATGGCGCGGCCTACCTGCGCCAGGAGCGGCTGGGCGTGGTCCTGGGCACCCCAGAGCAGGACTGTCGGCACTGGGCCGTCGACGGAACGCCCGCGGACTTCGGCGTGGAATTGCTGCCCGAGGACCTGGAGCGCATCAGCGGCCCGTTGCAGGTGGTGACCAATCGACTGCTGGCGCTGGGCCGCGCGGGTATCAAGCGCGTGGTGAACAGGCGGCATGGTGTTCTCGCCCGATGGCAAATCCCCTCATCGGCCCGCTGCTGGAGGAAAGCCCACCGCTTTCATGGCGGCGGGATGCATGGCCGGGTTCCTGCAAGGCGGCGGCGTGGGACTGGCCGTGGCCAACTGGATCGTCGATGGAGAACCTGGCATGGACGTGCATGCCATGGACCTGGCCCGGTTCGACCCTTTGCGACCACACCGTACGTGCCGCCAGGACCCGCGAGAACTATCAGCGACGCTTCATCCTGCCCTGTCCCAACGAGGAGCCGCAGGCAGCGCGTCCGTCGCGCACCTCACCGATCCATGAACGCCTGGCGCGTGCCGGTGCGGTGTTCTCGGTGCCGGCGCCGGATGGGAAGTGCCGCTGTGGTTTGCGCCGAATCCAGGGTCCGCCGCCGAGGCGCCGACCTTCAGGCGCACGGCCGCCTTCGAAGCTGTTGCGGCCGAGTGTCGCGCCGTCCGCGAGAACGTCGGCATCTGGGACATCTCGAGCTATTGCAAGCTCGAAGTCACAGGGCCAGAGGCCGGGCGCTGGCTCGAGGGATCATCGCCAATCGCGTGCCGACATGTCGGCTCGCCTGGTGCTGGCGCCCATGCTCGACGGTTGCTGGCAGGATCCTGGGCGATGTCACCCTTGCTCAAGGCTGCCCCCGATCGCTTCCTGATGTTCGGTTCCCGGCGGCGGAAGAGGTGTACCTGCGCTGGTTGGACAGCCATCTCCACAATGCCGAGGTGTCGATCAGGTCGGTGACTTCCGCGCTCGGAGGCGTTGCCATCACCGGTCCCCGGTCCCGGGAATTGTTGGCGCAGGTCAGTTCAGTGGACGTGTCCAATGCCGCCCACCTGTTCCTGCGCGCCCGGGATATGACGGTGGGGCTCGCACCCTGCACGGTGTTGCGTGTCTCCTTCACCGGAGAACTCGACACGAGATCTACACGCCGCCCGAGTATCTGCCGGCGGTCCATGACCACCTCATGCAGGCTGGCCGTTCACGAGGTATCCGCCACTTCGGTGTCCGCGCCCTCAACGCGCTGCGGCTGGAGAAGGGCAAGTGGGTTGGGGCAGGGAATACACGCAGGATTACGGCCCGGCGGAGGCCGGGTGGTCGCGCGCTGGGTTCGCGTCGACAAAGGCGCCTACATCGGATCGACGCCGCCGCGCGGGCATTGTCGGGGAACGCCCGCTCGTCGGCTGCAATTGCCGCGCATCGACTCACATGATCCGGATCCCGTGGGTGGCGAGCCTGTGCTGTTCGAGGGCCGTCCCATCGCGCGCCTCACTCTCCGCCAAGGCTCTTCGGCCATACGGTGGGCTGCGCGCTGGGTCTTGGGTTTACCTGCCTTCGAGTCTGGACCGGGATGCGGCGCTCGAAGTGCAGGCTCTTCCCACCACTATCCGGCACGCGTGCTGGCAGAACCTCGCCGCACGATCCGCACGGCGCGCGCATGCGCGGGTGATGCTCGATCGACTCCCCGGCGGCCGTGGCCCCGCCGTTTCGCGGCCTCAGAAGCTGCGCTTCAACCGCAACCTCGACGCGGGGCCGGCCGATGAAGATCTGATCGCCGGGTTGATTGGGAAAGGTATTCGCGCTGATGCTCGACACCTGGTCGTTGTCGGTCAGGTTGGTGCCGAACAGCCCTACCTCCCAGGGTCCCTGCAGGTAGTTCAAGGACGCGTTGACGACGCCGCTGGAGGGAATGGTCCGGTAGTTGGGCCCGGTGGGATTGAACTCGGTGCCCATGGCGCCACGGTAGGAATAATCGGCGCCGAAGGCGAGCTTTCCGCTGCCCAGTTCCCACGTGTAGTCGGCCGAGACGGCGGCGGACCACTTGGGGAAGAACGGCACCTTGTCGCCGTCCCGCGCATCGATGGTGGCGATGCCACCGACGCTTTCCGAGTTGGTGTAGGTGGCATTCAGTCCCACCACCAGCGCCGAACTGACCTTGAAACGGCTTTCCATTTCGACGCCGGTGCTGCGCACCTTGCCGCCGTTCTCGGTGAACGGATAGCCGCAATCCAGTGGGTGCACCGTCTGCGCGTTCGTCCAGTTGATCAGGAAGGCCGTGCTGTTGAGCGTCATGCGACGATCGGCGAACGTGCCCTTCTCACCGAGGGAGTAGCTCCACACCTTGTCGGGTCCGAAGGTCAGCGGCGCACTGGTCAGGCCGTCCTTTGCCAGGGAGGCCGCGCAGAAACTGTCGGGCACCGGGTAGTTCACTCCGCCGTAGCGGAACCCGCGCGCGGCTTCCGCGAACAACATCAGGTTCTCGTTCGGCTTGTACGTCAGGACCAGCTTCGGGTTGGTGCCGGTCGCCTTCTCCTCGGCAGCCAGTGCGACGGGCAGGCCGAACGCATCGGTTCCCGCGATACCGCCCTGGAAGTACGTGGCCGGACCCTTGAAATTGAAATAGCGCAGCCCCGCGGTCAGCTCGAACTTGTCGCTCAACGGGTAGGTCGCTTCACCGAACAGCGCCCACTGCTTGTCCTCTACGCGAATATCCCCGTAATAGACTTCGTCCGGCAACGGTGCGTAAAGATCCAGCGAGCTGATGCCAACGAGCTGATCCAGGCCAACGCCGATGGAATTCTGCACGTAGTGTCGCTTGTCCCGGCCATAGTAAGCGCCCACCTGCCAATGAAGCTTGCCTGGCTTTCCCACCACGCGGATCTCCTGGGTGAAGTTCCCGATCGTGTTGAGCTGGGAGCTGGGCGATATCATCGGAAGGCCGAAAATCGCTTCGTTCAGGAAGTCGAACGACAGTTGCAGGTTGAATTTCCGGTCGACGTACGAGGTCGAGGACACGAGGTCGAACGCCCCGCCGTCGTATCCCAGTGTCAGGTTGAAGATCTTCAGCTTGTCGTTCATGCCCACCGGGGTCAGGCTCGTGGTCCGGTCCACGAGGTCCCGGTAGATGCCATTGCTGCCATCGCTGTCCAGCTTCTGATAGGTCACGCTGGCATCCAGCGTCAATGCGCTCGTGGGCATCCAGCGCAGCGCCGCATTGGCCTGCGTGGTGGTGAGCTTGTTCGCATCCTTCGTGCCCGTGCCGATGTTGTCGATGTAGCCGTCCTGGGATTCGCGATAGACGCCGGCGCGCAGCGCCAGCTGGTCGCTGATCAGCGGCAGGTTGGCCGCCAGCTTCGCGTTCCAGTTGGTGCCGCCGCCTTGGGTCGAGGAGAGCGCCGCGTCCACGTCTCCGAAGAACTGCTTGGGATCCGGCTTCCGGGTGATGTAGCGAATCGTGCCGGCCATGGACCCGGCGCCATACAGGGTGCCTTGGGGTCCGCGGATGACCTCGACCCGCTCCATCTCCACGACCCGCAGGTCGGGGTTCGACATGTTGAGACCGATCGGGATCTCATCGAGGTACAAGGCCACCAGCGAGCGGTCCTGCAGATCGGTGATGTTGATGTCACGACTGACGAGGCCGCGCATGGTGATCCGGTTGACCCCCGCATCCTCTGCGTTCATCACCACGCCGGGGACGGTTCGCAGGAAGTCACCCATGCCGGAAAGGCCCTTGGCGGACAGTTCGTCTGGAACGAGCGCCGAGATGGACATCGGGATGTCCTGCAGGCTCTGCGCACCGGCGCGGCTGGCGGTGACGACCACGGGCGCAAGATCATCGGCCTGATCACTGCTGCCGGAGGCGCCCAAGGCCGGGACGGCCAGTGCCATGCCGCCAGCCAGAAGCATCGCGCCGGCGCGTCCGTGTGCCTGAACGGTGTGGTCATACCAGGATCTGGATCGCTTCGACATGATGATCGCTTCCCCTCGTCTGGCGGACGGACTCGAAGGTCCGCAGCTTTATGCCTCCATTGAACCATATAGCGGGTGCCGGGCGGCCGGTTAGTGCGAACGACCACTGCTTGAGGATTTCAGGCCGATCGATGCGCAACTGCCTGGAAATGCAGTAGGTTGCCGGTAGTGGATCGGGTGCGGGAGGAGATCTTGACCGGACATGATGGCATGACAGAGCGGCAGGCGCGGCGTCGCCCGCGTGCATCGGCTGCTGACACGGCTCCCGACCGCAGTGCCGCGTACCGGCAACTGGTCAACCCCTTTGAGCCGCTCGAGGTGCTGAGCACTGACCGGGTCGAGCACATCCATCACTGTGCGCTGTCCATCCTCGAGGAGCTGGGGATGAAGGTGTTGCTGCCCCAGGCCCGGCAGGTGTTCGAGGCGGCGGGTGCAACGGTGGACGAGCAGGAACAGCTCGTGCGCATCGACCGTGGCCTCGTGGCCCAGGCGCTGTCGACCGCGCCGCCGGTGTTCGACCTGCGCGCGACGGTTCCTGCGCGCAACCTGCGCGTGGGAGGGCAGCATGTCGCCTTCCTGCCGGTGGCAGGTCCGCCCAACGCGACGGACCTGCAGCGTGGACGCCGCATGGGCACGCTGCAGGACTTCGAGGATTTCGTGCGCCTGTCGCAGCACTTCGATGTCATCCACGCGCTGGCGCCCAGCGTGGAGCCCCAGGATGTCGGCCCCGAATTCCGCCACCTGCAGGTGACGCTGGCGCAGTTGGGACTGAGCGACAAGGTGCCGTTCGTCTACAGCCGCGGAACCCCGCAGGTCCAGGACTGCTTCGAGCTCATCCGCATGGCGCACGGCATCAGCCACGAGGCCTTTCGCGCCGCGGCGTACTGCTACACGAACATCAACACCAACTCGCCACGCCAGCTCGACATCCCCATGGCGCAAGGGATCCTCGACTTCGCCGCGGCGGGTCAGATGCTCATCATCACGCCGTTCACGCTGGCCGGCGCCATGGCGCCGGTCACGTTGGCAGGCGCCCTGACGCTCGCGCATGCCGAAGCCCTCGCCGGGATCACGCTGGCGCAGATCGTGAGGCCGGGGACCCCCGTGGTCTACGGCGCCTTCACCTCCAACGTGGACATGAAGTCCGGGTCCCCCGCGTTCGGCACCCCGGAGTACGCCAAGGCTTGCCTGGGTGCCGGCCAGCTCGCCCGGCACATCGGCTTGCCGTGGCGTTCATCGAATGCAACCGCCTCCAGCGTCGTGGATGAACAGGCCACCTACGAATCGGCGATGAGCCTCTGGGGCGCCGTGATGGGTGGCTGCAACGTGCTGGTGCATTCGGCCGGTTGGCTGGAAGGAGGGCTTTCGGCGTCCTTCGAGAAATTCATCCTCGACGTCGAACAGCTGCAGATGATGGCCGAGTTCCTCGCGCCGCTCGATGCCTCGGACGCCGAGATCGGCCTGGACTCCATCCGCGAGGTCCCGCCAGGTGGCCACTTCTTCGCAACGGCACACACGATGCAGCGCTACCGGTGCGCCTTCTATGCGCCCCTGGTGTCCGATTGGAGCAATTTCGGGCAATGGCAGGCCGCCGGGAGCCGGACGGCAGTGCAGCGCGCCACGGATATCTGGCAGCGGATCCTGCGGGAGCACCGCTTCGCACCGCACGATCCGGACCGGTTGGAAGCCATGAAGGGATTCGTCGAACGGCGGCAAGCCGAAGGCGGGGCGCTCCCGGTATCATGAGCCAAGGACGGCCAGTCCGCGCGGCGAGGTGCGCGACCTGGCCGAGATCGGAAAAGTGGGGAGTGATGCTGCAATGAATCCAGAGTCGACGCCCAAGCTGCGCTGTGCCGATGCCATCGTTCAATCGCTGATCGACTACGGGGTCGACACGGTGTTCGGCCTGCCCGGCGCGCAGACCTATGGTCTTTTCGATGCGCTTCATGCCCGTCGTGATGCCATCAAGCTCTATTGCAGCCGTCATGAGCAAGGCGCTGCGTACATGGCCTTCGGCTATGCCAAGTCCAGCGGCCGGACCGGCGTGTTCACGGTGGTGCCGGGACCCGGACTCCTGAATGCGTCGGCAGCGCTCGTGTCGGCACACAGCGCGCCGGTGCTGTGCCTGGCCGGCCAGGTGCCGAGCACGTTCGCCGGGCTCGGGCATGGCATGCTGCACGAGATCTCCAGTCAAATGGACATCCTGCGCTCGATGACGAAGTGGGCCGAGCGCATCGAATACGCCGCCGAGACACAGACCGTCATGGGAGAGGCCTTTTCGCGCCTGCGGACGGGCCGGCCGCAACCCGTCGCCGTGGAGCTTCCCGCAGACGTCCTCGACATGCCGGCACGCAAGGTGGAGACGCGGTCGATCCCGGATGTGTGGCGGGTCGACCCGGACCCGGTGCAGGTGGAGAAGGCGGTAAAGCTCATTCGCACGGCGAGCCGACCCATGATCATGGTGGGCAGCGGGGCGGTCGAGGCCGGCGCCGAGGTGCTGGAACTGGCCAGGATCCTGCAGGCCCCGGTCGTCTCGTTCCGCGGCGGACGAGGCATCGTCAGCGATGAACTGCCCTTCGGACTCACCTGTGCGGAAGGCTATGAACTGTGGTCGACCACCGACCTGCTCATCGGCATCGGCACCCGCCTGGAGTTGCCCGCCTTCCGGTGGCAGTCGGGCCGGCCCCTGCAAAAGCTGGTGCGCATCGACCTCGACCCCCGTCAGATGGTCAGGCTTCGCGCCGATGCGCCGATCATGGCCGATGCCAGGTCCGCGACCCGCGCATTGATCGACGAACTGTCGCGCGCCGGATCGCCGCGCGCGTCGCGGGTGAAGGAGTTCGAGGAGGTCAAGGCACGCACCCGCGAGAAGATCCAGTCGGTTCAGCCGCAGATGGCCTACCTGAATGCCATCCGCGACGTTCTGCCGCGCGACGGGTTTCTGGTGGATGAACTGTGCCAGGTGGGCTTTGCCTCCTGGTACGGATTTCCCGTGTACCTCCCGCGCCGCCTGATCACCACGGGATACCAGGGAAACCTGGGTTATGGCTTCCAGGCGGCGCTGGGCGTCAAGATCGCGAATCCGACATCCGCGGTCGTCTCCATCACGGGCGATGGCGGATTCATGTTCGGCGTGCAGGAGCTGGCCACCGCGGCGCTGCACCGGATCCCGGTGGTCATCGTGCTGTTCAACAACCGCTGCTTCGGCAACGTCCGCCGGGACCAGACGGAAATGTATGGCGGGCACGTGTACGGCGCCGAGCTGGGCAATCCTGACTTCCTGAAACTGGCCGAGAGCTTTGGCGTGTCGGCATATCGGGCAAACGGCGCGGATGAATTGCGTGCACTCCTGGAGCGGGCGCTGGGAGCATCGGGTCCGGTGCTGATCGAAGTGCCCTGCGAACGCGGCAGCGAAGCCTCGCCCTGGTCCTTCATCATGCCGAAGGGCTACGGTGGGGCGCGGGCCACGGCGGATTGAGGCGCCCGGCGCCTCGTGCGAGAACGGTGTCATGACGGAGGAACTTCGATGAGCAGAATGATCTTCACCTTGTCGGCCTTTGGCCTGTTCGCTTCGGGAATGCTCGGGATCTGTGATCCCTCCAGCGCGGGCGAGCCACCGGCGTCGGCCGCGCCGGCGGTGGTTCCGTTGATGAACCGCGATGTCGTCGGCGCGCCGGGCAAGGAGGCCGTGATGATCACGGTGGCCTACCAGCCAGGCGGCACTTCGCTGCCGCATCGCCACGACGCACAGGTGTTCGTCTACGTCCTGGAGGGCGCCATGACCATGCAGGTCGATGGCAGTGCGCCGGTGACCTTGCGCGCCGGGCAGACCTTCTACGAAGGCCCCAAGGATGTGCATCGGGTGTCGATGAATGCAAGCCAGACGGAAGCTGCCAAGATCCTCGTCTTCATGATCAAGGACAAGGCCCGTCCGGCCACGCGCGGAGTCGACGAGAAAGCGAAGCCGTGAGCCTCACGGGTTGGACGTGGCATGGCGTACTTGCGGGCGCCGTGCAAGCGGGCGCCGTGCAAGCGGGCGCCGCGCTGGCGGGCGCCGCGCTGGCGGGCATCCTGCTCGCGGGCACCGTTCATGCTGCCGACTTGTCCGGACAGGATCGGGCGGAAGCGGTGGGCAAAAGCCTCGTGGGAACGCCGGCACCGCGCATGGTCCTCAAGACCATCGACGGCGAGACCATCGACCTGGGAGCGCTCTACGGCAAGAAGGCCGTCTATCTCAAGTTCTGGGCGACCTGGTGCGTCCCGTGCCGCGCGCAGATGCCGCACTTCCAGCACGCTTACGAGAATGCGGGACCTGACTTGGCCGTCATCGCGGTCAATGCGGGTTTCGATGATTCGGTGGCGGAGGTCCAGAAGTACCGGCGCATCGTGGGGATCACGATGCCCATCGTCTTCGACGATGGCCGGCTGGGCGCCGCCTTCAAGCTGCGCGTGACCCCGCAGCACATCATCATCGGGCGTGACGGACGCATCCAGTACGTGGGGCACCTCGCCGATGCGCGACTGGATGCGGCGCTGGCGGCTGCGCGACAGCCAGGCCCTGCAGCCGCCGCGGTCCGGGACGCCTCCACGCCGAGGGACATTCCGGCGATCCAGATGGGCGACCTGCTGCCGGCCCGGTCAGTGAAGACCCTGGAGGGCAAGTCGTTTGCCTTTCGAGATCCGCGGGCCCGGCAATCGACGGTGCTGGTATTCCTCTCGCCCTGGTGCGAGTCCGACCTCGCCACGTCCCGGCCGGCGATTTCGGCCAATTGCCGCAAGACCCGGGAGATGGTCGATGGACTGTCGGCGCAGCAGAAGGCGCGATGGATCGGCATCGGCTCCGGGTTGTGGGCGACCGCCGCCGACCTGGAGAAATACCGCGACGACCATCAGGTGCAGATCCCGCTCACGCTCGATGCATCGGGTGGCTTGTTCCGCGCCTTTCGCATCACCGATGTCCCCACGGGTGCTGATCGCCGACAGTCAGGGAAAGATCGTTCGGCGCCTGGTGCGGGATGAGGCGGATGGCTTGCCGGGCGCGCTGGCCGATCGGTGATGGATCGGGCGGTCTGCGCCATTCTGGCGACGGGCTTGCTGGCCTCGGCCCCATAACGGCCTAAAGACGCTGACCGGCGGGCCGATAGGCGGGTACACGTCTCGGATTTCCAGGAGGGGCTCCGCGCACGAAAGGCCGCTCGGGGCATGCGTACGCTGTTGTTCACGTTCAGATGCCGTCGGTCGATGATTCCCTCATCAAGTCAGTCCCGGATTTCGTCGCATTCGTGCGCCGCGATGGCCAGGTGCTCAAGGAGCTCGGCGGAACCCGCCTGGCGCTGCGCGCCGCGGGATCGCTGTCCGGCCGAAAATTGAGTGATGTCTGGCCGGAGGAGGTCACCGGTCCCCTGTTGATGCAGATACGGCGTGTCCTGCACGATCGGGGAACGGCGCAGGCGAGCTTCGTCCTCGATGGCGTTTCCTATGAAGCCAGCATCGCGGCCCACGGGCGTGACCGTGCGCTGCTCATCATTCGTGACCGATCCTCCGGCGCGCCGGCGGATGCCGGCGATGGCGTGCGCGGCGGTCAGCGGCATTCGCAGGAAGGACGGGCGCTGTTCGAACGGCTGTCACAGGCGACGGTCGATGCCCGTCTGCGCGAAAGCGACCTGGCCGTCGGGTTGATCCATGTTCGCGGACTCGCCGAGCTGGGCCGGGCGCTGGACTTCGATGTCGTCGACCGCGTGACTTCAGGACTCGTCCAGCGAATGGAACAACTGCTCTGCGAAGGTGGCCGCGGCTTCGCCGGCCGGTTGACCGAGAACACCCTGCTGGTGGTCGTCGAACATCGTGAGGCCCTGGGCAGCTTGCGCGATTTCGTTGCCCGCCTGATCGACTCGCTCCGCAGTCCGGTCGGCGTGGGTGATGCCACCTTCTCGGTCGAGCCCGCAGCGGGATTCGCCTCGTTGCACAGTGATGGCATCGACGCGCGGCATCTGCTGGAGAACGCGCGGGCGGCGCTGCTCGATGCACGGCGGGGCCGGGGCGAAGGGTTCTGCTTCTACTCCGACAGCCTCAAGGTCCGGTCCCTGACCCGCCTGGACATCAAGCGGGAGTTGCATGATGCCATCGAGGCCGATGCGCTCGCGCTGCATTATGTCGGACGGCACGACCTGCGAAGCGGGCAGTGTCTCGCCATCCAGGCGTACCTGCACTGGCCGCATCCGATTCGTGGCGAAGTCCAGGCCTCGGAGTTCCTGCCCGTGGCCGAGAATACGGGACTCGCACTGTCACTCTCGCGCTGGGCGCTCGAGAGACTGTGCAGCGAGGTGAATCGCCTGTATCCGGACCTGGATCCCGGCGTGGCCATTTCCTTCAGCCCCTTGCGCTCCCACTGGACGAGCGGTGCCTTGGGCCAGGATGTGGAGGCGCTGCTCGCCGCGGCCGGCAGTCGGCCGATCGAGCTGCGGATCGCGGAATCATCGCTCGCCAGCCTCGCAGACGCCGGAGGCGTGCTTCGACCCCTGGCTGAACGGCGGATCAACCTGGTCGTGGATGAGTTGGGACGGGGCGCGAGTTCCTTTCCGCGGCTTGCCCGATTGCCGATCCGGGGGCTGCAACTCGACCGGACCCTCGGCCTCTCGGCCCCGGCCGATCCGGTGGCACGCCGTGCGGCCGCGGCCGTCATCGCCACGGCGTGTGCGCTGGATCTCATCCCGATCGCCGCCGGCATCGACTCGAGCGGACATCGGGAGCTGCTTTCGTCCCTGGGCTGCCTGCAAGGGTCGGGTGATGCCTTCGGCGCCTTGGGATTCGGCAGGAACGCGCCTGCCTCTCACTCGCGCAACGAGCCTTCCCGCTCAGCCCTCGGCTGAGCCGATTCAACACCTCGATTATGTGCGGCCGTCCACAGTTTCCGGCCGGACGCCGGTGATCGTTCCCGAGGCCCTCCACCCCTCATCTCCGGTCAAATGCGCACATTCGGTACGCAGTGCCGGGCGAAGGACGCCAAACGTTTTGATCGAGGAGTTGACCCATGATGAGCCGGAATGTTGCATGTTTGCTGAAGACCGCGGTGTTGCTCGCAGCGGCCACCCCTGCGCTGGCGACTGGCCACGCAGATCGATCCGTGGCGGCTCGTGGCCGCTACATCGTGCAGGCGCGCACTGCGCAGGTGGCCACGCAGGAAGTCAGGAGCGTCGGCGGTCTGCCGCGCCGCGAACTGGGCCTGATCGGCGCCGTGGCCGCGGAGCTGACCCAGGCCCAGGCGCTGCGGCTTGGCGCGGATTCGACCCTCCACGTCTACGCTGATCGGTCCGTCAGCATGCAGAAGGCCGCCGCCAAGACCGCCGCCACGACCACGAACGCGGTCACGTCCGGCACCGACACCGGCACTGGCCCTGGTCCTGGCACCCTTACCACGTCAAGCCTGGTGCCCGCGATCCAGGTGTCCAAGGCCTCCGCCGCGACCAATACCCCGCCGTCGGCCTTCGACTCGGCCAACGCGGCGCCCAGCGCGCCGACCTTGGTCGGCGCCAACCTCCTGCACACGGCGAAGACCACCGGCGCCGGCATCACCATTGCGATGCTCGACAGTGGCTTCACCTACTCGACCAAGGGGACCCTGGCCTACGATGGCTGGAGCCGGCGGATTCTCGCCACGGTGGATTTCGCGGCGAGCAACGGCGGCACCGATGTCACCGACCTGTATGGCCACGGCACGCAGATCACCTCGGTGGCGGGCAGTGCGGCGCAGGATTCCAGCGGTCGCTACTATGGTGTGGCGCCGGGCGCCAACTTCGTGATCGTCCGTGCCTTCCAGTCCGATGGCTCGGGAAGCTACAGCAACGTGATCAGCGGCCTGGACTGGATCGTCGCCAACAAGGCCCGCTACAACATCCGCATCGTCAACCTGTCGCTGGGCGCGACCCCGCAGTCCTACTACTGGGACGATCCGCTCAACCAGGCGGTGATGCGGACGTGGAAGGCGGGCATCGTGGTGGTGGTGTCCGCCGGCAACGCCGGTCCTGTGCCGCAGTCCATCGATGTCCCCGGCAACGTGCCCTATGTGATCACGGTGGGCGCCATGACCGACAACCACACACCGTACGCGGCGGGTGATGACCGGCTGGCCTCGTTCTCCTCCGCGGGTCCGACCTTCGAAGGCTTCGCGAAGCCCGAGATGGTGGCCCCGGGCGGGCACGTGGTCGGCACGATGCCCAACACCGCGACGCTCTCGACGCAGATATTCGGTTCCGTTGGCGCCCAGTACACGCTGTTTCCCCTGTCGGGGACTTCACAGGCGGCGGCGGTGACCAGCGGCGCGGCGGCACTGCTGTTGCAGCGCCAGCCCACGCTGTCGCCCGATGAGGTCAAGTGCAAGCTCATGGCCGGCGCGGCGCCTGCGGTCACGAGCAGCGGCGCGCTCGCCTACTCCGTGTTCCAGCAGGGCGCGGGCTTGGTGAACGCCGTCAATACGGTGAACACCACGGCCACCGGCTGCGCCAACCAGGGGCTCGACATCGACGCCGACCTTGCGGGCACGGCGCACTTCGGTGGTGCGGCCAACCAGGCCGCCGATGGCAGCTTCTACATGATGAACATGGAGAACAGCACCCCCTATGCGGCCGATCCGACGGATGGCTACAGCTGGGCGGTCGCCTTCCCCTGGGGCCAGGGCTACTCCTGGTCGCAGGCCTACACTTGGTCGAAGGCCTACACCTGGTCGAGGGCCTACACCTGGTCGAAGGCGTACACGTGGAGCAGGACGGCGGTCTGGTCGCAGGCCTACACCTGGTCCCGGAGCATCAACTGGACGGATGGGGCGCCCCCGGGCACGATCTCGAGTCAGTCCCTGAGCGCACCCTTCCCCGCGCAGGAGGAGTAGCGCCCCGCCGACTCAAGCCGCGGGCCGCGCCGCCGATAGCACGATATGGTGCAAACGGCGCGGCTCCGGCTGGTCTCTTGTCTGTTTCTCCTGTCGGTGTGCCCCGTGCGAGTGACCTGGGGCCTGGCGCCGATGGTCTTTCATCACCTCTCGGTCGAGGAGGGCCTGTCACAGAATTCCGTGATGTCGACCCTGCAGGATTCGCGGGGGTTCATGTGGTTCGCGACCGAGGCGGGGGTCGACCGCTACGACGGCTACACGTTGCGACACTTCCGGCACGAGCGCGGCAGCAACAGCGGACTGCCCGGAAACTTCGTCTGGTCGATGCGGGAGGGCCCGGACGGCAATCTGTGGTTTGCCGTCAAGGACGCGGGCCTCGCCAGGTTCGATCCTCAAACCGAAACCTTCCAGTCGTTGCGGCATGACCCGCGCGACCCGACCTCGATCTCGAGTGATGCCGCCCGCCAACTGCTGATCGACCGGGATGGGCGGATCTGGCTGGCGACCACGGGAGGTGGGCTGGACGTCATCGACCCGGCGACACATCGCGCCGAACATCATGTCCACGAGGCTGGCCGACCGGAGTCCCTGGGAAACGACTCGGTCTATGCGCTGGTCCAGGACCGGCAGGAACGCATCTGGGTGGGAACCGGGGAGGGCCTGGATCAATGGGACCCAAAGACCCGCCGGTTCCGCCACTTCGTACACGAGGCAGGCAGTCCGCATTCCCTCGCGAGCAACAAGGTGTCCACCTTGCATGTCGATCGCGACGGCAATCTGTGGGTGGGTACATTCGACGCCGGGATGAGCCGCCTCGACCCGAAGTCCGGTGAATTCGAGACTTTCGCCGCATCGCCAACGGACCCATCGACGCTCAGCAGCCCGGACGTGCGCGCGATCCTCGAGGACGGTGACGGGCGTATGTGGGTGGCCACTGCCGCGGGGCTCAATCTTCTCGACCGGCACACCGGCCAGTTCACCCGGTACCTTCGCGATCCCACCGACCCGGAGTCGTTGCGCGATGACTACCTGATGTCGCTGTACCAGGACCGCGGCGGATTGCTGTGGGTGGGCTCGCGCGGAGGCGGTGTCGATCGCTGGAATCCGCGCAGCTGGATGTTCGGTCACGTGCGCCCATCCTGGCTCACCAATGCCTATGCCATCGCATTTGCCGACGACGGCGCCGGACAGGTCTGGATCGGAACGCAGGGCGCGGGCTTGTATCGATTCGACCCGCGGACGGGCCGCACGTCCCTGCCGGATGCGATCTATCGAAGGCGGATCCCGCTTCCCGATACCCGCATCATGTCGGTGCTGCGCGCGGGCAACGGGGATGTCTGGGTGGGGACGATGGGCCATGGGCTCGTGCGGATCCTGCCTGACGGTGAAGTCAGGACATTCGCGGGGGTCGCCTCGAAACAGGATCCCCACTCGCTGGGCGCCGAGGGCGTGATGTCCCTGTGCGAAGCGCGCGACGGCCGGATCTGGGTCGGTACCTTCGGGGGTGTCGTGGCCATCATCGATCCTCGCACCGGGCAGGTGCAGCGGATCAGCACCTCCGCACAGTCCTCTGCACAGCCGGACGCGGCGGGCAATGCGGTGCCGGCCACCGCGATCGCGCTGGGGAACGATGATGTCATGTGGGTCGGCACCGATGGCGCCGGGCTCATCGCGATGCGCCTGGACGGCACCATCCTGGGCCGGTGGTCGCATCGCGAGAGCGATGCCGGCAGCATTTCCGGCGACACGATCTATGCGGTGCACGTCGATCGCCGCGGCCGGGTGTGGCTGGGCACCGACAGCAACGGAATGAGTCGCCTCGTCGGCTCGGCACGCTCGCCTGCGACGGTGCGGTTCGAGACCCTTTCCACGGCGGATGGCCTGTCGAGCGATACGATCTACGGCATCGAGAGTGATCAGGCCGGCTTTCTCTGGCTGAGTGGCGTTCATGGCCTGGTCCGTTATTCGCCCGACTCCGGCGACATGCGCCTGTTCCATCGCGATCACGGACTGCAGGGCGAGGAATTCAACTACGCAGCGCATGCGCGCCTGCGCAACGGCATGCTGGTGTTCGGGGGAGCGAACGGATTCAACCTGTTCGATCCGGGCGCCATCAGCAACATGGTGGCATCGAACCCGGCGGTGGCGTTGACCGGCGTTTCGCTGCGCGGCAAGCCGGCCCAGCTGGGACACCCGTTTCCCTTCGTCGAACGGCTCACCCTGGGGCATCACGATGACGTTGCGACCTTCGACTTCGCGGCGCTCGACTACGCGGCGCCGGACAAGAACCAGTACGCCTACCGGCTGCGAGGCTTCGAGGATCGATGGACCGGCTCAGGAGGATCGCATCGCGCGACGTACACGAACCTTGCGCCTGGAGAGTATGTCTTCGAGGTCCGCGCCGCGGGCGCGGATGGCATCTGGAGTTCCAGGGTCCTGCAGTTGCCGTTGACGGTGGAGCCGGCGCCCTGGCGCTCGCCCGCGGCATACGTGGCCTACGCGGTGCTGTTCATCGGCTTGCTGTGGAGCTGGGAGTTCGTCCAGCGCCGCAAGTTCCGGGTGGCGGCGGCGCAGGCGGCGATGCTCGAGGGACAGGTGGAGGCCCGCACCGCCGAGCTCAAGGCCAGCAACGTGGAACTCGCCCGGCTGACCCGCGCCAAGAGCGATTTCCTCGCGCGCATGAGCCACGAGATCCGCACGCCCATGAACGGCATCATCGGCATGGGTGACCTGCTGGGGCGCTCGGGCCTGGACGAACGCCAGGCGAAACTCGCCAGCACGATCAATTCGTCGGCGCGATCCCTGATGCAGATCCTGAACGACACCCTGGACCTGGCGAAAGTGGAGGCCGGCCGGTTGACGGTCGAGAAGCAGCCGGTCGATCTCTGCGCCGTCCTGTCCGAGACGGTGGAGCTGTTCGGCGCGCAGGCACAGGAGAAGGGACTGGAACTGATCCTCGATCCGGCCGCGGACCTGCGCCGCCCGATCATCGGCGATGCCCTGCGGCTGCGGCAGGTCCTCTTCAACCTGGTCGGCAATGCGCTGAAGTTCACCAAGACCGGGGAGATCGTGCTCGGCGCGAAGGTCGAGGCATGGTACCCGGACCATGTCGATCTCATCCTGTGGGTCCGCGATTCGGGAATCGGCATGCCGGCCGAGGTCGTCGACCGCGTATTCGAACCCTTTGCCCAGGGAGATGAATCAACGACCCGGCGGTTCGGCGGAACGGGTCTTGGCCTCGCGATCTGCCGGGAACTCGTCACGTTGATGGGTGGCTCCATCACGGCGGAGAGCACTCCCGACCTGGGGTCCACGTTCACCGTGAAATTGAGCGCTGCGCTCGGGAACGCTGACCCGGTCATCGCCACGAGAGAGGCGCCCCCCACGCTGTTCATCTGCCGGCACCCCTCGCTCGCCGGCGCCCTGTCGCGCCAGTTGCAGTGGCTCGGATCGACCTGCCGTCCGCTTCGCCCACCCTCCGGCGAGGCCCTGTACAGGCCTCCGTCGATGGCCGCAGGCGAGAACCTGATCATCGATGGGGACAGTTGCTTCACGGAAGCCGAGGTGATCGCAGGACTCGCCGCTCACGGCGCCTTCGGCGCGACCTGCCGTTACGTCGGAAGCGCCGCGACGTTGCGCCGCCTGACGGCCCGGTTTCCCGTCGATGCGAATCAGTTGATCGAAAAGCCGGTCACCCCCGCCTCGCTGGAAAAGGCATTGATGGCGCCGGGCGCGCGCGGGCACGATCCCGCATCGACCGACCCGCTGGCGCGCGACCGCCGCCGGCTGGGTGGAAACATTCTCATCGTGGAAGACAACGCGGTGAATGCGGCCGTCTTCGAGGGCATGCTGGATGAGCTCGGCTGCTCGCATGCGACCGTCAACAGCGGGCGCGAGGCGGTGTCGCTGGCGGCCACGCGTCAGTTCGACGCCATCCTGATGGACGTGCAGATGCCGGACATGGACGGATGGGCAGCCACGGCCCTGATACGGCGCGCGGAGCCGCCCCAGGTGCACACACCGATCATCGCACTGACCGCCGATGCCTCCGAGGCCCATCGACAGCAATGCCTGCGCGCCGGAATGGACGACTTCCTGTCCAAGCCCCTCACCATGAATGAGCTCTACCCGGTGATGGCACGATGGCTGGTGCGCATGACGCCGGCGTCCCCGGCGGTGGCGGCGGTCAGCCCCCTGCGGGGCGATGCGCTGATGAGAATCCGCGAGATCGAGCGCGGCGGACGCACCGGAATGCTGGCACGGGTCACGGAAGTGTTCATCGCATCGGCCGGGACCCAGCTCACGGCCATCGAAGAGGCGCGTCGGGCAGGACAGCCGGACGAGATCGCGCGCCAATGCCACTCACTGAAGTCCGCGGCCGCGCACGTGGGCGCCGAGGATCTCGCCCAGCTCGCAAGCTCCCTGGAGCAGGCCGCGAGATCGCAGGACTGCGGAACCATCGATGTCCTGTGTGCGCAATTGCCCGGCCGGGTGCGCGAGGTCTGCGACGCATTGCGGGCCGAGTCGGCCGACATGCGCCGCGCGGCATCCTGACCTCTTCAGGCCTGCGGCACCCCGGCCCGTGGCTTGGCCGCTTCGGTCGAGGACCGTGCGCCAACCCGGCCATGCCGGAACACCCGGTAGGCCAGCAGCGTCGCGCCGATCGACACCATGCTGGTCCAGAACTCGTCCCGGTGCGAGGGCATGATGGCCATCGCGATCAACACCATGGCCATGCCGGCGATGGCCACGTAGCTCAGCCACGGGAAGAACCACATCGGCAGCGTGGGGGGAGGGCCACCCGCACGCGCGCGCAAGCGCCGCATGCGCACCTGCGACACGCCGATCGAGAGATAGATGAGCGCGATGATGGCGCCCGAGGCGTTCACCAGGAAGGCAAACACGCCGCTGGGTGAGAGGATCGCTGCGGCAACGCCGGCGAAGCCGATCACGCTCGCCAGCATCACGGCGCGTGCCGGGACATGGCGGGCGTTGGTCTTGACCAGCCAGTGCGGCGCGTCGCCGCGGCTCGCGAGCACGAACAGCACGCGCGATGCGACGTAGAAGGCAGAGTTCAGGCAGGACAGCACCGCCGTCAGGATCACCGCCGCCATGAACTCGCTGGCATAGGGGAACTGGATGCCGTCGAGCGCGAGCGTGAACGGCGACTGGCCGGGGACGACCTGGGTCCACGGCACCGTGCACAGGATCACGAAGATCGAGCACACGTAGAAGAGCAGGATGCGGCTGACGATGGTGGAGGTCATGCGCGCCACGGCCTTGGCCGGCTCGGGCGACTCCGCGGCGGCGATGGTGACCACTTCGGCGCCCATCATCGACCAGATCACGGTGGTTACCGCGGCAAGCACCGCGAAGGCGCCCTTGGGCGCAAAGCCGCCGTGGGCCACCAGCGTGGAGAAGGTCGCGCCAGTGGCGGACCGGAACCCGAAGGCGTGCGCTCCCACAACGAAGATGAAGACCAGGATGGCGGCCACCTTGATCGATGAGAACCAGAATTCGAACTCACCGTAGGCGCGCGCCGACATGAGGTTCACCGCGGTCATGAGCAGCATGAGGACGGAGCCGATCTCCCACATCGGCAACGGCAGCCAGCGCTGGATGATGCCGGCGCCGGCAATGGCCTCGACGGGAATCACGATGGCCCAGAAATACCAGTACAGCCATCCGATCGAGAAACCCGCCCAGTTGCCGAGCGCCACTCGCGTGAACTCGGTGAAGGAGCGTACCTGCGGCATGTCGACGGCCAACTCGCCCAGCATGCGCATGACCAGGAATACCAGAATGCCGGTCAGTACGTAGCTGATGATGATGGCAGGTCCCGCGGCCGAGATGGCCACGCTGCTGCCGACGAACAGGCCGGCGCCGATGATGCCGCCGATGGTGATCATGGCCACGTGCCGCGGCCGCAGCGACCGGCTGAGGGCAGGGGAATCGGGGGCGGTCGTCGTGCTGGGTACGCTCATCGGCGCAGTATACATGGGCGGGCGAAAGTGAACCCTTTCGGTCCCCGGCATTGAACGCCGGCCGCCGTTGGTTGAAACTAGCGCGAAAAACAGGGGGACAAGATGCATGCCTGAAAAGCCGCACGACAGCGGAATGGAGCACTTCGGATACCGGGAGTCGCTGGATCGCAGCATCGGCAAGTTCGGCAGCTTCGCCGCCGGCGTCAGCTACATCTCGATCCTGACGGGCACGTTCCAGCTCTTCTACTTTGGCTTCGGCACGGCGGGTCCCGCATACCTGTGGTCATGGCCCATGGTGCTGCTGGGCCAGCTCGCCGTCGCGCTGTGCTTCATGGAACTGGCGGCCAAGTTCCCGGTGGCGGGGTCGGTCTACAACTGGTCCAAGCAGACCGGTGGCCCCCTGATCGCATGGTCGGCCGGCTGGCTCATGCTGACGGCCTCCATCGTGTCGCTGTCGGCGACGGTGCTGGCGTTGCAGTTGAACCTGCCGCGGCTGTGGCGGGGCTTCCAGATGGTCGGCGATGGTTCGGGCCCCGTCGATTTTGCCGCGAACGCGGTGATCCTGGGTTCCGCGTTGATCCTGTTCACCACCGTCGTGAATGCGCTGGGCGTCCGGCTGATGGCGATGATCAACAGCGCCGGCGTGTTCGTCGAACTGATCGCCGCGTGCCTGATCGCGCTGCTCCTCGCGGTCAATGTCAAACGCGGACCCGGCGTGTTCTTCTCGACCAACGGATACGGCGCCGGCACCAGCGGCGGCTTCCTCGGCGCCTTCCTGATCGCCTCGCTCGCATCGGGTTATGTCATGTACGGTTTCGACACGGCAAGCTCCCTGGGCGAGGAGACGAAGGAGCCCCGGCGAACCGCACCCAGCGCCATCCTGCGCGCCATCCTCGCCTCGTTCGTGATCGGCGGCGCCATCCTGCTGTTCGCGGTGCTGGCGGCGCCGGACCTGAAGGATCCGCAGATCGCCAGCAGCAACGGCAGCCTGCAGTACATCGTCGAGCAGGTCATGTGGCGGCCGCTCGCGGAGGTGTTCATCGTCTGCATCGTGATCGCGGTGACGGTGTGTTCACTGGCGGTGCACACGGCCGGGATCCGGCTGGCCTTCGCGATGGCCCGCGACAATGCACTGCCTTTTTCCGAGCGGCTGGCCCGCGTCAATGCGAAGACTCAGACGCCCATCCTCCCCGCCGTGGTGATCGGTGTGATCGCATCGTCGATCCTGATGCTGAATGTCGAGCAACCCAAGATATTCACCGTCGTCACCTCGATCGCGGTGATCATGATCTACCTCGCCTACCTGATGGTGACGGGATCGCTCCTGATGCAGCGGCTGCGTGGCCGGTGGCCTCCGGCGGACCTTGCGGCCGGCGGCTACTTCACCATGGGGAAGTGGGGCTTGCCCGTGAACATCGCAGCCGTGCTGTGGGGTGCGGGCATGGCGGTGAATCTCGCCTGGCCGCGCGAGGCGGTCTACGGGCTGCCCTGGTACAACACCTGGGGCGCGTACCTCTACATCGGTGTCATCCTGGGGGCGGGACTCTTGTGGTACGGCCTCAAGGGCCGACATCACGTCGGCACCCTGGCATCGCATGCCGTGGCCGCGGGCGGTGATGCGGCGGATCGAGGATCCCCTGCACCGGCTCGCCGTCAAGGTGGCTGAGGCCCCACCGCGACCCCGGCGTCCAGCAACCGGCGCACCTCGGATTCGTCGAGGCCGATTTCCCTGAGCAGATCAACGGTGTTCTCACCGTAGCCTGGGGGAAAGGACAGTTCCCGGGGAGGACCGTCGAGATCGACCGGCAGCGGTTGCAGGCGCAACTCGCGTCCATCCGGCATCCGTGTCCGGGTCATCCGGCTCGCGACCGCCTTCAATTGCGCAACGGCAGCGATGTCGTTCACTTCCGCCCAGGGGATTCCCGCCGCCGAGAGATCACGGGAAATCTCCGCGGTCGTGTGCCGGGCAAAGACCCGATGCAGTTCCTGGAACATCGCCACGCGTTCCTGATGACGCCCGGCATTGGCGTATCGGGCCGGCGTGGCGCACTCCTTGAACTTGTCGATCTCGACCAGGCGTCGCCACTGCAGGTCGTTGCCCACCGCCATGTACAGGTATCCATCGCGGGTCTTGAATACATCACTCGGGATGAACTTCCGATGCTGGTTTCCGCTGCGGCTGATCTCGGAGCGGTCGTGGGGGAAATTGAGCAAGGGGAGGGTCGTGATGAGCCAGGAGGCCGCGGCTTGCAGCATGGAGACATCGATACGCGCGCCTGTTCCCGCCACCCGGTCAACCATCGCGGCGAGTACGCCGCAATACAGTTCATCACCCGCCTTGAGATCGATCAACGGAATGCCGGAGAGCGTCGGTGCGCCTTCGGGACTCCCGGTCAGTTCCATGAAGCCCACCATCGCCTGGATCGCAGGGTCGTAGCCCGGCACATCCGGGTACTCCGGACCCATGGCGGAGATGCCGCCCCAGATCAACTCGGGCCGGATCGCGCGCAGCGTGTCGTAGTCGATGCCCAGGTCGCGGTATCGGCGCGGCACGGTGTTGCAGCAGAAGATGTCCACCTCGAGCTCTTTCAGCAGGCGGTGCAGCACCCCGCGACCCTCCGGAGACTTCAGGTTCAACACCAGGCTTTCCTTGCCGACGTTCTGCGCCAGGAAGTAGCTGCGTCGATCCGAGCCCGCGACCACGGATCCGATGTATCGATTGGGATCACCGGGATTGCCAGGACCGATGGGCGTGGCCTCGATGCGGATGACCCGCCAGCCCAGGTGCGCGAAACGCCAAGTGGCGTAAGGCAGCGAAAGAGCCTGTTCCAGTGAGACGACGATGCGCTTCTTCAAGGTATTCCCGGGCAGCACCGCTGTCGGCGCCGCAAATGTAATATCATACAGCCAAGACGAATCATGCCGAACACGCGCACGCACGACACGACCTTGACGGCAGAGCTGCGTCAGGAAGCTCTCGACTATCACAAGGACCCCTCGCCAGGGAAGGTCGCAATCGCAGCGACCAAACCCTTGATCAATCAGCACGACTTGTCGCTGGCGTACTCGCCCGGCGTCGCAGCGGTCTGCCAGGAGATCGCGAGGGTCCCAAGTGCGATCGATCACTATACAGCCAGGGCGAACCTGATCGGTGTCATTACGAACGGCACGGCAGTACTTGGGCTTGGAGACATTGGACCAGCCGCCGCCAAGCCGGTGATGGAAGGCAAGGCCGTGCTCTTCAAGAAGTTTGCAGGTATCGACGCATTCGACATAGAGATCGCTGAGCGTGATCCGGATAGGCTCGTCGAAATCATTGCGGCAATCGCGCCGACATTTGGCGGCATCAACCTCGAGGACATCAAGGCACCGGAGTGCTTCTACGTCGAAGAAAAACTCCGTGCCCGGCTCACGATACCCGTCTTTCACGACGATCAACATGGCACGGCGGTCATCGTCGGCGCCGCAGTGACGAACGGGGCGAAGATCGTGGGGAAGAGTCTGGAATCCATGAAACTGGTCGTCAGCGGTGCCGGTGCCGCCGCGCTGGCGTGCGTCGACCTGTTGGTGGAACTCGGTATCCGGGAACACAGTGTATGGCTGTGTGATCTGGCTGGTGTCGTTTACGAAGGCCGCCGAGATCTCATGGACGAAAGGAAGGCGCGCTACGCACGGCCGACCCAGGCCAGGAGCCTCGCGGACATCCTCGAGGGGGCGGACATCTTCCTGGGGCTGTCTGCCGGCGGCGTCCTCAAGCAGGAATGGCTGGCGAAGATGGCCCCCAATCCGTTGATCTTCGCGCTGGCCAACCCGGTACCGGAGATTCTGCCGGAGCTCGCGCGGCAGGCTCGGCCTGACGCCGTGATCGCGACAGGGCGCAGCGATTACCCGAATCAGGTCAACAACGTGCTTTGCTTCCCCTATGTGTTCCGCGGTGCGCTGGATGTCGGCGCCACGACGATAACGCGCTCGATGGAAGTCGCGGCTGTCCATGCGATTGCGCAGCTCGCTTCACGCGAGCAGAGCGACGTCGTTGCCAAGGCATACGGCATCCCGACGGCACCGTTCGGCAGGGAATATTTCATTCCAAAGCCATTCGACCCACGGCTCATGACGACGATTGCCCCGGCAGTTGCTCGCGCCGCGATGGACGCGGGGGTGGCGACACGCACGATCGCTGATTTTCCTGCCTACCGGGACCGCTTGCAGTCGTTCGTATACCAGAGCGACACATTGATGAAGTCCCTGTTCGGAATCGCCCGCAAGATCCCGGCGGATCGCAAGCGTATCGTGTTCGCAGAAGGAGAGGATCGGCGCGTTCTGCAGGCGGTCCAGATTCTCATCGATGAGGATATCGCGGCGCCGGTGATCGTTGGGCGGCCGGAGGTGGTTCGGACGCGCATCTCGGCGCTCGGGCTGCGAGCCTCGCTTCCTCAGGAAATCCAGATCGTGGATGTCGGAAACGACCCCCGTTACAGGGACTACTGGATGGCCTATTACGACCTGCGCAAGCGGGACGGCGTCACCCAGCAGTATGCGAAGATTGAAATGCGACGACGGGGCACGCTCATCGCTGCAATGATGCTTCGCAAGGGGGAGGTCGATGGCCTCATCTGCGGGACCTTCCCCAATACGCACCGGCACCTGCGATACATCGATTCAGTCATTGGCCGGTTGCCAGGCTGCCAGACCTATGCAGCGATGAATGCGCTCATATTGCCCGGGCATCAGATTTTCATCGTCGATACGCATGTAAACATCGATCCGTCCGCGGAACAGCTTGCCGAGATCACCATCATGGCGGCGGACGCGATTCGGCGGTTTGGCATCGTTCCGAAAGCCGCGCTCCTGTCGCATTCCAACTTCGGCAGCAGCGATGCGCCGTCGGCTGTCAAAATGCGTTCCGTGCTGCAGCTCTTGAAGGAGCGGGCGCCCGACCTGGAGGTCGACGGCGAGATGCATGGCGATTCAGCGATTGATGAAGCCACGCGCCGTGCGATCCTTGCGGATTCAACCCTTACCGGATCCGCCAACTTGCTGGTCATGCCGAACATCGATGCGGCGAATATTTCCTACAATCTTCTGAAGACGGCGGCCGGGAATGGAGTGGTGATCGGGCCGATCCTGCTGGGGTGCAACGGGGCGGCTCATATCCTGACGCCATCATCGACCGTACGACGCATCGTCAACGTGGCGACGTTGACCGTCGTTCAGGCGAACGCGCGGCGGAGCTGAAAGCGCGGCCTGAGAGCGACTAGGTTGCCCCCTTCGCGAATGACCGGACGGATGATGTCGGTGATCGCCTCGGCGTCTTCTACCTGGTGATAGCATAAGTGCTATCATCACATTCCAAATGACGGCTCCCCGGATCGTTTTGGATAGCAATGTTCTGGTGTCGGCCTTTACAAGCGGTCGCGGCGCTTCGCGGGAAGTTCTGCGGCATTTGCTGAGAAACGAGGCGCGAGCCTTGATCTCCGTGCCTTTGTTCACGGAATATGAGGACGTACTGGCGCGGCCGCAAGTACAGCAGCGGTGCAGCTTGAGCTTGCCCGAGCAGGGAATGCTGTTTGACGCGTTCCTGGCCTGCACGGAACTGGTTGAGGTCTACTACCGCTGGAGGCCGAACCTGCCGGATGAATCCGACAACCATGTCCTGGAACTGGCTGTAGCGGCCGGCAGTGCAACGATCGTGACGTTCAACCGAAAGGACTTCTTGCGCGGTGAATTACGGTTTCCGGGTGTTGCCATCCAGTCGCCAGCTCGCTGGCTGAAAGAGATTTGAAGGAGAAGACATGTCGACTCTCACGATCCGGCTGCCCGACACGAAGCACGAGCGTCTGAAGGCGTTTGCCAGGATGCGCGGTATCAGCGTCAACAAGTTGGTCGAGGAACTGGCCACGGTGGCGCTGGCGCAGGCAGATGCCGAGAACCGCTATCTGCTGCGCAAAGCTCGCGGCAACCCGACCGTGGGGCTCCAGCTGCTCGATAAGCTCGATCGGAAGCCCAAGGGTCACCGCGAATAGCGGAGCGGTCGGCGGCTTGGATATCTACGAACGCCGCGAATCCACTATCCTCACCAGTCTCGCCAGCGTCTCGTTCACCGGCGCGGCGATACCGTGCCGGTGCGCCACCTCGACCAGCGCGCCGTTGATGGCGTCGATCTCGGTGCGCCGTTCATGCGCGACATCGTTGGCCATGGAGGGTCGATGGTGGGTGTGTTCGCGATAGGCCTTGGCGACGGTGGCGCGCACCCGTTCCTCGTTCACCGGCACGCCGGCGGCGCGCGCCACGGCGAAGCCCTCGGCGAGAATCGCCTGCGCCAGCGCGGGCCCGTCGGCGCAGGCGGCGATCTGGCCCACGGTGGAGTTCGTCAACGCGGCCACCGGATTCATGGCGCAGTTGAAAATCACCTTTTCCCAGATGGCGATCTTGACCTCGGGATCGAGCCGGCTGGCAAGTCCGGCCCGCGACAGCATCGCATCGAGCTCATGCAGGATGGGATGATCACCGCCGTCCAATGACCAGAAGCGCACTTCGCCGAAACCATGCGTGCGCACGCTGGCGGGTCCCGTGGCATCCGCCGGCCAGGTGGTCGAGCCGATGGCGACGAGAGGTTCCGGCGCCGCGGCCAGAATGCGCTCGCCGTTGCCGAGGCCGTTCTGCAGGCTCAGCACGCAGGCACGCGGCGCGAGCAGGTGGCGCACCGAGGCGATGGCGGCCGCGATGTGATACGTCTTGGTGAACAACAGCACGGCGTCGAAGGGCGTCTCGACCTGCTGGGCGAGCGCAGCGTTGACGGCGATGCGGGAAGTGCTCTCATCTTCCGTGAGCGTGATGCCCTCCTGCCGGAGAGCTTCGACGACGGCCGGGTTGGCATCGATCAGCGTGACGGGGAAGCCGGCGCGCGCCAGGCGCGCGCCGAACAGCTTGCCCATCGCCCCCACGCCGATGATGCCCACCGTGAGGGACATCGGCGTCAGCGCGGCGTAGGTGGCGGAGGTGCAGACGCTGGCGCCGGGCCACCCGACAACGGCGTATTCGCGCTACCCGCATTGGCCGCGGTACCGGCGTCCATACCATGGGTGGAGTATTTCTCGCTGTCCTCCAAACTCCACGGCCGGCCCGTGACCGGGTTCGGATACGGGAACGGCGGCACATAGTGACCGGGATAGGAATCGTAGGGTGAGGAGGGCGGCGCGTCCGGCGCATGCTCCGTGCTGGGCGCATTGTTCGAGAAGGACTGCTTGGCCCAGCCCTTGTCGTAGGGCGCGAAGTACGTGCCGTACCAGCGCATGTACTGGAACTGCCACACGCCGTTGTGCTTGACGTAGCGGATGTCGTAGGTGCCTTCGGCCCATAGCGCGGCCTTCTGCCACATGCCGATCTGGATGAAGGCGCGCCAGCGTCCGGTGGCGGTCTGTCCGCCGGGGGCCACGTCGACGACGCCCTGCAGCACCATGTGGTTCGACAGTTCGCCGTCGGCAAGCCCCGGATGGCCGCGACCGATCACCTGTTTGAACAGCCGCTCGACGCCGCTGGTGTTGCGATACACGCCGCGGTTGGAAATCTCCACGGTTGCATCGGACGCGAACAGCGGCACCACTTCGTCCCACACCTTCTTGTCGATGTAGTAACCGTAGGCGCGCGTGAGCTTCTCGATCGCCGCGCGATCTTCCAGCAGGCGCACCTTGCGCTCCAGCACCTCGACGCGCTGTTCCAGCTGCTTGCGCGCCGGCTCGGCGGCACGTGCCTGTGAACCGATCACACCCAGTCCGAAGGCGGCGAGGATCGCCACCAGCCAAACCCACGTGCTCATGCGCATTGTCCTCATGATTCGACTCCTGCCTGAATTCGGATCTGCTTCAAGGCCGCGGCGCTTGCGGCGCCGGCGGACTGTCCGGTTGGCCCGGCGGTGGCGGCTTGTCCGGTTGTGGCGGCGGACTGCCAGGCTGCGCCGGTGGTCCGGCCGGCGGTGGCGATAAGCCGCTGGTCGAGTAACGCCGCGACTCCTGTTCCGTCCACGGCTTGCCGGTCACCGGGTTGGGATAGTGGAACGGCGGCACGTAATGCCCCGGATACACATCGTACTGCACCGAGGGCGGCGCATCCGGCGGCGCGGTCTTGCTCGGGCCATTGTTGGGCAGCGAACGCACCGCCCAACCGGTGTCATACGGCGCGTAGAAGGTTGCATAAAAATGCATGTTCTGGATCTGCCAGCGGCCGTCGCGCTTCACGTAGTCGTTTTCATACGTGCCTTCGGACCACAAGCCGAACGCGCCGTACTGGCCGATCTGCACCGAGGCGCGCCAGCGACCCTTGGCCGCAAGACCGGAAGGCTCCACGTCGACGATGCCCTGCAGGATCATGTGATTGAACAGCGCGCCCTGCGCCAGGCCCACGCGTCCTCCGCCCATGGCCTGGCGGAACAGGCGATCCACGCCTTCGCGGCCGCGATACACGCCGCGGCCCGCGATTTCGATGACGGCGTCGCCGGCGAAGCAGTCCACCACCTCGGGCCAGAGCTGCTTGTCGACATAATAACCATAGGCCCGGGTGAGCTTCTCGATGGCGGCGCGGTCATCG
The DNA here is from genome assembly GCA_046347195.1 of Steroidobacteraceae bacterium. Taxonomy (GTDB): domain Bacteria; phylum Pseudomonadota; class Gammaproteobacteria; order Steroidobacterales; family Steroidobacteraceae; genus TMP-86. Next base: position 78,070 of record JAXMGQ010000021.1, read on the forward strand.
AGATGCTCCACGCGTCGTTCCAGCGCGGCCAGCCGCTGCTCGAGCGAGGCGGCCGTGGTGGAAGTGCCGAAGGCCGCCATGACGATGCCGGCGGCGCCGGCCAGCATGCGGCGAATACGTGAGTGATCTGCGCCCTCGACTCCAGCCATGTCGCCCCCGTATCCACGTGCCTGCCGTGCGGGCGAAACCGTGGTTTCAATCAAGATGGTTGGAAATCACACTAACGTGAGTTAGGCTACAGCGCAAGTGCCAAGTGCATCGGGGAGGGCAGCAGCATGAGAAATCGAACCGTGACGGCGTTGATGGCGGCCGCGGCGCCATGAACGGCGAGGATGAAGTCCTGGCGAAGGCGGGACTGGCCGCGCTCGGCGCGGGTGGATGATCGCGCCACCGATTCGTTCGCCCGCGTGCACACTCCGACTCCAATGTCCGCCCCCGGCGGTAATCGCGGCATCGACGTCGCCGCGCTGATCGACGCGGCACCCTGGAACCTGCGCCAGAAGCTGCTGCTGGTGGCGGTGGGCTGCGCCATCCTGCTGGATGGCTTCGACAACCAGTCGCTGGGCTTGGCGGCGCCCGCCATCATCCATGAATGGGGCGTGAGCAAGGAGAGGCTGGCTCCCATCCTCGCCGTGGGGCAGGTCGGCATGATGTTCGGCACCGCATTCGGAGGGCTGACCGGCGATCGTCTC
>JAXMGQ010000022.1:0-76710 GCA_046347195.1 Steroidobacteraceae bacterium
ACCCTTGGCGCCCAGTCCTCGCGAAGCCGGAAGACCCGGTGCTGATCATCGGCGCGCCCGGTGGCGAGGCCGGGGCCATCGATGCGGCCGTGTCGCACGCCCGGTCGGCCCTGCGCAGGGGCGGGGCGCTGCATGTCAGCGCGGGCCGGCGGCGCTACAGCATCCATCGCGCGCCACGGCGCTGGTTCGCCTCGCCGGGCAGGCCGTGGTGGGAGTACTTCGATGAGCGCGATTGAGATCCGGCGCCGCGCGCCGGCCGCGGCGACCTTTCGCGCATCGCTCCATCCGGTGCTCGCCCGGGTGTACGCGGCGCGCGGCGTGGAGGCCGAGGAGCAACTCGTGCTCGATCTCGACCGCCTGCTGCCGGTGGGTTCGCTCGAGTCGGTGCAGGCCGCCGCGCGGCTGCTGTGCGAGCATCGCGATCGCCGCGTGCTGATCGTCGGGGACTTCGATGCCGACGGCGCCACCAGCACGGCGCTGATGGTGCGGACGCTGCGGGCCCTGCGCTTCGCCCACGTGGACTACCTCGTGCCCGACCGCTTCCGCTTCGGCTACGGGTTGACGCCGGCCATCGTCGAGGCCGCTCAGGCGCGTGAACCTTCCCTGATCGTCACCGTGGACAACGGCATCGCGAGCCTGGCGGGCGTCGCAGCGGCACGCGCGCTGGGCATCGAGGTGCTGGTCACCGACCACCACCTGCCGGGCCGCGAATTGCCTGCCGCCACGGTGATCGTGAATCCGAACCTGCCAGGCTCGCGCTTCGGCAGTCATCACCTGGCCGGCGTGGGGGTGGCCTTCTACACCCTGGCCGCGCTGGCCCGGGAACTGGGCGCCGGCTTCAGCCCGGCGGCGCTGCTGGATCTCGTCGCCGTGGGAACGGTGGCGGACCTGGTCCGGCTCGACCGCAACAATCGCGTGCTCGTGCACCAGGGACTGGCGCGGATCCGCGCCGGCCGTTGCGTGCCCGGCATCCGCGCCTTGCTGGAGATCGCCGGTCGTTCCATCGCCGCGGCGAACGCGGCGGACCTGGGGTTCGCCGTCGCACCCCGCCTGAATGCCGCCGGTCGCCTCACCGACATGGGCCTGGGGATCCAGTGCCTGCTGGCCGACGATGCGCCGGCGGCGCGCGAGAGCGCGCAACGCCTCTCCGAACTCAACGCGCAGCGGCGCGAGCTCGAGGCGCGCATGCAGGAGGAGGCGCTGGTCATCGCCACGCAACTGCTGGCCCGGACGGAGGGCCCTGAGGTGTCATCCACCCGGGCCGGCATCTGCCTGTTCGATGCCGGCTGGCATCCCGGCATCGTCGGTCTCGTGGCAGGGCGCCTGAAGGACCGGGTGCACCGGCCGGTGATCGCCTTCCCGGCCGAAGGCGTGGCGCTGCGCGGTCGGCGCGTTCGGTGGAAGGCGTGCACATTCGCGACGTGCTCGATGCCATCGCCACCGCCACGCCGGGACTGCTGGACAAGTTCGGCGGGCATGCGCGATGGCGGCAGGGCTCACCCTGCCGGCCGCGCGGCTCGCGGAATTCAGCGAAGCCTTCACGTGGCCGTGCGACGGCGCGGCGATGAGGACCCGCGCGGCATCCAGCATTCCGATGGCGAGCCTTGCGCCGCAGGAATTCGTGCTGGACACGGCGCGCGCCCTGCGCGCCGGCGGGCCTCAGCTGGGGTTTCGGGGCCCAGTTCGACGGCGAGTTCGAGTTGTTGGAGTCGCGTCGCGCGAGCGTCACCTGAAGATGCGCGTGCGCGCACCGGGCGGTGTCATCGATGCCATCCAGTTCGGCTATCTCGGCGGGCCCTTCGATGATGCGCGCGTGCGCCCCGGCGCACGGCTACGGCTCCTCTACCGGCTCGAGGTGAACGAGTACGAGGGCCGTGAGCGGCTGCAGATGAACTGCGCCTGCCTGCTGCCGGTGTGAGCGTGTGCTACCATTTCACGCATGGAAATCAACCAGATCAAACGCCAGATCAAGGACCTGGAAGAGCGCACCTTGTCCCTTCGGGGGTATCTTTGAATACGAGCGCAAGCGCGAGCGGCTGCAGGAAGTCGAGCGCGAGCTCGAGCAGCCCAATGTCTGGGGCAACCCCGAACGCGCCCAGGAACTGGGCCGCGAGCGCGCCAGGCTCGACGGCGTGGTCGGTGTCCTCGACCGGCTGACGCGCGGCCTCGCCGACAGCGCGGAACTGCTCGACCTCGCGGAAGCCGACGGCGACCTGAACACGGCGGCCGGCGTCGAGTCCGATGTGCAGGGGCTCTCGCGCGAAGTGGAGTCGCTGGAATTCCAGCGCATGTTCCCCGGCGAGATGGATTCCCACAATGCGTTCCTGGACATCCAGGCCGGCGCCGGCGGCACCGAGGCGCAGGACTGGGCGCAGATGCTGATGCGCATGTACCTGAAGTGGGCGGACCAGCACGGCTTCAAGACCGAGGTCATCGACCAGAGCGATGGCGAGGTCGCGGGCATCAAGGGCGCGAGCCTCATGATCCAGGGCGATCATGCCTACGGCTGGCTGCGCACCGAGACGGGCGTGCACCGGCTGGTGCGCAAGTCGCCCTTTGATTCGGGCAACCGCCGTCACACCTCCTTCGCCTCGGTGTTCGTCTCGCCCGAGGTGGACGATGACATCAACATCGAGGTCAACCCGGCCGACATCAAGATGGATGTCTACCGCTCCAGCGGCGCCGGCGGCCAGCACGTCAACAAGACCGAGTCCGCGGTGCGCCTGACGCACGGCCCCTCGGGCATCATCGTGGCCTGCCAGAGCGAGCGCAGCCAGCACAAGAACCGCTCCACCGCCATGAAGATGCTCAAGGCCAAGCTCTACGAGCTCGAGTTCAACAAGCGCAACGCGGCCGCCAAGGTGCTCGAGGATTCCAAGTCGGACGTGAGCTGGGGCAACCAGATCCGCTCCTACGTCCTCGACCAGTCGCGCATCAAGGACCTTCGCACTGGCGTCGAGATCGGCAACACCACCGCCGTGCTGGATGGCGGGCTGGATCCATTCATGCAGGCGAGCCTGAAGCAGGGCCCATGACCGACGAGCAGGACAATCACCTCATCGCCGAGCGGCGCGCCAAGCTTGCGCGCCTGCGCGAGCGTGGCAACCCCTTCCCCAACGACTTCCGCCGCGATGCGCTCGCGGGCGAGCTGCAGGCCGCGCATGCGCAAGCCGATCCGGCAGAACTGGAATCCGCGGGGCTGCGCGTCAAGGTCGCCGGCCGCCTGCGCGCCAAGCGCATCATGGGCAAGGCCAGCTTCGCCTCCATCGAGGATGGGAGCGGCGCGATCCAGCTCTTCCTGCAGCGTGACTCGCTGGGCGAGGCCTACGAGGAGTGGAAGGGCTGGGACCTGGGCGACATCCTCGGCGCGGAAGGCACGCTGTTCCGCACGCGCACCGGCGAGCTCAGCGTCAAGGCCGATCGGCTGCGGCTGCTGACCAAATCGCTCCGTCCGTTGCCCGACAAGTGGCACGGCATCGCCGACACGGAGCTGCGCTACCGGCAGCGCTATGTCGATCTCATCATGAGCGAGCACAGCCGGCGCGTGTTTCGCGACCGCTCGCGCCTCGTGCGCTTCCTGCGGGAGTTCCTGGAAAGCCGCCACTTCCTGGAAGTGGAGACACCGATGCTGCAGGCCATCCCGGGCGGCGCGGTGGCCCGGCCGTTCAAGACGCACCACAATGCGCTCGACGTGGACATGTACCTGCGCATCGCGCCGGAGCTGTACCTGAAGCGCCTCACGGTGGGCGGGTTCGAGCGCGTCTACGAGATCAACCGCAATTTCCGCAACGAGGGCCTGTCCACGCGGCACAACCCCGAGTTCACCATGCTCGAGCTGTACCAGGCCTACGCCGACTACGATGACATCATGCGCCTGGTGGAGGACATGTTCCGCGGTGCAGCGGACCTGTTGCTGCCCTCGCGGGTGGTGAGCTATCAAGGGACCTCTTACGATCTCGGGCCGCCGTTCCAGCGCCGTACCATCGAGCAGGTCATTCTCGACCACAATCCCGGCCTCGACCGCTCGAAGTTGCGCGATGTCGACTACCTGCGCGGGGTGTGCGATTCGATGCACATCGCGCACAAGCCGGGCGATGGCGCCGGCAAGCTGCAGATCGAGATCTTCGAGCACAACGGCGAGCACCACCTGCAGCAGCCCACCTTCGCCTACGCGTATCCTGCGGAGGTATCGCCGCTGTCGCGCCGCAACGATGCCGACCCCTTCATCACCGACCGCTTCGAGTTCTTCATCGCCGGGCGCGAATACGCCAACGGCTTCTCCGAGCTGAACGATGCCGAGGACCAGGCGCAACGCTTCAAGGAGCAGGTGGCGCGCAAGACCGCCGGGGATGATGAGGCCATGTACTACGATGCCGACTACGTGCGCGCGCTGGAATACGGCTTGCCGCCCACCGGCGGGCTGGGCGTGGGCATCGATCGCATGGTGATGTTCTTCACCGACTCGCCTTCGATCCGCGACGTGCTGCTGTTCCCGCACATGCGCCCGGAAGCCTGACGAGCGGCGAGCCGTGAAGGTGCTTTCCGGCCCCATCGGCGTGTTCGACTCCGGGGTGGGCGGGCTCACGGTGCTGGCGGCGCTGCGCGCCCGCCTGCCGCGCGAGGAGTTTCTCTACCTGGGCGATACCGCGCGCCTGCCCTATGGCAGCAAGAGCGCGCAGACGGTGGAGCGCTACAGCCTGCAGTGCGCTCGGCGGCTTCTCGAGCGGGGCATCCGGGCGCTGGTGATCGCCTGCAACACTGCCTCGGCGAGCGCGCTGCCGGCATTGCGCCAGGCCTTCCCGTCCTTGCCGGTGTTCGGCGTGATCGAGCCGGGTGCGATGGCCGCGGTGCGCGCCACTCGATCCGCCCACGTGGCCGTGATCGCGACGCCGGCGACGGTGGCGGGTCGCGCCTACGAGCAGGCGATCGCGCAGCTCGATGCGAGGGTGCGGGTCCAGGCGCTGGCCTGCGGTCTGTTCGTGTCGCTGGCTGAAGAGGGCTGGACGGATGGGCCGGAGGCGCAGGCGGTGGCCAGGCGGTATCTCGCGCCGCTGTTTGCAGCGGATGATTCACCCGATGTCCTGGTGCTCGGCTGCACGCACTTCCCGTTACTGCTGCCCGTCATCCGCCGCGTGGTGCCGGCACGGGTCGCCATCGTCGATTCCGCGGCGACGACCGCGGAGCTGGTGAGCAACCGCCTGCCACGGGAAGGGGGCGAAGCGGGGACGGGCCGCGTCCGGTGGCTCGCCACCGATGGCGCCGGCCGCTTTGCCGACATCGGCTCGCGCTTCCTCGGCGAGCCCATCGATGCGGCCGAGGTGGAGGTCGTGGACCTGTAGCGGCGCGGCGGCGGCGCGGCTCCGCGGTCTTCAGTCCTTGCGGGCGTAGGAGGGGAGTTCCGCCGTCGCCGCCAGCGGTGCAGGTCCGTCGGCCGGCGCTTCCTGGTGGGGCTCGAGATTCAGGACGGCGAGGGCGCGCCAACCGGCCGGCGTCGCCACGAGGTCGGTCAGCCGCCCCGAGCGCCCGTCCGCGAGCAGCACCGACTCGCCGATGTGATGCTCGCCCGCGGGCAGTGAGAGCACGAACAGCCGCCGCTTGATCCGGCCCAGGTGCTGGGTTCGCGCGACGATCTCCTGTCCGGTGTAGCAGCCCTTGCTGAAGCTGATGCCCTCGAGCAGGTCGAGGTTCAGCATCTGCGGCACGAAGGCCTCGCGCGTGGCTTCGTACACCTGCGGCAATCCCGCCGCGATGTCCGCCGCCCTCCAGGCCGCCTCGAACCCTGGCTGCGCATCGCCCAGCCGCAGCCGCTCACGCAGCAGGCCCGCGCTGCCCAGCACCCAGGTGCGTTGCGCATCGGCCGGCACGGCGGCCAGCAGCAGACCGTCCTGCGCGAGCCTGTGGCCGGGGGCCGGAGCCTCGAGTCCGGCACGCCGCAGGGCCTCGCATCCGAAGACACCGGCGATGGCGATGGACTCGCGCGCATCCTCGATGCGGACCTTGGCGCGCAGCACGTACCGGCGCAGCGACTCGTGCACGGCGTTGGCAAGTTCAGCGGGCAGCAGCGCCAGCACCGCCTCGCCGTCCGTGAGCAGGCGCAGGAGGGCGATGACGCGGCCCTGGGGCGTGCACAGCGCGGCGAGCAGCACCTCGCCGCCGGCCAACCGCCGCGTATCGGCCGTGAGCTGGCCCTGGAGGAAGGTGGACGCATCGGGCCCGGTGAATCGCAGCACCGAGTACATCCCGAGCCAGCCGGTATCCGTGTTCATGCAGGCATTGAGTAGCGCCTCGCACCGGGTTGTCAATCATTTGCGAACGCGCCGGTGCCAATGGCGCCGACAGAAGGTCGCGTGCTGGTTATCAGGGGTCGTTTTCTGGCAAAATTTGCGCCATGGAACGCAACGACGAGCCGCCCGCAAGGCTTCCGGCCGAGCCTTCAGCGATGCCCGCAGGCGCCAACGCCGGGGTGTCCGGCGGGGCACCCGCCGGGACACCCGCGGGGGCACCCGTCAAGGAGATCGGCGGGCGCGAGGGGCCGGAACCCACACGCTTCGGTGACTGGGAACTGCGCGGCCGCTGCATCGATTTCTAGAACCTTCCAGGACCATCCATGCCCACTCCCTCACGGCCCCTGTCGCCGCACCTGCAGGTGTACCGCTGGCAGATCAGCAATTCGCTGTCCATCCTCAACCGCCTCACCGGCGTCATCCTCAGCGTCGCCTTCCTGATGTTCTGTGGCTGGCTGGTCCTCGCCGCGTCGGGGCTGAAGGGCTACCAGCCGTTCGCCGACCTGCTGCGCGGACCGTTGGGCGCCGTGGCACTGGCCGGCATCAGCCTGGCCTTCTTCTTCCACCTGCTCAACGGCATCCGCCACCTGTTCTGGGATGTGGGCGCCGGCTTCGAGAAACTCCGGGCCCGGTTCACCGGCCGGCTGGTGGTGGCCGGAACGCTGCTCCTGTCGCTCGGCCTCACGCTCTGGGTGCTGGCATGAGCCTGCGGTCGCCTCTGGGAACGGTGCTGGGCCTGGGCTCGGCGCGAGATGGCGTGGGCCATTGGTGGATGCTGCGGGCAAGCTCGGTGGCGCTCGTGCCCCTGATGCTGTGGTTCGTGCTGGCCCTGGTATCGCTGGGCACGATCGAACATGCCGCGATCATCACCTTCCTGCGCCAGCCGTTGAACAGCCTGCTCACCATCCTGCTGGTGCTGGTGGCCGCCCACCATTCCCATCTGGGACTCAGCGTGATCATCGAGGACTACGTTCACGCACCGATGGCGAAGATCGGGAGCCTCCTGGCTTCACGCTTCGTGCACGTCGTCGGGGCCGCCGCCGGCATCTACGCGGTGCTGCGCATCGCATTCGGAAATCCAATCCCATGAGTGACTATCAGTTCATCGACCACACCTACGATGTCGTGGTGGTGGGGGCGGGCGGCGCCGGCCTGCGCGCCACCTTCGGCCTCGCCGAAGCCGGCCTGTCCACCGCCTGCCTCACGAAGGTGTTCCCGACCCGCAGCCATACCGTCGCCGCCCAGGGCGGCATCTCCGCGGCGCTGGGCAACATGGGCGAGGACGACTGGCGCTGGCACATGTACGACACCGTCAAGGGGTCCGACTGGCTCGGTGACCAGGACGCCATCGAGTTCATGTGCAAGGAGGCGCCCGCGGCGGTGATCGAGCTGGAGCACTATGGCGTGCCGTTCTCGCGCACGGAAGGTGGGCGCATCTACCAGCGGCCCTTCGGCGGCATGACCACGCACTTCGGCAAGGGCATCGCGCAGCGCACCTGCGCCGCCGCCGACCGCACCGGGCATGCGATGCTGCACACCCTCTACCAGCAATCCTTGAAGCACGACGCCAGCTTCTTCATCGAGTACTTCGCGCTCGACCTCATCATGGACGATGGCGAGTGCAAGGGCGTGCTGGCGCTCGACATGTCCGACGGCACGCTGCACCGCTTCCTCGGCCAGCGCACCATCCTCGCCACGGGCGGCTACGGGCGCGCGTGGTTCTCGTGCACCTCGGCCCACACCTGCACCGGCGATGGCGGCGGCATGGTGCTGCGCGCCGGGCTCCCCCTGCAGGACATGGAGTTCGTGCAGTTCCACCCCACCGGCATCTACGGTGCCGGCTGCCTGATCACCGAAGGCTCGCGCGGCGAGGGCGGTTACCTCACCAACGCCGCGGGCGAGCGCTTCATGGAGCGCTATGCGCCCAATGCCAAGGACCTGGCCTCGCGCGATGTGGTCAGCCGCTCCATGACCATCGAGATCCGCGAGGGCCGTGGCGTGGGCAAGCTCAAGGACCACATCCACCTGCACCTGGAGCACCTGGGGCCCGAGGTCATCAAGGAGCGGCTGCCGGGCATCGCCGAGACCGCGCGCATCTTTGCCGGCGTGGATGTGAACAAGGAGCCCATTCCGGTGCTGCCCACGGTGCACTACAACATGGGCGGCATCCCCTGCAACGTGCACGGCGAGGCGGTGACCCTGGATGAGGCCGGCCAGGAGCGCATCGTGCCGGGGCTCATGGCCGTGGGCGAGGCGGCCTGCGTCTCGGTGCACGGCGCCAACCGGCTCGGGTCGAATTCACTGCTGGACCTCGTGGTGTTCGGCCGGGCCGCGGCCCATCACTGCGCCGCGACGCTGAAGGCCGGCGCGAAGCAGCGGCCGGCACCGCCTTCGGCCACCGATGGCGCGATCGCCCGGCTCGACCGCCTGCGCCATGCGAAGGGCTCGCGGCCCACGGCGCAGATCCGCGATGACATGCAGCGCACGATGCAAAGCGATGCGGCGGTGTTTCGCACCGGCCAGACGCTCAACGAGGGCAAGGTCAAGCTCGGCCGGATCTTCGACTCGTTCGCCGACGTGAAGGTCGCGGACCGTTCGCTGATCTGGAACACCGACCTCGTGGAGACGCTGGAGCTCGACAACCTGCTGGGGCAGGCGGTGGCGACGCTCCATTCGGCCGAGAACCGCAAGGAGAGCCGTGGCGCGCAGGCGCGCGAGGACTTCCCCGAGCGCGATGATGCGAACTGGATGAAGCACTCGCTGTGCTGGGTGGAGGCGCGCGGCACGACCCGCATCCGCTATCGCGGCGTACACCTCAACACGCTGACCGACGAGGTGCAGAGCATCCCGCCGAAGGCGCGCACGTATTGATGCAGGAGACAGGTCGAGATGGCTGATTTCGTACTCCCCGCCAACTCGCGGATCAACCGCGACGGCAAGGTGTTCCCGGCCCCGTCGGGCGCGAAGAACGTGCGCACGTTCAAGGTGTACCGCTTCGACCCGGACAACGCCGATAACCCCCGCATCGACAGCTACACGCTGGACATGGACGACTGCGGGCCCATGGTCCTGGACGCCCTCATCAAGATCAAGAACGAGGTCGACCCCACGCTGACCTTCCGCCGTTCCTGCCGCGAGGGCATCTGCGGCTCCTGCGCCATGAACATCGATGGCCACAATGGCCTGGCGTGCATCACGGCCTGCGACTCGGTGAGCGGCGATGTGCGGCTCTATCCGCTGCCACACCTGCCGGTCATCAAGGACCTGGTGCCCGACCTCACTCATTTCTACGCGCAGTACGCCTCGATCAAGCCCTGGCTGCAGACGCGCACACCGCCGCCGCCGGACCGCGAGCGGCTGCAGACCAAGGAGGACCAGGAGAAGGTGGACCGGCCGTCCGCCTGCATCCTGTGTGCCTGCTGCTCGACGAGCTGTCCGAGCTACTGGTGGAACAGCGACCGCTATCTCGGTCCCGCGGCGCTCCTGGCGGCCTATCGCTGGATCGTCGACAGCCGCGACGAGGCCACCGGCGAGCGTCTGGACCAGCTCGAGGATCCGTTCCGCCTGTACCGCTGCCACACCATCATGAACTGCACCGAGGCCTGCCCGAAGGACCTCAACCCCGCCAAGGCCATCGGCGCCATCAAGCAGTTGTTGATCGAGCGGCGCGTGTGACGGCCCCGCCGGCCGCGGATCACGACATGGGCCGGCTCCGCTGGCATTGCCGGCGCGGGATGCGCGAGCTGGACCGCCTGCTCGGTGGCTGGCTCGAGCGCGAATACCGGGATGCGACGCCCGCGGAGCAGCAGGGTTTTCGCGACCTCCTCGACCTGCAGGACCCCGAGCTGTACGGCTACTTCCTCGGCCGGCTGCAGCCGGACTGCCGTGAGCGGGCGGCATTGATCGAGCGCATCGCGCGCGCTGCCCACTGCGCCTGACCGGCATGCCCGCCCTGTCCGCGCCGTTGACCCTGGTCCGCTCCCGCTGGCTGCCGTGGACCGCAGCGTCGTTCACGCTGGCCGCCGCCCTGGCGGCGCTGGCGGCTTGCCGGGGCTGGCTGCTGGCATTGCAGCTCGTGATGATCGCCGCCGGTACGCTCCGGGGTCTGCCGTCCCTGGTGTACGGACGGGGCCGGGCGCTGAGTCGGCTGCAATGGCGGCCTTCAGGCCGATGGCGGCTCACCCGTGGCGATGGCGCAACGACGCAGGCGACCCTGCACCCCGCCTCGCGGCGCGTCGGCCGGGCCGTGCTGCTCGTGTTCGAGGGAGCGACGGCGTTGATCGGTCCACATATGGTAAGTGACCCCGATGCCGCGCGCCGCCTGCGGATGCAGTTCACGCTGGGCACGATCCGGGCGGGGCGCCGGCGGGTATCGTGATGCAGCGCTCGCTTTTCGTGCCGGCGTCACGCGCCGCGGGCAGAACTTTTCGCGGGCGGCGCAGTCTACTCGCGCAGGCTGGAGGACGAGCCGGCCGGTTCGGGGTCATCCATGGGTGTTGAGGAGAGTGACCTCAAGCTGGTCGAACGGGTCCAGCGGGGCGAGCGCGGTGCGTTCGATCTCCTGGTCATGCGATACCAGCACAAGGTGCTGAAGTTGATCATGCGTTACGTGCACGATGCTCATGAAGCCGAGGACATCGCCCAGGAGGCGTTCGTCAAGGCGTACCGGGCGCTTGCATCCTTCCGCGGCGACAGCGCCTTCTACACCTGGCTCTACCGCATCGCCATCAACACCGCCAAGAACGCCCTGGTGGCCAGCAAGCGCCGGCCCATGGACTACGACCTCGACCTGCAGGACCCGGAGTCCTACGACGTGCAGGCCCGCCTCGCCGAATCCGAGACCCCCGAAGCACTGCTGCTCACCGATGAGATCCGCGACACGGTGAACCAGGCGATCGAACACCTGCCGGAAGACCTGCGCACCGCCATCGTGCTGCGGGAACTGGATGGTTTGAGCTACGAGGAAATCGCGCAGACAATGGATTGCCCGGTCGGCACCGTGCGCTCCCGGATCTTCCGGGCGCGCGAGGCCATCGACAAGAAACTGCGACCCATATTCGACGGAGGCCTTGGCCGGCCTGAGGATGCATGAGCGAACAAATCCGTGAACAGCTGTCGGCATTCCTCGACGGCGAGTTGCCCGATTCCGAGACCGAGCTGCTGCTGAAGCGCTTGTCGCGTGATGCCACGCTGCGCGAGGGGTTCGGTCGCTACGCGCTCATCGGCGAGGTGATGCGCACACCCGAAGGTGGACCGCTGGCGCGCTCGCTGGTCGAGGGCATCAACCGCCGGATCGACGGTGAGCCGCAGCAGACGCCGGTGGTCGCCACGGTGGCCAAGGCCAGGCGCTGGTGGCGGCCCATTGCCGGCGCCGCGGTCGCCGCGGGCGTCGCCGCGGTGGCGGTGGTGACGCTGGAACATCGCACTGATCTACCGCTCACCGCATCGGCCGCCCGGCCCCTGGCTTCCGCGCCGTCGACGTTGTCCGCACCGACGGTACAGGCTCCGCCGGCGCGCCTGGCAGCCAGTACGTCGTCCCTGCCGGCGGGCTCCGCTCCCCGCGAACCGGTTTCCTATGTCGTGCCGGCGGTGTCGCCGGAACCCTCGGCCATGCTGCCGGCGGCGCGCCTCACCAACTACGTGTTCGCGCACAGCAAGTATTCCTCCCCGCTCGGCCAGCGCAACGTGCTCTCCGGGCTCGTTTCCGATCAGCCTGAAACCAACGCTGTACCGCCCGATCCCCGCATCGCCGTACCGGCGGCCGCGCCCGCCGTGGAGGACGGTCAGTCCGTGGGTCCTGGACCATGATCACCGCGTTGCCCTTGCGCCGCCTGTCGGGCGCCGCCATGACCGGCCTGCTGCTGGCCGGCATCGCACAGGCCGCCGCCCGGTCCGATGAGCCCCGGGAGTGGCTCACGCGAATGAACCAGGCCCTCGCGATGCGCAACTACGACGGCACGTTCTTCCACCTGAGCCAGGGCCAGGTGGAGACGCTGCGCATCGTGCACCGGGTGCACGCGGGCCGGGTCACCGAACGGCTGGTCTCGCTCGACGGTTCGGGTCGCGAGTTCGTCCGCACCAACGAGGAACTGACCTGCTACCTGCCGGACCAGAAGACGGTGCTGGTCGAGCCACGGCGCGACAACAACCCCTTCCTCGGCTCCCTGCCGCAGTTCAACGCCGAGGTGGATGCCTTCTACCGCATCGAGTCGCTGCCGCCCGGACGCATCATGGGCCGGCCGGCACGCGTGATCAGCGTGACCCCGAAGGACCAGTTCCGCTTCGGCTACAAGCTCTGGCTGGACGAGCAGACGGCGATGCCGCTGAAGACCCAGCTCTGCGATCCGCGCGGCCAGGTGGTCGAGCAGATCGTGTTCGCCAACCTCGAGATGCCGGAGAGCATTCCCGAGAGCGCCGTGCTGCCGGCGGTGAAGACCGACGGCATGCGCTGGGTACGCCAGGGCACTCCGGCCGAGAATCCCGCGGCGGCGCTTGCAGCCTTCCGCGCGAGCCGGTTGCCGCCCGGGTTCCGGCTCACGGTCTCGGGCGCCCAGACCCTGGGGGAGAACGGCTCGCCGGCGACACACCTGGTGTATTCCGACGGACTGGCCACGGTCTCGGTATTCGTCGAGCCGGGGCCCACGGCGCCGGCCGCCAATGCGCCCGGCACGGGCACCGCGGCGGCGCCGATGCAGGGCCTGGCGAGGGTGGGGGCGGGCTATGCGTTCTCCACCGTGGTGCAGGGGCACCAGGTCACGGCGGTGGGCGAGGTGCCCGCCCAGACGGTGGAGTTCATCGCTCATTCGGTCAAGCCGCTGGATGTGAGCGGACCCCGGCATTGACCGAGCAGGTATCGACGGAGCCTGCCTCGACCGAGCCCGGGCGACCGCGGCTCACCTTGCTGTCGCGGGAGGACTGCCCGTTGTGCGAGCACATGCTGCTCGAGCTGCAGATCGCCGCGGCGGCGGCTCAATCCCCGTGGGACCTCGAGGTGCTGGACGTGGATGCACAACCACACCTGCGCAGCCGCTATGGCCACAAGGTGCCGGTGCTGCTGCTGGAGGGCGAGATGGTCTGCCACGGCCGGCTTGATACGGGTGAACTGCGGCGCGAACTGGCCCTTAGGGCCCGTCAGTCCCTCGCCGGGCGCCGGTAAGGAATATTAGCCGCGCTCGCGTTTTGCGGAACAGATTTCCCAACGGCTCAGCTTGCGAGCACCTGCTCCAAGTGATCCGCCGCATCACGATCGAATCGACGCGCCAGGCGGCGCAGCAGATCCAAGTCCACCGCTCTGGTGGCGCTGTGATATGCGGAGCGGGCATCGAGGAGATCCTGGGGGCCGCCGGCGAAGCATTTCATGGCGATGAAGTCCTCCAGCGCGACGATGCGCAGATCTTCGCCCAGGAAGGAAACCTCCATGGCCCGGGAGAATGCCTTCGGGTCAAGGCCCTTCAGACCGCCAAGCAGATCGACCTGATTTCCGTGGGCGTCGGCCAGGGCGAGCATGATCGGGATGGGGTCGCTCGCGTCGCCGCGGCGTAGTGTGGCGATGAATCCGGCGGCGGTGAACAAGGTGCGTAGCCTGTTCAGGGTCGGGCGGGATACTTGAAGCAGCGCATCGACATCCAGCGAGGCGCGCACGACACCGTGTGCGGAAAGCGCAAAGGCACCGATGACGAGATAATCCACGTTCTCTCGTTTCAGGATCTCGATGACGTCGAGTAGCAGGAGCGCGGATTGCCCTGGCCGATTCGTTCTCATGTGGAATGGCCCGCGTGCCTCACGCGCCGGTTCGCGTGACGCATCTCGCCCAGCAATTGATTGTGCTCCAGGAAGGCCTCGAGCCGTTCGGATGGGGTCAGGCCCCGCTCAGTTCGCGCCACTGATGCACGTGCGGCCTCAGCCAAGGCGGACCGGGCTGCGCGTGGGTGTTTTTCCTGAGCGGCAACGAATGCTCCCGCCTCCGCAGCGACGCGACCCGTCTGCAGGGTGACTGGAAGGCCTGCCCGGACGGTCACACGAATCAGCAGTTCGATGGACAGATCCGACACGCGGCCATTGATGATCTTGCTCACTGTGGGCTGAGGAATACCCAACCGCCGGGCAACGTGCGCCTGCGTAGTGTCGAGACGTTGCGCAAATCGCGCGATCTGCAGCGCCAGATCGCTGCGCAATGACTGTATCGTCCTGTCTTCCGAGGATGGCACCGGAAACTCCTTCTGTCGCATTATAGTAATTATACTATAAGTACGGCTATGGAGGAATCATCGCCACGGGAGCGCCAAGCACGATGTATCAGCGCATCTATGGACTGAGGGCGGTATGGTTTGATCGGGGAACCGAAGACGGCCCGAAGCGGTCTTTTCGGAACCCTGAAGGCCATGGGACGGGCTATGGGGGTGAGGGGCCCTCCAGGATCAGGGCCGGCCCAGAGCGGCGCCGTGCGGTATCATTGAAAATTCAGTGCCTAAGTGTGCTCCACCGCCTGGCAACGAATGCCAAGGGCGGCAGGGGTGCGTGCACGCTTGTACATAGTTGCCGACAGGCTGAAGGAAATTGACCGAAAACTTAAATAAAATGAAGCTGATACGTAACTTCAGCATCATCGCCCATGTCGATCACGGCAAGTCGACCCTCTCCGACCGCCTGATCCAGATCTGCGGCGGCCTCGATGAGCGCGAGATGCAGGCCCAGGTGCTGGACTCCATGGACCTGGAGCGGGAGCGGGGCATCACCATCAAGGCGCAGAGCGTCACCCTCGAGTACAAGGCCGCCGACGGCCATGCCTACCAGCTCAATTTCATCGACACGCCCGGCCACGTGGACTTCTCCTACGAGGTGTCCCGCTCGCTCGCGGCCTGCGAAGGCGCCTTGCTGGTGGTGGATGCGGCGCAGGGCGTCGAGGCGCAGAGCGTGGCCAACTGCTACACCGCCATCGAGCAGGGCCTGGAGGTGCTCCCCGTCATCAACAAGATCGACCTGCCCTCGGCGGATCCCGCCAAGGTGATCCACGAGATCGAGGAGATCATCGGCATCCCCGCCCAGGACGCCGCCCGCGTCAGCGCCAAGACCGGCGAGGGCGTTCCCGAGCTGTTCGAGCAGCTCATCCGCCGCATTCCGCCGCCGAAGGGGGACCCCGATGCGCCGCTCCAGGCGCTGATCATCGATTCCTGGTTCGACAACTACGTGGGCGTGGTCTCGCTGGTGCGCGTGATGAACGGATCGCTCCAGTCCGGCGCCAAGGTGCGGGTGATGTCCACCGGCCGCAGCCACGTGGTCGACAAGCTGGGCCGCTTCACCCCGAAGTCGGTGGCGCGCGAGCAGCTCGCGACCGGTGAGGTCGGGTTCGTGATCGCCGGCATCAAGGAGATCGACGGCGCGCCGGTGGGTGACACCATCACCCTGGAGGCCAACCCGGCCGCGGCGCCGCTGGCGGGATTCAAGCAGATCCAGCCCCGCGTGTTCGCCGGGGTGTTCCCGGTCAGCACCGATGACTACGAGGCCTTCCGGGAGGCCTTGAAGAAGCTCAAGCTCAACGATTCGGCGCTGCACTTCGAACCCGAGGTGTCCTCGGCCCTGGGCTTCGGGTTCCGCTGCGGCTTTCTCGGCCTTCTGCACATGGACATCGTGCAGGAGCGGCTGGAGCGCGAGTACGACCTCGACCTGATCACCAGCGCTCCCACCGTCGTCTACGAGGTGCAGCTCACCGACGGCAGCGTCGAGAGCGTGGACAACCCCGCCAAGCTCCCGCCCACCGACCGCATCGCGGAGCTGCGCGAACCCATCATCATCGCCAACATCCTGGTGCCGCCGGACTACGTGGGCCCGGTGCTCGCCCTGTGCAGCGAGAAGCGGGGTGTGCAGAAGAAGATGCACTACGTGGGCAGCCAGGTGTCGCTCCAGTACGAGCTGCCGCTGGCCGAAGTGGTGCTCGACTTCTTCGACCGGCTGAAGTCCGTGAGCCGCGGCTATGCCTCCTTCGACTATGAGTTCGAGCGTTTCCAGCCGGCGCCGCTGGTGAAGCTCGACGTGCTGATCAACGGCGATCGCGTCGATGCGCTGTCGCTGATCGTGCACCGGGACAATGCCTACACCCGCGGGCGCGAGCTGGTCGACAAGATGCAGGAGCTGATCCCGCGGCAGATGTTCGAGGTGGCGGTGCAGGCCGCGATCGGCAGCCATATCATCGCGCGCGCCAGCGTCAAGGCGCTGCGCAAGAACGTGCTGGCCAAGTGCTACGGCGGCGATGTCTCGCGAAAGCGCAAGCTCCTGGAGAAGCAGAAGGCGGGCAAGAAGCGCATGAAGCAGGTGGGCCAGGTGGAGATCCCGCAGGAAGCCTTCCTCGCCGTGCTGCGCGTGGGCAAGAAGTCCGGTTCGTAACGTATACTTTTCACCCCGATCACGGAGCATGCACAACTTGGGCAATCCAGACGACCTGTTCCTGGTCTTCCTTTGGGCGGCCATCGCCTGCCTCGCGGTGATCCTCATCGATGGCTGGTTCATCCGCCCGCAGCGCGATCCCGGCGCACGCTCGGAGACCGAGCCGCTGTATGCCCGCGCCGCGGGGTACGCGCTGGTCGCGCTCGCCGCCGGCATGCTGTGGCGCCTGTTCCGCTACGAGGCGGTGGACTTCAGCGTGATGCTGGTGTCGATCGGTGCGCTCGCGGGCGGGGTCTGGTTGCTCGACCGGCTGGTGTTCTCGCGTGCCAGGATCGCGCGGGCGGCGGCGGCGGGAACCCCGTCCGAGCGGATCCGCGAGCCCATCGCGGTCGAATACGCCCGCTCGTTCTTCCCGGTCATCCTGCTGGTGCTGCTGATCCGCTCGTTCGTGTTCGAGCCCTTCCGCATCCCTTCCGACTCGATGATGCCGACGCTGTTCGACGGCGACTTCATCTTCGTCAGCAAGTACTCCTATGGCCTGCGGCTCCCCGTGGTCAACACCCTGCTGGTGCCCACCGGCCAGCCCCAGCGCGGCGATGTCATCGTCTTCCGCCTGCCACCCAACCCGCGGGTGAACTACATCAAGCGTCTGGTCGGGCTGCCCGGTGATGTGATCCGGGTGGATGAGGCCAACCAGGTCTACGTCAACGGCAAGCCGATGACGCAGCGGCCGGACGGCAAGTACCACGGCCCCAAGCAGGATCAGTGGGAGTACATCGGCGCCGACACGGCCATCGAGCAGCTCGATGCGAAGTCGCACCACGTCATGTTCGCGAACAAGCCGATCCAGACCGGGGAGTGGAAGGTGCCGCCTGGGCACTACTTCTTCCTGGGCGATAACCGCAACAACAGCGAGGACAGCCGCTTCGACGGACCGGCGGCGCCAGGCTTCGTGCCGGCGGGAAACCTGGTCGGCAAGGCGGTCCGGATCTGGCTCAATCTGGATACCCGTGACGGACCTCTCTGGCGCCGGATCGGGAATGCGATTCAATAACGACCATCGTTCCAGGGAGATACAGCACATGAGACATCGACAACGCGGCATCACGTTCATCGGCCTGCTGATGATCCTGGCGCTGGTGGGCGTCATCGGCTACGCGGGCATCCGGCTCGTGCCGGTGTACCTCAACTACATGAAGATCGTGCGCACCTTGCAGTCGGTGGCCACCGAGTTCAAGGGCGAGAACCCGGACCCGGCCCGCATCCGCGTCTCCCTCGACCGGCACTGGACCATCGAGGATGTCGCCGAGGTGCAGGTCAAGGACATCGAGGTGAAGAAGGAAGGCGATGGCATCGTCATGCACGTGGGCTACGATCACACCGTCCCCTACATCGCGAATGTCTCCCTGACCGCCTCCTTCGACAAGACCGTGAAGGTCGAGTGACGGAAGGCGGGGAGGCCGAGGCCCTGCGACCCTGGGCCCGGCAGGTGCTGGGCCACGAATTCGCGGACCCCGCCCTGTGCGTGACGGCGCTGACGCATCGCAGCGCCGCCGCCTCGCACAATGAGCGACTGGAGTTCCTGGGCGATGCGGTGCTCAATTGCACCGTCGCCCAGCTTCTCTATGAAGCCCATCCCAAAGCCGATGAAGGCGCCCTGTCCAGGCTCCGGGCGAGCCTGGTGAGCGGGGAGACCCTGGCGCGGGTCGCCGCGGAGCTGCAGGTGGGGGAACACCTGCGGCTCGGGTCGGGCGAGCTGAAATCGGGCGGTTTCCGCCGCGCCTCCATCCTGGCCGATGCACTCGAGGCGCTGATCGGTGCGGTGATGGTGGATGCAGGGTTTGAAGCCGCCGCCGGCACGGTACGCCGCCTGCTGGGCCCGCGGCTGGCGGAGCTGCCGCCGGCGGACTCGCTGAAGGATGCGAAGACGCGGCTGCAGGAACTGTTGCAGGCGCATGCGCTGCCGCTGCCTGCGTATAATCTGGTTTCCGTGCAAGGCGAGGCTCATTCTCAGGTGTTCCTGGTCGAATGCGACGTGGTCGCGCTTCAACTCACCACCCGCGGGGAAGGGTCGAGCCGCCGGCGCGCGGAGCAGTTCGCCGCCGACCGCATGCTGGCGCTCCTGCCGGCCACCTTCCGCAACCGGGCATGAGCGGCGCGCCGTTCCGCTCCGGACTCGTGGCCATCGTCGGCCGGCCCAACGTGGGCAAGTCCACCCTCGTCAATGCGCTGGTGGGCCGCAAGATCAGCATCGTCGCGCCCAAGCCCCAGACCACCCGCCACCGGATCCTCGGGGTGGTCAACCGCCCGGATGCGCAGCTCGTGCTGGTGGACACGCCCGGGCTGCACGAGTCGACCCGCCGGGTCATGAACCAGTACATGAACCGGGTGGCCATCTCCTCCTCGCAGGATGCGGACGTGATCCTGTTCGTGATCGAGGCACAGCGCTTCACCGACGAGGACCAGTGGGTGTGGGAGCGGGTGCGGGGCCTGAAGCAGCCGCTGTTCCTCATCATCAACAAGGTCGATCGGGTGAAGCCGCGCAGCGCGCTGCTGCCCTTCATCGAGGAGATGGCGGCCAAGGTGCCGGCATCGGGCATCATCCCGGTCTCGGCGCTCGAGGCGGACAACCTGGAGCGGCTCGTCGAGCAGATCGGCCGCCGGCTGCCGCCGGCACCGCCCATGTTCCCTCCCGATGCGCTCACCGACCGTGACGAACCCTTCCACGCCGCCGAGGTGGTGCGCGAGAAGCTGACCTTGAAGCTGCGCGAGGAACTGCCCTACGGCATCAACGTGCAGATCGAGCGCTTCGCGGAAGAAGAGGGTCGTATCCAGATCGATGCCATCATCTGGGTGGAACGCCAGGGGCAGAAGGCCATCGTCATCGGCCAGGGCGGCCAGCGGCTCAAGGAGATCGGCCGGCTCGCGCGCATCGAGCTCGCCGACCTGTGGCAGCGGCCCGTGCACCTGGGCCTGTGGGTCAAGGTGAAGGAAAACTGGGCCGACAGCGAGACGGCGCTGCGCCAGTTCGGGTACCAGTCGCTGTGAAGGGCGCGCAGCGGGTCTGGCTGACGCCCGCTTTCGTGCTGCACCAGCATGCCTGGCGCGACAGCAGCCGGATCGTCGAGATCTTCTCGCGCGAACATGGCCGGCTGTCGCTGTTCGCGCGTGGTGCGCGCTCGCCAAAGTCCGCCTTGCGCGCGACACTGCGGCCCTTCCAGTCGCTGCTCATGTCCTGGAGCTCGCGTTCCGAGGCGGGCCAGCTCACCGCGGCGGAAGTGGCCGGGGAATTCACCCAGTTGCCATCCCCGCACCTGATGAGCGGCTTCTACCTCAACGAGCTGCTGCTGAAGCTCACCGAGCGGTTCGATCCGCATCCGGCCGTGTTCGACGGCTACGTCGAGGCGCTCGAGGCGCTGCGCACGGGCCGGGAGGAGCCGGCCTTGCGGCGTTTCGAGAAGCGGCTGCTGGAGGAGCTCGGATACGGTGCGGACTTCACGCTGACCGGTGCCGGCGAGCCGGTGCAGGCGCAGGCGCACTACCAGGTGCGCCCGCAGCGGCCGATCACGCGTTGCGAGGCCGGGGCTGCCGATGCCATCAGCGGCCGCTCGCTCATTGAACTGGCGCAGGAATCCTTCGACAATGGCGCGACCCTTCGCGATGCGAAGAAGATCCTGCGGGCGGCCATCGAGGCCTGCCTCGACGGACGGACGCTGGGTTCGCGGGACATCATGAGGTCATTGCATGCCAGGACGTGAGACATGAGCAGTGGAATGCCCGGGGACATCGCGCTGGGCGTGAACATCGACCACGTGGCGACGCTCCGGCAGGCGCGGCGGGGCCGCTACCCCGACCCGCTGCAGGCCGCGCTCATCGCCGAGCAGTCGGGCGCCGACAGCATCACCTTGCACCTGCGCGAGGACCGGCGCCACATCCAGGACCGCGACGTGCGGCTGATGCGTGAGGCGCTGCAGACCCGCATGAACCTCGAGATGGCCGTGACCGAGGAGATGCTGGGTATCGCCACGCAGGTGAGGCCGGCGGACTGCTGCCTCGTGCCCGAGAAGCGCGAGGAGGTCACGACCGAAGGCGGCCTGGATGTGGCGGGACAACTGGCCAAGGTCGCCGCCGCCTGTGCGAGGCTCGCGGCTGCCGGCATCCGCGCTTCGTTGTTCATCGATCCCGACCCGGTGCAGGTCGAGGCCAGCGTCAAGGCCGGCGCGCCGGTCATCGAGCTGCACACCGGTGCGTACGCCGAAAGTGAGGGCGCCGCCCGCGAGCACGAGCTGGCGCGCATCCGCGGTGCTGCGCGCCAGGCGCAGGCGATGGGCCTCATCGTCAATGCCGGCCACGGCCTCAACTATCACAACGTGGGGCCGGTGGCGGCGATGCGCGAGATCGTCGAGCTGAACATCGGCCATGCCATCATCGGCCGTGCCGTGTTCGACGGCCTCGCCCAGGCGGTGCGCGAGATGAAGCAGCTCATGCAGGCGGCCCGCGCATGAGCCGGCGCGGGCCGGACTCGCGGGCCGTATCGCGTACCGCATCGCGTACCGCATGATCTTCGGCATCGGCACCGACATCCTGCAACTTGCGCGGGTGGAGAAGACCCATGCGCGCTTCGGCCGGCGCTTCATCGATCACCTGCTGATGCCCGCCGAGCACGCCCAGCTCGCGCTGACCGCGCGTCCCGTGCGCTTCCTCGCCATGCACTTTGCCGCCAAGGAGGCCATCGTCAAGGCGATGGGCACGGGGTTCGCGCACGGGGTGTGGATCCGTGACGTGGGCATCGTGCAGAACGCCTGGGGCCGGCCGGAGGTGGTCTACTCGGCGCGCGGCGAGCAGGTGCGACGCGCGCTGGGCGTCGGCGAAGGCCACATCACGCTGAGCGATGAGGCGGGCCTGGTGGTGGCGGTGGCGGTGCTGCTGAAGGCGGCTTGAGCATGCACGTGCTGGTGTTCGACATCGAGACGGTGCCCGACACGGACCTGGGCCGGCGCCTGTTCGGGCTGCACGACCTGTCGATGCGCAGGTCGCGCAGATCATGTTCACGCACCGCCGGCAGCAGACCGGCAGCGAGTTCCTCTCCCACGAGCAGCACCGCATCGTCGCCATCTCGGTGGTGATGCGATCGCGCGACACGCTCAAGGTGTGGAGCCTGAGCGAGGAGTCCTCGCCCGCGAGAAGACGATCGAGGCCTTCTACTACGACGGGCTCGACCGTTTCACCCCCGACCTCGTGTCCTGGAACGGCGCCGGTTTCGACATGCCGGTGCTGCACTACCGGAGCCTGCTGCATTCGGTGCCGGCGGCCCGCTACTGGGAGACCGGCGATGAGGACTCGAGCTTCCGCTACAACAACTACCTCGGCCGGTTCCACTGGCGCCACATGGACCTCATGGACATCCTCTCGGCCTACCAGGGCCGCGGCCGCGTGGGGCTCGATGCGGTGGCAACGCTCCTCGGCTTTCCCGGCAAGCTGGGCATGGACGGATCGCAGGTGTGGGAGGCCTGGCAGCGGGGCGAGGCCGCGCGCATCCGCGCGTACTGCGAGACCGACGTGATCAACACCTACCTCGTGTACCTGCGCTTCGAGCTCATCCGCGGCCGGCTCACGCCGGCCGAGCACCGTGCCGAGGAGGCGCGGCTGCGCGAGTTGCTGCGCCACTCGCGACAAGTCACTGAAGGCATTCGAATCGGCGTGGCCCGCCCGCTGAACATCACCGACACCGCGTCCATCGTCGACCTGGCCGAGGATGGGCGCAGCCATCACCCGCCAATGGCGGCAAGACCGTGTTCGTGGACGGCGCCCTGCCCGGGGAACGGGTGCGTTACCGACTGGTCCGCCGACGCTCGCCAGTTCGATGAAGCCGCGCTCGAGGAGGTGCTCGAGCCCTCGCCCCACCGGGTGAGGCCGGCATGCCCGCACTTCGGGCTGTGCGGAGGCTGCTCGCTGCAGCACCTGGACGCGGCGGCGCAGCTCGATGTCAAGCAGGGCCAGCTGCTCAATGCGCTGGAGCGCATCGGCGGGGTGCGCCCGCGCGAGGTGCTCGCGCCATTGCGCGGGCCACCCTGGGCCTATCGCCGGCGCGCGCGCCTCGGCGTGCGTCACGTGCGCAAGAAGCAGCGCGTGCTGGCGGGCTTTCGCGAGCGGCTCTCTCCCTACCTTGCGGACCTGGCGTGGGCGAGGTGCTGGTCGCCTTCCCTGGGCGAGATCTACCCGCGGAGCTGGCGCGCCTGGTGGGCGGCATGGACCTGAAGGAGGGCATCCCGCAGGTGGAGGTGGCGGCGGGCGATGCCGCCATCGCGCTCGTCTTCCGCGTCATGTCCGAGCCGGGGGAGGCCGACCTGCAACGCCTGCGGGAGTTCGGCTCGCGGCTGGGGGTCGAGGTCTACCTGCAGCCGGGCGGACTGGACAGCGTGCGGGCCCTGGGCCCGGCCACGCCCCTGAGCTACCTCGTCTCATCGGAGCAGGTGCGCATCGGTTTCCTGCCCACCGACTTCGTGCAGGTCAATGCGGCGATCAACACCGCGATGGTGGATCAGGCCCTGCACTGGCTCGATCCGGGCCCGGCGGACCGCGTGCTGGACCTGTTCTGCGGGCTGGGCAATTTTTCCCTGCCCGTTGCGCGCCGCTGCGCGGGGGTGGTGGCCGTGGAAGGTGACGCAGGTCTCATTGCGCGCGCCCGGCAGAACGCCGCGCTCAACGGCATCGGCAACGTGGAGTACCACGTCCAGGACCTGTTCGATCCGGCGGGGTTCGGCGCATGGGCGGACCAGCGCTTCGAGCGGGTGTTGCTCGATCCGCCGCGCGCCGGCGCGGCCCAGGTTATGGAACGCATGTCGCGGTGGGCCCCGGAAAGAGTCGTGTATATTTCCTGCCATCCGGGCACTCTGGCGCGCGATACCCGGATCCTGACCGAGGGTCTCAGGTTTGAATTGGCCGCCGCCGGGGTGATGGACATGTTTCCGCATACGACCCATGTCGAATCGATCGCCGTCTTCAAGAGGCGTGCGTGAGCCTTGGCCCCCTGATGATCGACCTCGCCGGCACGGAGCTCTCCGCGGAGGACCGCGAGGTCCTGCGCCACGAGCTCATCGGCGGGGTGATCCTCTTCAGCCGCAATTTCACCGATCCCGCCCAGCTTCGCGAGCTGGTGGCAGCCATCCACGCGCTGCGCTCCCCGCCGCTGCTGACCGCCGTCGACCAGGAGGGCGGCCGTGTGCAGCGCTTCCGCAATGGCTTCACGGCGCTCCCGGCCGCCCGGAGCCTGGGCCGCCGCTGGGACATCGACCCGCGCGAGGCGCTGGAGCTGGCCCGCAGCGCGGGCTGGCTCATGGCCAGTGAACTGCGCGCGGTGGGCGTGGACTTCAGCTTCGCACCCTGCGTGGATCTCGACTACGGCGTCAGCGAGGCCATCGGTGATCGCGCCCTGCACGCCGATGCCGAGGCCGTCGGCGCACTGGCCGCCGCCTTCATGGTGGGGATGCGCGAGGCGGGCATGCATGCCGTCGCCAAGCATTTCCCCGGACACGGCGCCGTGGCGGCCGACACCCATGTGTCGCAGGCGGTGGACCGGCGCTCCTTCGAGGATCTCGAGGCAGACCTGCAACCTATCGCCTGCTCATCGACAACCAGCTCGCCGCGGTGCTGGCCGCACACGTCGTCTACCCCCGCGTGGATGACCAGCCGGCCGGATTCTCGCGCCGCTGGATCGACGGAGTGCTGCGCCAGCGCCTGCAATTCCACGGCTGCGTCTTCACCGACGATCTGGGCATGGCGGCCGCGGCGCGCGCCGGGACGATCCTTCAGCGCGTGGAGCGGGCGCTCGCCGCCGGGTGCGACATGGCGCTGATCTGCAATGATCGCGAGGCCGTGCATGCGGTGCTCGATGCGTCCGGAAACCTGTCCACCGAGCCTGCCTCCCGGGCGCGGGTGGTGCGCATGCGGGCGCGGCCCGGTGCGCCGGTGGACCTGGCGGCAGAGCCCGCAATGGCGCGAGGCCGTCGCACGGATCCGCGAGCTGGGCGAGGCGCCGACCTTCAGCCTGGGGAACGCATGATCGAGCTGCCCGCGGACCTGCACCGCCGCCTCGCCGACACGGCCCCGATCGGCATCGCCATCGTGGATGCGACCAACCCCGAGCATCCGGTGGTCTACGCGAATCAGGAGTTCTGCCAGCTCACGGGCCATGCGCTCGAGGAGATCCTGGGTCGCAACCTGCGCTTCCTGCAGGGCGAGGATCGCGATCAGGATGCGCGGCACCGGCTGCGCGAGTCGCTCGAGCGCGGCGAACCCACGCGGGTCCTGCTGCGCAACTACCGCAAGGACGGGACGCTGTTCTGGAACGAGATGAGCGTGGTGCCGCTGAAGGATGCGGCAGGGTTCATCACGCATTTCGCCGGCTTCCACCGTGACGCGGGCGAGCGGCTGAAGATCGACCCACGCGCGGGTCGCGATTCGATCAGCGGTGCGCAGCAGCCCACGGCGGTGGCGATCCGCGACGACCGGCTCACGGGACTGTACACGGAAGGGTATCTCGAGGAGCTGCTGAAGCGCGACTGGGCGATCTCCCAGCGGGAGAGCCGCAGCATCGCGCTGTTCGCCATCGACATCGATGCGCTGGATTCCTACAACACCACCTTCGGGCGGGCCGCCGGGGACTCGTGCATCCGGCGCGTCGCGCATTGCGTGGCGGGGTGCCTGCGCCGCGCCAGCGATGTCACGGCGCGGATCGAAGGCGGAAACCTCCTGGCATTCGCGCCGGGCATCGACCAGGAACAGGCAACCAAGCTCGCCGGCACCATGGTGGAGCGGGTGCGCGACATGCGCATCCACCACCCGCGCTCGAGCGTGCTGCGCTATGTCACCGTGAGCGTCGGCGTCGCAACGCTCACGCCCGGTCCGAAGGACAGTCCCGCCGGGCTCATCGACAAGGCTCGCACCCTGCTGCAGAAGGCCAAGAAGGCCGGGCGCAACCAGCTGGCCTGAACACGGCGGCCGTCGGTGCGCCTCAGGCGATCACCTCCAGCAGCTGGCGGAGCTTGGCGAACACCGCGCCCTCCGTGCGCGCCTCGTGGGCGAAGCGCAGCTTCTCCGGGCCATCGAGCCGGTATTCGCGCGGCTTGCCCTGCACCAGCTTCAGCACCTTGGCCGGATCCGCCTTGTGCTGCGCATCGAACAGCAGGTAGCCGCTGGAAGGGCCCATGCTGATCTTGCGGATGCCGAGCGAGGCGGCGGCGAGGCCGGTTCACCGGCCCGGAACAGGGTCTGCGCGCTGTCGGGCAGGGGCCCGAACCGGTCGATGAGCTCCACCTTGAGATCTTCCAGCTCGGTGGCGTTCACCACCCCGGCGATGCGCTTGTAGAGCACCAGGCGCAGGTGCACGTCGGGCACGTAGTCCTCGGGGATCAGCGCGGGCAGCGGCAGTTCGATCTCCGGCCCCGCCTGCAGCGGGCTCTCGAGGTCAGGCGTGCGGCCGGCCTTCAGCGCGCTGACGGCGCGCTCGAGCAGGTCCATGTACAGGTTGAAGCCGATCTCGTGGATCTGGCCGCTCTGTTCATCGCCGAGCAGCTCGCCCGCGCCGCGGATCTCGAGGTCGTGCGTGGCGAGGGTGAAGCCGGCGCCCAGCTCCTCCAGCGACTCGAGCGCCTCCAGCCGCTTGACCGCATCGGTGGTCATGGCCTTGCGCGGCGGGGTGATGAGGTAGGCATAGGCGCGGTGGTGCGAACGGCCGACGCGGCCGCGCAGCTGGTGGAGCTGCGCGAGGCCGAACCGGTCGGCGCGGTCGATGATGATGGTGTTCGCCGTGGGCACATCGATGCCGCTCTCGATGATGGTGGTGCACACCAGCAGGTTGAAGCGGCGATGGTAGAAATCCAGCATGAGCTGCTCGAGCTCGCGCTCGCGCATCTGGCCGTGGCCCACGCGGATGTCGGCCTCGGGCACCAGCTCGCGCAGCGCGTTGGCGGTCTTCTCGATGCTCTCGATGCTGTTGTGGACGAAGTAGACCTGGCCGCCGCGGCGGATCTCGCGCAGGCTGGCCTCGCGCACGGTGTTGTCGTTCCACTCGGTCACGAAGGTCTTCACCGCGAGGCGCTCGGCGGGGGGTGTCGTGATCAGCGACAGGTCGCGCAGCCCTCCCATCGCCATGTTGAGGGTTCGCGGGATGGGCGTCGCGGTCAGGGTGAGCACATCGACCTCCGCGCGCAGCGACTTGAGCCGCTCCTTGTCGCGCACGCCGAAGCGATGCTCCTCGTCGATGATGATGAGCCCGAGGTCCTTGAACTTGACGGGCGAGGCGAGCAGCTTCTGGGTGGCCACGACGATGTCCACGCTCCCGGTGGCAATGCCGGCGAGCGCCGCCTGCGACTCCTTCGCCGTCCTGAACCGGGAGAGTGATTCGATGCGCACCGGCCAGTCGGCGAACCGGTCGCTGAAGGTCGCGAAGTGCTGCTGCGCGAGCAGCGTGGTCGGCACCAGCACCGCTACCTGCTTGCCGGCCTGCGCCGCGACGAAGGCCGCCCGCATCGCCACCTCGGTCTTGCCGAAGCCCACGTCACCGCAGATCACGCGGTCCATGGGACGCCCCGATTGCAGGTCCGCGACCACGGCCTCGATGGCCGCCGCCTGGTCGGCGGTCTCCTCGAAGGGAAAGGTTTCCTGGAAGGCGCGATAGTCCGCCTCGCGCGCGATGAGCTGCATGCCCGGCCGCGCGGCCCGGCGCGAATACAGGTCGAGCAATTCCGCCGCGACGTCGCGGATGCGCTGCGCCGCCTTGCGCCGGGCCTTCGCCCACTGATCGCCGCCCAGCTTGTGGAGCGGGGCGCTCTCGGCCGGCGCCCCGGTGTAGCGCGACACCAGGTGGAGCGATTGCACCGGCACGTACAGCTTGTCGCCGTCCGCGTACCCGAGCACCAGGAATTCGCCGGTGTGGCCGGCGACCTGCATCGTGGTGAGTCCGCCGTAGCGGCCCACGCCGTAGCTCTCGTGCACCACCGGCGAGCCGAGGTTCAGGTCGGTGAGTTCCTTGAGGATGCGCGCCGGATCGCGCTCCGCGCGGCGCCGGCGCCGTTCCTGGCGGGCCCGCTCGCCGAACAGCTGCGCCTCGGTGAGGATCTCCAGCGGCGGGGAGTCGAGGGCGAGGCCCGAGACGGCCGGCGAAACCGTGATGCCGAGCGGAGCATCGCCGGCGATGAACTCCTCGAACGAGCCGTGCACGCGCGGCACGATGTCGCGCGCGCGCAGCAGCTCGAGCAGCAGCTCGCGCCGTCCGCCCGACTCGGCCGCCAGCAGCACGCGGCCGCGGGCCTGCCGCAGGTGTGCGAGAAGCGCGGCCACCGGGTTCTCCGCACGCGTGTCGATGCGCACCTCGGGCGGGGCGCTGCTGGGGAAATTGTGGTGCTCGCCCGCGGTCTCCGGCGGCCACGCGAAATGGCGCAGGTCGACGCGCGGGCGGCCCGCGCAGGCCGTTTCGAATTCGGCCGGCCGGAGGTACAGCTCGGCCGGATCGAGGATGGGCCGCTGGCGGTCGTGCGCGAGCTGGTCATGGCGCTGCTCGATGCCGCGGAAGGCTTCGGCGGCGCCCGCCAGCGCGTCCTCGTAGTCGATGAGCAGCGAACCTGGCGGCAGGTACTCGAACAGGTTCGAGGTGCGCTCGAAGAACAGCGGCAGGAAGTACTCGATGCCGCCGGGTGCGAGTCCCTGGCTCACATCCCGATAGATGCCGTGCCCGGACAAATCGCCGCCGAAGCGGCCGCGATAGCGGCGGCGGAACTCGCGCACCGAGTCGGGATCGAGAGGCGTCTCGCGCGCCGGCAGCAGGCGGATGTCATCGAGCTTGCCCAGCGAGCGCTGGGTGTCCGGATCG
The DNA here is from genome assembly GCA_046347195.1 of Steroidobacteraceae bacterium. GTDB lineage: Bacteria > Pseudomonadota > Gammaproteobacteria > Steroidobacterales > Steroidobacteraceae > TMP-86. The sequence continues at coordinate 28,534 of JAXMGQ010000022.1, forward strand.
AAGTGCCGGATGCTGTCCACATCCCGGTCGAACAGGTCGATGCGATAGGGCTGCTCGGCGCCCATGGGGAACACGTCGATGAGCGAGCCGCGCACCGCGAACTCGCCGTGCGCGGCGACCTGGGTCACGTGCACGTAGCCGGCGGCGGTGAGCCGGTCGCGCAGCGCCGCGAGGTCGAGACGCTCCCCCGCGCTGATGCTCAGCGAGTGCGCCTCGATGTAGGTGCGCGGCGGCAGCCGCTGCAGCAGGGTTTCCAAGGCCACGGTGAACACGCCGGACCGGGCGCGCGGCAGGCTCGCCAGCACCGACAGGCGCGAGGAGGTGATGTCGGGGTGGGCGGAGAACGCATCGTAGGGGAGCGTTTCCAGGTCGGGGAAGGTACAAGCCTCGAAGGCGCCCGCCGCGAAGAAGTTGACCTCCTCGCACAGCCGGTCGGCGGTGCGCGCATCCGGCACCACGATCAGGAGCGGCGCGGGGTAGGCCCGCGCGGCCTCGGCGATGGCCAAGGCCGGGGCGGCGCCGTACAGCCGGCCCCAGCGGACGCGGGGCTCGGGCTCGACGGGTACGGGAGGCTTCAGCAGGGTCGTCACAGGTTGGTCGTCAGGCACGAAAAAACGCCGCCGCGCCTGTCGGCACGCCGGTCGAAACCGGACAGTCTACGCTGTTTAGGGGGTCCGCGAGGCGGCGGTGAGGAGGATCAGGATGCGACCGCGACGGTGTGGACCACGTGGTCGTACTCGAAGTACACCACGAAGCCCGCATAGTCCCAGCGCGTGATCGGCGGCTTTCCCACCGGGTTCGACTTGGCCGTGGGCGCGCCGAACCGGGCCTCGACCTGCTGCATGCTCATGCCGCGGGTGGGGCTGGGGATGGAGGTTTCCTTCACGGAGATGTCGTTGCCCACGGCGATGGTCTCGGCGAGCGCAGCGCCGCTCAGCGCCTGGGCGGCGATGAGCGCCGGCAGCCAGTATCGGGGTCGCAGCATGTTCCTTCTCCCGGTCATCAGGGCTCTTGGCAGTATACCAGCGGCCGGCGCCGGACCGGAATTGACGCAGATCACGGAAGCGCAACTGACCTATAATCGCCCGCGCATGTTCCAACCCCTGCCGCTGTTCATCGGCCTGCGCTACTGCTGGGCCCGCGAACACAGCTTCTTCGTCTCGTTCATCACCTGGGTGTCGCTGTTGGGCGTCGCCCTGGGCGTGGCCACGCTCATCATCATCCTCTCCGTGATGAACGGCTTCGAGTCCGAGCTGCGCGCTCGCCTGCTGTCGCTGTCGGCGCATGCGACGGTGCAACTCTCGGGCGAACAGGCCCGCGACTGGCGTGGCTCGCTGGAGCGGTTGCGTGGTGCGCCGCACCTCACCGGCGCGGCGCCCTACCTCGACATCGACGCGATGCTGAGTCATCCGCCCATGATGAGCGGCGCCATCGTGCGCGGCATCGATCCGCAGAGCGAGCAGCGATTGTCGGACCTGGCGGGATCGCTGCGCGAGGGACGGTTGTCGGACCTGCAGCCGGGGAGCAACCGCATCGTGCTCGGCCGGATGCTCGCCTACGAGCTCGAGGTGGGCGTGGGCGATTCGGTCACCGTCATGATCCCCGGCCGCGGTGCCAACGGCGTGGACATCGTGCCGCGCCTGCAGGAGTTCCAGGTCGTGGGCATCTTCGAGGTGGGCCTGCAGGAGCATGACAGCGTGCTGGCGCTGGTGAGCCTCGCGGATGCGGAAGGGTTGAAGGGCGCCGACGCGCCGGCCGGCATCCGGCTCACCTTCGATGACGTGCTGCAGGCGCCGGCGCTCGCGCGCCAGGCGGCCGCCCGGCTCGCGGGCGGCGCGCAGGTGCGTGACTGGACGCAGGAGAATGCGGCGACCTTCCGTGCGATCCGCATCGAGAAGGGCATGATGAGCACGCTGCTCATGCTCATCGTCGCCGTGGCGGGGTTCAACATCGTTGCCACCCTGGTCATGGTGGTCACCGACAAGCGCACCGACATCGCCATCCTGCGCACGCTCGGGCTCGATCCGGGCGGGGTGCTCGCCATCTTCATCACCCAGGGCGTGCTGATCGGCTGGATCGGCACGGCGCTGGGCGTGATCCTCGGCGTGAGCGTGGCCCTGAACGTCGATGTCATCGTGCCCGCGATCGAATCCACCTTCGGCTTCCACATCATGGACCCGGACGTGTATTCCATCGCCTCGATCCCGAGCGAGCTGCACCCGGCCGATGTGGTGATCATCGCGCTGTGCGCATTGCTGCTGACCTTCGTGGCGACGCTCCAGCCCTCGTGGCGCGCCTCGCGAACCGCGCCGGCGGATGCGCTGAGGTACGAGTGATGGCGCGCTGGTACGAGGGTTTCGTCGGCCTGCGCTACCTGCGCGCCTCGGGCGGTGGGCGCGGGGCGCTGGTCTCGATGATCGCGGGCATCGCGATGGCGGGGCTGGCGGTGGGGGTGGCGGTGCTGGTGATCGTGCTGTCGGTGATGAACGGCTTCGAGGAGGAACTTCGCAGCCGCATTCTGAGCCTGACGGCGCATGCGACCATCACCGGCCTCGACGGCCACATCGGCGAGTGGCGGCCGAAGCTCGACCGCGCCGCCGCGCATCCCGGCATCTCCGCGGCGGCACCCTACATCGAGGAGCAGGGCATGCTGGTGGCGGGGTCACGATCCGCCGGCGTGCTGTTGCGCGGGGTGGTGCCGGCGCGCGAATCGAAGGTGGCGGAGGTGCAGGCGCACCTGCTGTCGGGCTCGCTGTCGGACCTGGTTCCCGGCGCCTACCGCCTCATTCTCGGCAAGGCGCTGGCCGATGAGCTGCAGGTGCGCGTGGGGGACCGCGTGGTGCTGATCGTGGCGCGCGGCAACGTGACGCCGGCGGGGATCCTGCCGCGCATGCGCAGCTTCCGCGTCGCCGGCATCGTGTCCGTGGGCATGTACGAATACGACCACCGCATCGCGATGGCCTCGATGCAGGACGCCGCACGGCTGCTGCAGATGGGGGAGTCGATCAGCGGCATCCGCCTGAGACTGTCCGATCCCTTCGCCGCCCGCCGGCTGGTGCGGGAGGTGGCGCTGGCGCTGGGCGGCGGATACGCGGTGGAGGACTGGACCGGCCGGCACGCCAACTTCTTCCGTTCCATCGAGATCACCAAGCGCATCCTGTTCGTGATCCTCTCGCTCATGGTCGCGGTCGCCGCCTTCAACATCGTCTCGACCATGGTCATGATGGTGAAGGACAAGCGGCGCGACATCGCCATCCTGCGCACCCTCGGGGCCACGCCCCGCAGCGTCCTGTCCATCTTCATCGTGCAGGGCACGGCGATCGGGCTGATCGGCATCCTCGCGGGCCTCGCCTGCGGCGTGCTGCTGGCGGTGAACCTGCAATCACTGGTGCACGGGCTGGAGTCGGTGCTGGGCGTGAAGTTCCTCGATGCCAGGGTGTACTTCATGAGCGACCTGCCGGCGCACGTGCAGCCGCGGGACCTGCTGCGGGTGTGCTCGTTCGCTTTCGCGCTGGCGCTGCTCTCGACCCTGTATCCTGCCTGGGCCGCGGCACGATTGCCGCCGGCGCAGTCATTGCGCAACGACTGATGCACAGGGAAGGAGGAGTGGTGGGCGAGGGCGAGAGGGTACTGGAGGGGCAGGATCTGCACCGCGACTTCGTCCAGGGACAGACGGTGCTGCCGGTGCTGCGCGGCGCCTCGATCCTGGTCCGCCGGGGCGAACGCATCGCCATCGTCGGTGCGTCGGGCTCGGGCAAGACCACGCTCCTGCAGGTGCTGGGCGGCCTGGACCTGCCGACGCGCGGCACGGTGAGCATCGCCGGTGAGCGCATGGACCAGTTGAGCGATGCGGCGCGCGGCACGCTGCGCAATCGCGCGGTGGGTTTCGTCTACCAGTTCCATCACCTGCTGCCGGAGTTCACGGCGCTGGAGAACGTCGCGATGCCGCTGCTGGTGCGCCGCATGGGCGCGCGCGAGGCACGCGACCGCGCCGGGCAGTTGCTCGGCCGCGTGGGACTGGGGCAACGCCTGACCCACAGGCCCTCGCAACTGTCGGGCGGGGAACGGCAGCGCGCCGCGGTGGCGCGGGCGCTGGTCACGCAGCCGGCATTGATCCTGGCCGATGAGCCCACCGGCAATCTCGACGGGGCCAACGCGGCGCAGGTGTTCGAGCTGATGCTGGAACTCAACCGGGAGTCCGGCACGAGCCTCGTCATCGTCACCCACGACGAGCGGCTCGCCGGCCGCCTCGACCGGGTCCTGACGCTGCGCGAGGGGATTCTAGTGGAACGCGGCTGATTTGCCGCTTGAGGCATTGCGCCGGCGGCGCAGAAGATAGAAGACGCGGGCGCGCCACGCGCACTGCGCCAGCGCGTAGCCGAACAGCGCGGCGGCGATGCCCAGCACCACCGCGCCGAGGATCAGCGGCCCCCACAGCGCGTGCAGCTCGGCCGAGAATCCCTTGGTGCGGAACAGGTTGACCAGCGGCGCGAGGTCCAGGCGCAGGAGCTTCGCCCCCACCCAGATGGATGCCAGGAGCTGCGGCACCCAGGTGAAGGGGTTGCTCACGAAGATGGTGGCGAACAGGATCGGCAGGTTGAGCCGCAGCCACAGCCCGAGCAGCAGCGTCATCGTGAAATGCAGGAAGGGCGTGGGCGGCAGGAAGGCGATGAACAGTCCCACCGCAAAGGACTTGGCCACGCTGTGCCGGTTGAACACCCAGCACGCCGGGTCGAGCAGCGTGTGGGCGAAGGGCCGCAGGTACCAGCGCTGCTCGAGCAGCTGTCGTTGCGGGAGTCGGGTCTTGAGCCAGCGTCGCATTCGGCCGTCGCGTTGAATCGGATGAGCTCGATTATGCCGATTTCGGATCGAGGTGACACTTGCGCAGGGACGCGCTTGCCTTTCTGGCCGGCATAACTGCGATTCAGTTCGCACCGGCCTTGCCGGGCGGGGCCGGCTGGTGGGCCCTTGCGCTGCCCCCTTGCGCGTGGCTCACCTGGCGAAGCCGTTTTCGCTTCATCCTGTTCGCGCTACTGGGTCTCATTTACGCCGCGGCGCGGGCGCAGCAGGACCTGCGTCACATCCTGCCGGCATCGCTCGAACCCTTGCCGGTCATCGCCCGGGTGCAGGTCGACTCGCTGGTGCAATGGCAGGGTCCCCAGGCGCGTTTCGATGCGCGCGTGCTCGGCATCGATGCGGACGTGGCCGTGCGGCGGGTGCGGCTGAGCTGGATGTTCGCACCGCGCCGGCTGGCGGCCGGGCAGCGCTGGGAGCTGCCCCTGACGTTGAAGCGGCCTCGCGGCTGGCGCAATCCGGGGGCGGCCGACACGGAACGGTTGTACCTGCACGCCGGCATCGACGCACTCGCCCAGGTGGGCGACCGGCAACCGGCGCGGCTGCTCGGGGAGGCCAGCGGCGATGCGATGCTGCTGTGGCTGCGCGAGCGAATCTCCGCCGGGCTTCGCCGGGAAGCCGCCGGCAGTCCCTCCTCGGGCGTGCTCACCGGGCTTGCGGTGGGCGACACCCGCGACGTGACGCCCGAACTGTGGGCCCTGTTCCGCGCGCTGGGCATCACGCACCTGATGGCCATCTCCGGTTCCCACGTCGGATTGTTCGGTCTGCTGGCCGCGGCTCTCGTGCGCAGGCTCTGGCCCCTGGTGCGTCCACGGCACGGGCAGTCCGGCGTGCAGGCACCTTGCGCAGTGGCGGCATCGCTTGCGTCCCTGGGCTACGCACTGCTCGCCGGCTTCGCGGTCCCGAGCCAGCGCACCGCCGCGATGATCGCCCTGGGTGGCGCTGCGCGGCTGCGCGGCCGATGGCTCGCGCCCTCGCACCTGCTGGCGCTGGCGCTGATGCTCGTGCTGCTGATCGACCCGGCGGCGGCGGTGGAGCCGGGGTTCTGGCTGTCCTTCGCGACGGTGGCGTGGATCCTGGCAAGTGCCCCGGGCGCGGGTTGGCGTGCGGCCCTCGGCCTGCAGTTCGGCGTCTCGCTGCTGGTGCTGCCGTTGACCCTGTTCGCCTTCGGGCAGGCATCGCTCATCGCCCCCTTCGTGAATCTCATCGCGGTGCCGCTCACCGGCTTCGTGCTCGTACCGGCCACCTTGCTCGCCGCGGCGCTGCTGTTCTGCGCACCGGCCCTGTCCCACTGGCTCACCGCGCAGCTGGCCGCCTCGCTCGATGCCTGCTGGCCCGTGCTGACGAAACTCGCGGCGTGGCCCATCGCGCAGTACCTCGTGCCTTCGCTCCCCCTGCCGCTCGCCGCGGCCGCGATCGGCGGGGCTGCGCTGCTGACGCTGTCGCCGGCATGGCCCTGGCGGGTGATCGGCGCGAGCGCCGTGCTCTCGGCCTGCTCGTGGCGCGCGCCGGCGCCTCCCGCCGGCGGCTTCGAGTTCACGCTGCTCGATGCCGGTGATGCGACGCTGGCCGTGGTGCTCGCGCCGCGCACGACGCTGGTCTACTACGCGGGTTCAGGAAGCGCGTTCGGCGCCGACGTGGGCGCCTCGGTCCTGCTGCCGTTCCTGCGCACGCGGGGCAGGGCGCAAATCGACCTGCTCATCATCTCCCGCGCGGACAGCGCGCATGCCGTCGGCCTGGAGTCGGTGCTTCGCGAGTTGCCGGTGCTGCAGATCCTCGGCGGGGGTGATCCGCAAGCTCCCTGTCTCGCGGGCCAGCGCTTCGACCGCGATGGCTTGAGAATCCGGGTGCTGGCGCCCGTCACGGGCGAGGACCCCGGCCCCGATGCGTCGTGCGTGGTTCGACTCGAGGGCGCCGCGGGTAGCGTGCTGCTCACGGGAGAGATCACGCACCGCGCCGAGGCCGGGCTGCTCGAGCGCGGCATGCCGCTGGCGGCCGACGTGGTCCTCGTGCCGGCGCGGGGCTCGCACCATGCCTCCTCCTTGCCCTTCCTGACGGCCACGAGGCCTCGCTGGGCGCTGGTCGCTGCCGCGCACCTGAACCGCTTCGGCTATCCGCGCCCCGAGGTGCTCGCCCGCTGGCAAGCCCTGGGCGCGCAGGTTCGTCAAGTGTCGCTGGAAGGCGCCATCACGCTGCGGGTGCCGGCCCGCGGGCCCATCGAGGCACCGCCCGGCGAGCGGATCCGGCGGCGCGGATTCTGGTCCGCGACATGAGTGGCGGACACAGGTGAAAGCGGCTCTAGTATCATGCCCGCTTTCATTCGAACGACTGGCGAGACGAGGCTTCAATGTGGGAGATCATCCGGGCAGGCGGCGGCTTCATGTGGCCGATCATCCTGTGCTCCGTCGCGGCCGTGGCCATCATCCTGGAGCGGCTGTGGACCCTGCAGAGCAATCGCGTCATCCCGGCGGATCTCACCGAGAAGGTCTGGAAATGGGTCGAGGCTGACCAGCTCAACGACAAGCTGATCCAGGCCATCGAGCGCAATTCCCCGCTGGGCAAGCTCCTGGCCATCGGCCTGAACAACCGGCACCGTCCGCGGCACATCCTCATGGAGCGGCTGGAGGACAGCGGCCGGCACGTCGTGCAGGAACTGGAGCGCTTCCTCAACACCCTCGGCACCATCGCCGCGGTCACCCCGCTCATGGGCCTGCTCGGCACGGTCACCGGCATCATCCACGCCTTCAATGCCATCACCCAGCATGGCATCGGCGATCCGCGCGTGCTCTCCGGAGGCATCGGCGAGGCGCTGATCTGCACGGCCGCCGGACTCACCGTGGCCATCCCCTCGCTCATCGCCTACCGCTTCCTGCGCGGCAAGGTGGAGCGCCTGGTGGTGCAGATGGAAAAGGAAGCGATGAAGCTGGTCGATGCACTGGATGACCAGGACCAGCTCAGGCAGCCGCGGAGCGTCGAGGCATGAACCTGCGCAAGCAGAACCGCGACGAGCCGGAGATCAACCTGATCAACATGATCGACGTGCTGCTGGTGCTGCTCATCTTCTTCATGGTCTCGAGCACCTTCCAGCAGGAGGGCCGCATGATCGTTCGCCTGCCGCAGGCGAACGAGGCGCCGCTGAACACCCCGCAGCCGCCGCCGTTGACGCTCACCGTGACGGCCGAAGGCTCGTACCGCGTCAATGACAAGAGCCTCATCAACAACGGCGCGGACACGCTGCGCGCGGCCTTGCTGAAGGAGGCGGGCAGTGCTCGCGGCCCCTTGACCATCCGGGCCGATGGCCGCGCCTCGCATCAGTCCGTCGTCACCGCCATGGACGTGGCGGGGCGGCTGGGCTTCACGCAGATGAACATCGCCACGGTGCAGCCGGAGGCCTCGCCTTGAGCGCGGTGCCGGTGGGGGCACCGGCGCCGTTGCGAGAGGACGACGCCTGGGCCATCTACCGGCGGCTGCTCGGCTACGCAAGGCCCTACCTGCGGCAGTTCGCCATCGGTGCCTGCGGCATGCTGCTGTTCGCGGCCACCGAGTCCGCGATCGCCTGGTTCGTGCAGTCCTTCCTGAAAGGCGCGTTCGTCCACCCGGATCCGCGCATCGTCTGGGCGATACCGGGCGGTGCCATCGTGCTGTTCATCTTCCGCGGCATCGGCGACTACGTCGCCAACTACTATCCCGGTTGGGTGGGCCGGCAGGTGGTGAAGCGCCTGCGCCAGGACGTGTTCGCGCACTATCTGCGGCTGCCCGTGGCCTATCTCGACACGCAGCAGTCGGGGCACCTGCTCTCCAGGCTCACCTACAACATCGAGCTGGTCGCAGCCGCCGCCACCAACGCCGCCATCTCGATGATCCGCGATACGCTCACCATCGTCGGGCTCCTGGTCACCATCTTCGTCATGAACTGGCGGCTCGCGGCCTTCAGCCTGCTGGCCGCGCCGCTGATCGCCTGGCTCATGCAGGTGGCGAACCGCTCCTTCCGCCGCTACAGCGCGCGCATCCAGGCCTCCATGGGCGAGGTGACGCGCGTGGCCAAGGAATCCATCGACGCGCAGCGGCTGATCAAGATCTTCAACGCCGAGGAGCATCAGTCGCAGCATTTCCTCGAGGTGAACGAGCGCAACCGCTTCCAGAACATGAAGCTGGTGCGGGCGCAGTCGATCAGCAACCCCATCGTGCAGCTCATCGCCGCCACGGGCTTGCCAGCGTGCTGTACGTGGCCATCCGCCAGGTGTTCGCGCACGACATGCGGGTGGATGAGTTCATGGGCTTCCTCACCGCGCTGATGCTCATCACCTCGCCCTTGCGTCGCCTGGTGAACGTCGCGGGTCCCCTGCAACAGGGAATCGCGGCGGGGCAGAGCGTGTTCGAGCTGCTCGATCACCCCACCGAAGGCGAGGGCGGCCCGCGCCCCATCGCGCGCGCGCGCGGCGAGCTCGAGTTCCGCGACGTGAGCTTCTCCTACGCCACGGCCAAGGGCCCGGCGCTGTCGCAGGTGAGTTTTCGCGTGGCGGCCGGGCAGACGGTGGCCATCGTCGGCGCCTCGGGGAGCGGCAAGTCGACGCTGGTGAGCCTGGTGCCGCGTTTCTACGATGTGGCGGGCGGCGCCATCCTGCTCGATGGCGTGGACGTGCGTGAGTACCGCCTGCACGACCTGCGCGAGCAGATCAGCATGGTCAGCCAGGAAGTGGTGCTGTTCCACGACACCATCCGCAACAACATCACCTTCAACGCGCCCGAGCGCAGCTCGGCGCAGGTCGAGGCGGCCGCCCGTGCCGCCAACGTGCTGGAATTCGCGGTGGACCTGCCGCAGGGGCTCGACACCGTGCTCACCGATCGCGGCCAGAACCTCTCCGGCGGCCAGCGCCAGCGCATCTCCATCGCCCGCGCGCTGCTCAAGGATGCGCCCGTGCTGGTGCTGGACGAGGCCACCGCCGCGCTCGACAACGAGTCCGAGCGACGCGTGCAGCAGGAGCTCGCCGTGCTGATGCGCGGCCGCACCACGCTGGTCATCGCCCACCGGCTCTCCACCGTCGAGAATGCCGACCGCATCATCGTGCTCGACCAGGGCCGCATCGTGGAGTCGGGCACGCACCGGGAGCTGCTGGCCCAGGGCGGCGTGTACGCCGCCCTGCACGGCATGCATTTCAACGTCTGATGAGGTAGCGCGCCGGTGTCGGCACAAGCCTGGGTCAACCGCCTCTGGTACCAGAGACGCTACCCGCCCCTGTGGGCCGTACCGGCCTCGCTTCTGTTCGGTGCGCTGGTGGCCCTGCGGCGCGCACTCTACCGGCGCGGGTGGCTGCGCCAGGTGCGGCTCGCGCGCCCCGTCATCGTGGTGGGGAACCTGAGTGTCGGCGGCACGGGCAAGACCCCGCTGGTGTGCTGGCTCTCGGGACAGCTGCGCATGCGCGGCCTGTCGCCGGGCATCGTCACGCGCGGCCATGGCGGCTCGGAGCGCGCACCCCAGCTCATCAGTGTGGATGGGGACCCATCCGAGCACGGCGATGAGCCGGTGATGATGGTGCGGCGGACCGGTCGTCCGGTGGCCGTCGGCCGGGACCGCCCGGCCGCCGCGCAACTGCTGATCGATGCCGGCTGCGATGTGATCCTGAGTGATGATGGCCTGCAGCACTATGCCCTGGCACGGGACTGCGAGGTCATCGTCGTGGATGGCGATCGCCGCTTCGGCAATGGCTGGGTGCTGCCCGCCGGGCCGCTGCGGGAGCCGAAGTCCCGGCTCGCGGGCGCCGATGCCGTGGTGGTGAACGGCGGTGGCGGACTGCTGCCCGGTGCGCTCGCCATGAAGCTCGATGGCGATCGCGCGGTGGCGATGCTCGATGGACGCTCCCGCTCGCTGAGCGAGTTCACGGGCTCCGCCGTGCACGCCATCGCCGGCATCGGCAATCCCGAGCGCTTCTTCAACATGCTGCGGGCCCACGGCGTGCAGGTCCTGGGCCGCGCGCTGGATGATCATGCCGTGCTGACCGCCGAGATGATCCGCTTCGGGGATGAGCAGCCGGTGTTGATGACCGAGAAGGATGCCGTCAAGTGCGCGGGCCTGGTCGATGAGCGGCACTACTACGTTCCGGTGGCCGCGCAGTTCACGCCGGCCGATGCCGCCTCGCTCCTCGCCACGGTGGAGAGGGCGCTCGGGCGGGCGGCGGCGTAGAATGGCGGCATGGACAAACACCTGCTGGACCTCTTGGTCTGCCCCGTGTGCAAGGGGCCGCTGCGACTGGTCTCCGCCGGCGGCGGCACGGAACTGCTGTGCCGTGCGGACCGGCTGGCCTATGCCATCCGCGACGACATTCCGGTGATGCTGCCGGACGAGGCCCGCACCCTCGCCGGCGATGACCCGCTGCTGCAACGCTGAGGACCGGCCCATCGCTTGCGAGGACTTCGCGGTCATCATCCCGGCGCGCCATGCCTCGGTGAGGCTGCCGGGCAAGCCGCTCGCCGACATCCACGGCCGGCCCATGATCCAGTGGGTCTGGGAGCGCGCCTGTGCGAGCGGCGCCTCCAGCGTCATCATCGCCACCGACGATGCGCGCGTGCGCGATGCCTGCGCCGCCTTCGGCGCGCAGGTCGAGATGACCGGCACGCACCATCCGTCGGGCACCGACCGCCTGGCTGAAGTGGCCCATCGCCGGGGCTTCGCGGCGGATGCGATCCTCGTCAATGTCCAGGGCGATGAACCGCTGGTGCCGCCCGAGGCCATCCGCTCGCTGGCGGCCGCCTTGCGCCAGCACCCCGGGTGCGCCATCGCAACCCCGGTGACGCGCATCGAGTCGCTCGGCCAGTGGCTGGATCCGAACTGCGTGAAGGCGGTGCGCGCGCTCGATGGCCGAGCGTTGTATTTCAGCCGCGCGCCGATCCCGTGGCCGCGGGACACCCCGCCGCCGGATGAGGCCGGCATCGCGGGAGCCTTGCGTCACATCGGGATGTACGCGTATCGCGCCGACAGTCTCGCCCGGTTTGCGAGCCTTGCGCCCACCGCACTCGAACAGCGCGAGAGGCTCGAGCAGCTTCGTGCGCTCGAGCATGGCATGGCCATCCACCTGATGATGCTCGAGCGCGCCCCTCCCGCGGGCGTGGATACCCCGGAGGACCTGCAGGCGGTGCGGGCGCTGCTCGCGGAGAGGGCGCGTCCGGCTACAGGGTGAGCAGGATCTTGCCGATGTGCTCGCTGCTCTCCATGCGGGCATGCGCGGCTGCCGCCTGGGCCAGCGGGAACTGCTGGTCGATGATGAGCCGGAATTCGCCGCTCGCGATGCGCGGCCAGACATGCTCGAGCAGTTCCCGTTTCACCTGCGCCTTGAACGCCGTGGGTCGGGAGCGCAGCGTCGAGCCGGTGAGCACCAGCCGGCGCTGCATGACCTTCAGGATGTTGATGGTGGAGGTGGGTCCACCCTGGGTTGCGATCACCACCAGCCGGCCTTCCTCGGCCAGCACATCGAGGTTTCGCGCCGTGTAGTCGCCGGCCATGATGTCGAGCACGACGTTCACACCGGCCGGCGAACGCGCGCGCAGCGCCGACACGAAGTCCTCGCGCCGGTAGTCGATGGCGGATGCGCCGAGCGATTCGCAGAAGCGGCACTTCTCCGCGCTGCCGGCGGTCGCGAACACGCGGGCACCGCGCAGCCGGGCGAGCTGGATGGCGGTGACGCCGATGCCGCTGGTGCCACCGTGCACCAGCAGGGACTCCCCGGCCTGGAGGCGTCCGAACAGGAACAGGTTGCTGTAGGCGGTGAAGCAGGCCTCGGCCAGCGCGGCGCCCTCCACCAGTCCCACACCTGCGGGCAGGGGCAGCACCTGGCCCTCGGGTGCGCAGGCATACTCGGCATAGCCGCCTCCCTGCAGCAGCGCGCACACCGCATCGCCGGGACGAAAGCCCGAAGCGCCTTCTCCCAGCGCCTCCACGGTCCCGGACACCTCGAGGCCGGGGAAGGGTGGGGCGCCCGCGGGCGAGGGGTACTGGCCGCGACGCTGCAGCACATCGGCGCGATTGACGCCCGCCGCCGCCACCTTGATGAGCACCTCGCCGGCGCCGGGCGCAGGGGTAGGCGCTTCGCGCAGCACGAGAGCTTCGGGACCGCCGGGTTGGGGAACGTCGATGTAGCGCATGCGAAGGATTATAGGACCCGCATCACTAGAATGGCGCGCCGAACACCAGGCGGAAGACCGACAGGGAATCCCCGAAGCGGTACCCGAGGCCGAGCCGCGGCAGCGGAACCTTCCAGATCCGCAATGGCTCGACGGTGCCCAGCGTCACGCCCAGCTCCCACTGCACGGCGGTGATCGGCAGGCCCTGCGATGCCAGCGGAGGGTCGGGCCGGCGCAGGTACCATTCGTTGAGGCCGTACAGGCTGTAATCGAGCGCGGTGCCGCGGATGACGGCGTGAAGCGGCGCGCGCGCCTCGACGCCGCTCGCCAGCCGCAACATCGCATCATCCGGCCGGTCGCGGAACAGGGTTTGCGCATAGACCAGGTGTGACTGGAGGTGCACCGCGAAAGGGGCGATCGGCACGTCGCGGTCGATGCCGAGGCCGGTGGCCCAGGTGAGCGCGTCCGCGGTGCTGGTCCGCTCCTTGGCGATGCCGCCCTGGAGGAAGGCGCTCGCCAGCCACTGGCCGGGAAGCCGTCGCGAGAACTGCACGCCGGGGACGAAGCTCAGCGTATCGACGCTGCGCGGAAGCCGGGTCTGCAGCACGTCCTCGACGTTGAAATCGTAGAACCCCAGCGTGAGGGGCAGCAGCAGCATCACGCCGGTCGATCCTTGCGCCGGCTCGCGGTAAGTCCACTGGATCGGCAGGCGGTAGATCTGGATGGTCCTGCCATTCACCGAGTAGATGCCCGAGCCGAGCTGGCTGGCGAAGGAGAAATTCGCGATCGTCTGTTCGGAACGGTTCAGGGGTGCGCCCTGGCCCTGCGCGCCGGCGAGCGCGAGCAGCAGGCCACCGAACAGGCGCAGGCGGGTGCCTGGCATCGAGGGAGTACGGCGCGGGGGACACATCGTCATTGCTAAGATAGCGGGATGCGAGTGCTTTTTGTGTGCCTGGGAAACATCTGCCGCAGCCCGACAGCGGAAGGGGTCGCCCGTCGCCTGGCCGCGGAAGCGGGGCTGGGCGCCGACTGGGAATTCGACTCCGCCGGAACCGGCGATTACCACCTGGGTTGTGCGCCCGATGCGCGCGCCGTCCGCGCCGCCCTGCGCCGCGGCGTGGACTTGCGGGCGCTGCGCGCGCGCCAGGTGCTGCCGGCCGATTTCGATCGCTTCGACCTGATCCTCGCCATGGATCGCTCGAACCTTGCCTCCCTCGAACGCATCCGGCCTCGGGGCTCGCATGCCGAACTGCGCCTGTTCCTCGCGGCAACGCGCCCGCAGGGCCTCGCCGACGTGCCGGATCCCTATTTTGGGCCCGACGATGGCTTCGAGGCCGTGCTCGATCTGTGTTTCGTCGCGGCAGGCGAGCTGCTCGCATCCGCGCCCGTGCGCGGCTGAGGCAAGAGCGAGCCCATGCCCTTCACCCTGTCGCACACCGCCGCCATCCTGCCGTTCGCGCGAACGCTGAACCGCTGGCGAGCACTGTCCGCCGCGATGATCGGCAGCATGGTGCCGGATTTCAGCCTGCTGGTGCCCTGGCACGTCCAGCGCTTCCAGTCGCACAGCCTCGAAGGCTTGGTCACCTTCTGCCTGCCATTGGGGCTGCTGAGCTACTGGATCTTCGAGTACGTGGTCAAGCCCGCGACCTGGGAGATCCTCCCCGACGCGGCGCACCTGCGCAGCACGGCGCTGGCGCGCCCGGATCCCATCGACGAGCCGCGCCAGTGGCTGGTGGCCGTCATCGGTGTGCTCGGGGGTGCGATCACCCACCTGGTGTGGGACGGATTCACACACGAGGGCGCGAGGGGCGTGCGCATGATCCCGGCACTGGATGATTCGGTCGACATCGCCGGTCACCCGCTGTACGCGTTCCAGATCGCGCAGCACGCCTGTTCGATCCTGGGACTGGCGCTCGTGACCTGGCTGCTGGTTCGCGAGATGCGCGCCGCGCCGGCGATGGCGGGACCCGTGAGCCGGGCGCTCGATCACGCCTCGCGGCGGCGCTGGATGGCCGCCTATGTGGTCGCGGCGCTGTTCTTCTGCGCCGTCTCGTTCAGGCTCACCTGGATGACGGAGCGCTACGGGAAGTCCTGGTCGTTCATCATCGATGCGCTGGGCATCGGCGGGCTGCGGGGGCTGCTGTTCTCCGTGCTGGCCGTCAGCGCGCTGCTCAGGGCCCGGCTCGCAAGGCCGGCCCGCGCACGGCAGGCAGCGTGATGAACACCGGGCGGCGCCATCGCCGCCCGGGTTCAATACCCGGTTCAGTGATCGTCGCGCGAACCGGCGCCGGAATCCGGCGAGGACGACCACACCACGTATTTCGCGGATGAAGGCTCCGCCGGCTTTGCCTCGGGGAAGCGCGGCTCGGCTGGCGGGGCGGGGCGTTCCGGCGCGGGCGAGGGAGCATCCATCGAGGCTGCCTCGCGTGAGCCTTCGCTGCCACCCATGCGGCTCACCAGGTCCTGCTGTTCTCCACCGCCCGGGGCACCGCTCGGGGCACCATTGCCCGCCGATTCGGCGCCCTCGCGCCGGCCGCGCCCACGGCGTCGCCGACCACGCCCGCCGCGTTCACCCCGCTCACCTCGCTCGCCGCGTTCACCTCGCTCCTCGCCGGGTGGGCGAGCGGGTTCGGCGCCGCGCTCCGCATCCGCCGGGCGCGCCGGTGACTCGGCTCGCGGTGTCGCCTCGGGTCGTCCCCCCGCACCTGCGCCCTGCGCGGGACGTTCATGTCCACGCCCTTCGGGGCGATTGCCACGTCCGTCGCGGCGTTGGTCGCGGTTGCCGTCGCGTCGTCCGTCCCGTCCGCGATCGCCATGCCCCTCCCGGGTCGCATCGCGCGGCCGGTCGCGATCCCCGCGGTCGCGGTCGCGGTCACGATCCCGGTCGCGATCCCGGTCGCGACGGTGGCGATCCCGATCACGATCCCGATCACGGCCACGCTCGCCTCGGCCATCGCCGCGCGCGTGCGGCCGGTCGCGGGCCGGTTCCGCCGGCGGGGCGGCCGCCGGCGCACCGGTGCCGAAGAACAACCGCCACAGCTTCACGAAGATGCCCACGGTGGGCGGCTCGGCCGACGCCAGTGACTGCGCTGCCGGCGCTGCAGCGGCCTGCGGGGCAGGCTCGGGCGTGGGCATGGGCGTGGCAGAGGGCATGATGCTCGGCACCAGCGCGGCCTCGGCCGCCGGCTTCTGGTCGCGCGTGCCCACGTTGCTGTCATCCAGCACCGGCGTTTCGGGGATCTGGTAGCTGACCGTGTTGTTCTCGGGCAGATCCTTCTCGTCCTCGCGCACGCGCCGCAGCGTGTAGGCCGGCGTGTGCATGTGCTGGTTCGGCACGATGATGATCGAGACATCATCGCGGTCCTCGATCTGCTTGAGGGCCTCGCGCTTCTCGTTCATCAGGTAGGTGGACACATCGATGGGGAGCTGGGCGACCACGCGTCCGGTGCGCTCCTTGCGCGCCTCCTCGCCGTTCAGCCGCAGCATGGCGAGCGCCATGGACTCGACGCCGCGGATGGTGCCCATGCCGTTGCAGCGCGGGCAGTTGATGTGCGTGGTCTCGCTCAGCGCGGGCCGCAGCCGCTGGCGCGACAGCTCCAGCAGGCCAAAGCGCGACAGGCGGCCGAGCTGGATGCGGGCGCGGTCCATGCGCACGGCATCGCGCAGCCGGTCCTCCACCGCCCGCTGGTTGCGGCTGGACTCCATGTCGATGAAGTCGATGACGATGAGCCCGCCGAGGTCACGCAGGCGCAGCTGGCGGGCGACTTCGTCAGCCGCCTCGAGGTTGGTGTTGAAGGCGGTGGCTTCGATGTCCCCGCCGCGGGTGCTGCGCGCCGAGTTGATGTCGATGGAGACCAGCGCCTCGGTGTGGTCGATGACCAGGCTCCCGCCCGAGGGCAGGTTGACCTTGTGGGAATACGCCGATTCGATCTGGCTTTCGATCTGGTAGCGCGTGAACAGCGGCACCGGATCCTGGTAGAGCTTCAACTTGCGCTGCGCATCCGGGGGCATGAAGCGCTGCATGTACTCCTGCGCCTTCTGGAACGCCTCGGGCTGGTCGATGAGGCATTCGCCCACATCGTCCGAGAAGTAGTCGCGCAGGCCGCGGGTGACGGCATCGCTTTCCTGGTAGATGAGGAAGGGCGCCTGACGGCCTTCGGACGCCTGTGCAATGGCATCCCAGGCGGTCTTCAGGTTGTTGAAGTCCCACTGCAGTTCCTCCGCGCTGCGCCCGACGCCGGCCGTGCGCACGATGGCGCCCATGCCATCGGGGATCTGCAGTTCGCTCATGGCCTCGCGCATCTGGTCGCGATCCTCGCCCTCGATGCGGCGCGACACGCCGCCCGCGCGGGGATTGTTCGGCATCAACACGAGGAACCGGCCGGCCAGGCTGATGAAGGTGGTGAGCGCGGCGCCCTTGTTGCCGCGTTCCTCCTTCTCGACCTGCACGATGAGATCCTGGCCTTCGGAGACCAGGTCGCGGATGTTCTGCTTGCCGCTCTGCACGGCCTGCGGGCGGAAGTACTCCTTGGAGATTTCCTTCAGCGGCAGGAAGCCGTGGCGCTGGGCGCCGTAGTCCACGAACGCGGCTTCGAGACTGGGCTCGACCCGCGTGATCCGTCCCTTATAGACGTTGGATTTCTTCTGTTCCCGCGAGGAGGTTTCGATCGACAGGTCGTAGAGCTTCTGGCCGTCGACCAACGCTACGCGCAACTCTTCTTCCTGAGTTGCGTTGACGAGCATTCTTTTCATGTGCCCCAACTGATTGGATAGGGGCCGAGGAGAGTGGGAGAACAGCAGGGCCTGCCGCAGCGGCAACGCCAATGGCAATGACGGGCAGGCCGAGCGCCAGCAAGGCTAGCGGCCACCCGATGAACCAGGATTGCAACAGACTGTCGAGCACGCCTTGTGCGCTGATCTTGAACTTACCGTTTGTGCGGAAGACTCAACCCGCATGACGGGGTAAGCGCAACCGCTCTCATCGGCCGAACGATGGTCTGGATGTCCAGAACCAACTAAGATGCGTCGTTCCTCGAGCGACAGGTCAGTCAAGGAACGCCACGTAAAACCGGTATCTTCTTAAGGCCGGGCGCATCACGCCAGGCCGCACTTGACACGGCTCGGAGAAGACTAGCATGCGCCCGGGTCATGGTCAATATAATCAAGGTCTTAGCATTGAGCTGTGCGCATGAGTGATTCTCCTTCGGGCCGCGGCCGCGTCGTGCTGCACACCGTGTCGGCGGAAGAAGCCGGCCAGCGTATCGACAATTTCCTGCTGCGCCATTTCAAGACCGTGCCGCGCAGCCGCGTGTACCGGCTGCTGCGCAAGGGCGAGGTGCGCGTCAATCGCCGTCGCGTGGATGCGGAGTACCGGCTGGCCGCCGAGGATGAACTGCGGCTTCCGCCGGTGCGGATCGACCTCGCGAAAGAAGCACGCCCCTCGCACAGCCTGGTCGAGCTCATCGAGGGATGCGTGCTGCACCAGGACGAGCGCCTGCTCGTGCTCGACAAGCCGGCGGGCGTTGCGGTGCATGGCGGCAGCGGCATGAGCTTCGGCGTCATCGAGGCGCTGCGCGCCGGGCGGCCCGATGAATCGCTGGAACTGGTCCATCGGCTGGATCGCGACACCAGTGGCTGCCTGCTGGTGGCGCGCAACCGGGCCACCCTGACGGCCCTGCATCGGCTCATCCGCGACGGCGGCATGGCCAAGACCTATCTTGCGCTGGTGGCCGGGTCCTGGCAGCTCGGCACCAAGCGCATCGATGCGCCGCTGTCCACCGACGAGCGCCGCCATGGCGAGCGTCACGTGCGCGTGGCCCGCGAAGGCAAGAGCTCGGTCAGCGTGTTCAAGCCGGTGCAGTTCTTCGGACCCCTGGCCACTCTGGTGCAGGTGGACATACCCACGGGCCGCACCCACCAGATCCGCGTCCACGCCGCCTACGCGGGCCATCCGCTGCTGGGCGATGACAAGTACGGCGACCGGGAACGCAACGCCGAGCTGCGCGAACTGGGACTGAAGCGCACCTTCCTGCACTCGCAGTCGATCGCCTTCGACTGGCCGGGTTCGGGTGAGCCGGCGCACTTCAGCGCACCGCTCCCGGTGGAACTCAGCGCGGTGCTGGATGCGCTGGCCTCGCGCCAGAAGCCGCGGGCGGGCCGGCGCAGGCGCTAGGGGACGCTGAACCCGGCCTTGCGCAGGAGCCTGGACAGGGCGATCAGCGGCAGGCCCACGAGGCCCGTGGGGTCCTTCGAGTCGATGGAGTCGAACAGCGCGATCCCCAGGCCCTCGCTCTTGAAGCCGCCCGCGCAGTCGAACGGATGCTCCCGGTCCACATAGCGCTCGATGCTGGCGCGATCCAGGCGGCGGAACCGGACCCAGGTCGTGTCCAGCGCCTCGAACCGATGGTCGCCATCCTGCCGGGTGAGGCACAGCGCCGTCAGGAACCGCACCCGCCGCTCCGAACATTGCCGCAACTGCTCGATGCAGCGCGCCCGAGTCAGGGGCTTGCCCAGCACCGAGCGGCCGCAGGCGGCCGCCTGGTCGGAGCCGATCACCCAGGACTGCGGCTGGGTGGCAGCGACTGCCGCCGCCTTGGCGCGGGCCAGTCGCCTCACCATGGCAGCCGGGGTCTCGCGCGGTGCCCGTGCTTCCTCGACCTGCGGTGGCACCGCCTGGAAGGTGATGCCCAGCCGCTGCAGGAGTTCTCGCCGGTAGGGCGAGGTCGAAGCCAGGACCAGAGAATACTCAGGGTTCAAAAACAAAGACTTGCACTCGCATCTTTTTGACAGGGGATGCTCCGCTCACTATGATACGCCGCCCGCCCGATCGCAGGCTCGCCGATGCCTGTCGCGTCGACGGGCAGCAGGCTCACGTTGCAAACAGGAACATCATGGCCGTCCAAAAAAGCCGAAAGACCCCATCCAAGCGAGGCATGCACCGCTCGCACTCAGCCCTGGGCAAGCCGGCGCTGTCGGTGGAGTCGAAGAGTGGCGAGACGCATCTGCGTCACCGCATTTCCCGTGATGGTTACTATCGGGGCCGCAAGGTCCTGGAGACCAAGAACGACAGCGCGGGCGACGACGAGTAGCGGTTGCATCCGCCGCGCGCTGGGCGGCGGTTGATCACCCCTTCTGTTGCGACGACGCATGCCTTCCACACTGCAGATCGCAGTGGATGCCATGAGCGGGGATCATGGCCCGGCGGTGTGCGTGCCCGCGGCGCTGGATGCCGCCTGTGCCAGCGCCGATATCGGCTTCATCCTCGTGGGTCGGGATGAGGACCTGAAGCGCCACCACCGCGGCGCATGGCCCTCGAACCTCACCTGCCTGCACGCAGCGGATGTCGTGGAGATGAGCGATCATCCGCGCGATGCCCTGCGGCGCAAGAAGGACTCCTCCATGCGCCGCGCCATCGACCTCGTGAAGCAGGGCGAGGCGCATGCCTGCGTCAGCGCCGGCAACACGGGTGCCTTGATGGCCACGGCGCATTTCGTGCTGAAGATGCTCGCCGGCGTCGAGCGTCCCGCCATCATCTCCAAGATTCCCTCCCACGGCGGCCATACCTTCATGCTGGACCTCGGCGCCAATGCCTCCTGCACGCCGCAACAGCTCGCGCAGTTCGCCGTCATGGGCGCGGTGGTGGCCAGCGATGCCAGCGACCATCGCCAGCCCCGCATCGGCCTGCTGAACATCGGTGAGGAGGACATCAAGGGCCATGAGGCGGTGCAGGCCGCGCATGAACTCATCGGCGGCATGAAGCTCGACTACGTCGGCTTCGTCGAAGGGCACGACATCTTTTCCGACAAGGTGGACGTGGTCGTGACCGACGGCTTCACGGGCAATGTCGCGCTGAAGACCATGGAGGGCCTGGCACGCATGATCGCGGGCACCCTGCGCGAGGAATTCACCCGCAACGCCGTTCGCAAGCTCGGCGCGTTCGCCGCGCAGCCGGCCCTGCAGGCGCTGAAGACGCGTCTGGACCCGCGGCGCTACAATGGCGCGAGCATGATCGGACTCAACGGCATCGTCATCAAGAGCCACGGCGGCGCCGATCAGTTCGCCTTCCAGCGCGCCATCGAGGTGGCGATCCTCGAGGCCCGGCAGGGGGTCCCCTCGCGCATCGCCGAGCAGCTCGAGCGGGCGGCGTGACTCGCTACTCCCGCATTGCCGGCACCGGCAGCTACCTGCCGGAGAAAGTCCTCACCAACGCGGATCTGGAGAAGATGGTCGAGACCAGCGATGAGTGGATACGCTCGCGCTCGGGGATCGAAAGCCGTCACATCGCCGTCGCCGGCGAGACCACCACCGACCTGGCGGAGCCTGCCGCACGGCGCGCCATGGAGGCGGCCGGCGTGGGACCTGCGGACATCGACCTGATCTGCGTCGGTACGACCACCCCGGATCTGGTCTTTCCCAACGTCGGCACGCTGCTGCAGCAGCGGCTGGGCATCCACAACTGCGCGGCCTTCAGCCTCGAAGCGGCCTGCAGCGGTTTCATCTACGCCCTCGGCGTGGCCGACAAGTTCATCCGCCTGGGCGATGCGCGCTGCGCGCTGGTGGTGGGCGCGGAGACGCTCACCCGCATGGTCGACTGGTCCGATCGCGCCACCTGCGTGCTGTTCGGCGATGGCGCAGGGGCGGTGGTGCTCAAGCCTGCCGATCAGCCCGGCATCATCTCCACGCACCTGCATGCCGACGGCCACTACAAGGACCTGCTGTATTATCCCGACGGCATCTCGGCGGGGTTCGACCTGGTGCGCCGGAACCAGGCCTTCATCCGCATGAAGGGGAACGAGGTCTACAAGCTCGCGGTGAGCAACCTGGGCAAGATCGCGCTGGAGACGCTGCAGGCCAATGGCTTGACCAAGGACCAGATCGACTGGCTCGTCCCGCACCAGGCCAACCTGCGGATCATCGAAGCCACGGCCAAGCGCCTGGGCCTGTCCATGGACAAGGTGATCGTCACCATCCAGCAGCACGGCAACACCTCGGCGGCCTCGGTGCCGCTGGCACTGGACACCGCCATCCGCGATGGCCGCATCAAGCCCGGCCAGTTGCTGTTGCTCGAGGCCTTCGGCGGCGGTTTCACCTGGGGATCGGCGCTGTTGCGGCTGTAGCCATGCGAATCGCGTCCTGCCTGCTCGGGAGCCTCCTGCTGGTCTCGATGCCACCGCTTGCGCTGGCGGAAGTCTTCACGCTCGGCCCACAGCAGGGGTTGATCGGCGAGCCCGGCATGATGCTCTCGCACCACGAGGACACGTTGCCGGACATCGCAAGGCTCCACCACCTGGGGTTCGATGCCATCGTCGCCGCCAATCCGGGCGTGGACACGTGGCTCCCCGGCGAGGGCACGCACGTCAACCTGCCGACCCAGCGGATCGTGCCCGACGTGCCGCACTCAGGGATAGTGGTGAACCTCTCGGAAGGCCGCCTGTACTACTTCCGGCAGGACCGTGCCGGCAAGCCCGTGGTGGAAACCTATCCCGTGAGCGTGGGCCAGGTAGGCAGGACGATGCCGCTGGGGGTGACCAAGGTCGTGGGCAAGCAGAAGAAGCCGACCTGGTATCCGCCCAAGTCGATCCGCGACCGTCATGTGCAGGAAGGCGACCCGCTGCCCGCGTTCGTGCCGCCAGGACCTGAGAACCCGCTGGGCGAGTACGCCCTGCGCTTGGGGATTCCGAGCGGCTCGTACCTCATCCACGGCACCAACAAGCCCGTGAGCGTCGGATTGCAGATCACCAACGGCTGCATCCGGCTCTATCCGGAGGACATCGAGACCCTGTTCCGCGAAGTACCCGTCGGGGTTCCGGTGCGCATCATCAACCAGCGCATCAAGACGGGCTGGAGCGAGGATGGCGTGCTGTACCTGGAGGTGCACCACCCGCTGGATGGCACGGAGGCTGGCAATGTCGAGGACCTCACCTCACTCACCCGGCAGATCGTCGCCGCGACATCGCAGCGGAGCGTGATCATCGACTGGGATGCGGCCGAGCGGGCCTTCAACGAGCAGCGCGGCGAACCGGTGCGGATCTCGGTGGACCGCTGGGTCGAACCCGAGAAACCCGCCCGACGAGGCCGTTGAGTCTCAAGGCCTGGCCGCTTCCGGCACGGCCGGTGGCGCGCCAATCGCAACGATTTGCATTACACTCCCCGGCATCGCGCGCATCGAGGCGCGCATCCAACACCAACAACTTCGGGGGAAACGTCATGAAATGCCGTGTATCGATGCTCCTTGGATCAGCCCTGCTGTTCGGCGCCACCCTGCCCGGGGCGGTGCTTGCCCAGGGCATGGAAGTGAAGGAAAAGCCGGCGCTGTACACCTACGAATCGAGCTGGGAGATTCCGCGCGCGAAATGGGCCGACATGGACAAGGGCGAACTGGCGACCATCAAGGTCCTCGACAAGGCACTCGCCGATGGCACCATCGTCGTCTATGGCAACGAGACCACCCGGGTGCACACCGCCGGTGGAAGCACGCACGACACGTGGTGGGAAGCGAGTTCGATGGCCGGGCTCATGAGCGTCCTCGAGCAGTTATCCCGTGGCGGTCAAAGCACCACGGCGGTGCTGGCCGGCGCGACCCGGCACGCCGATCAGGTCTTCGTGACCCACTACTACAACTGGAAGTCGGGCAGCTTCAAGGACGGCATCGCCAAATCGGCTTCCTATCAACTGAAGGACAGCGCGCCCGGCGATGCGCTCGACACGCTGGCCAAGACCGCCCTCGTGCCGCTGTTCGAGAAGCTTCTCGCCGACGGCGCCATCCTGGGCTACGAGATCGATGAGGAAGCGATTCATACCTCGGCGCCCGGCAAGTTCTGGACGTACTTCGTCACCCGGAGTGCGGACGGGCTCGACAAGGTCAACGCCGCCCTGCAGGCCAGCGTCAAGTCCAACCCGCTGATCGGATCGGCCTTCGACAGCTTCGTCGACTTCAAGGAGCATCGCGACTCGATCTCATCGATCAACGGCGCGGCGAAATAGGGTCCTGATCGCTCAAAAAAAGAACGCCGCGCGGATGCGCGGCGTTCGATTGGCAGATCTGAAGAGTCAGATCTTCAAGAAAGGCGCGTTTCTTACTTGGAAACCGACTTCTTGAACACGCGGTCGATCTTCTCGTTGATCGCGTCGATGGCCGACTGGTGCGACTGGGCCGTGGAGAGGGCCTGGTTGGCCGTGCTCTGGGCGCCCGCCGCAGCCTGCGATGCGGAAGCCGCAGCGCTGTTGGCGGCCGCAGCGTCGCTGGACGCCTTCGCGGTATCGCCGGACAGTTTGCTGACCTGGGACTTAAGATCGTCGATCTGCTGCTGGATGGGCTTCAGATCCTGACATCCGGCCAAGGCTGCAAAGCAGGCGGCGGCGGCCGTGATCTTAAGCGTGGTGGCAAGTTTCATAGAATTCCCCTGGGGTTGTTGCACTTGTTCAGAAGTCCTTAAATCAAAAAGTCACTCAGCCGGCCCGCCCGCACTCGCGCTAGGGCTCACCCGCGTCGCAACACGGCTGTACATGAGGCCAAAACTGCGCCGTGATTGCAACAAAAAAAACGTGAATGTCTGGCCTTGGCGACAGTTTTGATGATACCGGAGAGTGGCAGGCAGCGAAACTGCGGGGAGGGAGCATCAACACCAGAAAATTTGCAAAAAATTCGTATCAACCCGCAAGCACCTCATCGACGGCACGATGCGCCTGGTCGATGGCCGAGTCCGTGTAAGCCGCGGCGCCCGAATCCGAATTGGCGATGCTGATGCGCCCGAAGCGGCGCCGTCCGATGATGTGCGGCTGCTGTTCCGGCGGCAACGGTGGGTCGAACAGCGGATTGTATTCGCGGGCGTAACCATGCGGCCAGCGATTCACCGTGATGCCGAGGATGTCGCGATCCGCATCGAAGTCACCGCCGGCGAGCGCCCGGCCGAGCTGGTCGCGGACCTGTGATTCGAAGGTTTCGAAACGGGTCGCGAGGATCTCCGCTCGGCCGGCCCGGTTCTGGTCCTGGTAGGAAAGGCCCGGCTGGCAGGGTGTGCGCGTCAGGTGCACGAGGATCGGCTCATCGGGCGAGGCGGGGCTGCGGTAGCCGCCGACGTTGACGTGCGGGTTCAGGTGCAGCGAGTTGAAGTATCCGCCGGGAATGTTGATGCGGTGGATGCCGAGCTCGTGGAAGGCGCGCCAGTGGCGCAGCGCGACGCTCACGTACACCAGAGGTTCCTTCACCAGGCTGTGCAGGGCGCGCTTCTGCTCCGCGGGCAGCTCATGCACGAGGAAAGGGATCATCAGGTTGTAGCCGGCCAGCACACAGTCGCGGCCCCGCACCGACCAGGTGCGTCCGGCCCGCAGGTAGTCGACCTCGACGTGCGCGGCGGCGCCGCGGCCGATGTTGCGGGCGCGGGTCACGATGCTGTTGAGGCGGATATGCGTGGTCGATCGCGGCGAGTCCAGCCGGGCGTAGTCCACCCGCGCGGTGACGATGTCCCCGGCGTTCGATCCCGGGATCGCCTCCGGCAGGAGCCTTCGCACCAGGAGCCGCGCGAGTGTGGCGTTGCCATCGGGAAAGTGAAGCTTCGGCGAGCCGCCGGTGTCGGCATAGCCGGCGGCCGTGTACCCCATCTGCGGCGTCGATCCCGGCGCCAGGGCGAGTCCGCCGAAGCCGGGCAGCCCCACGCCCCAGCAGTCGAGCGCCGAGAGGCCATCGATGCCCACCGTCCATTCGCCCTGCGTGCGCTGCTGGTAGAAGGCGAGGGCGGCGGGATCCGCGCCCACGACCTTGCCGAGGTAATCGCGATAGCTCATGCCCGCCAGCCGCTGCTTCTTCTGGTCCGATGACAGGCCCGGGAAGTGATCCTCGCTGCCGGTCTCGATGCGCAGGATGTCCTCACGCGCGCGCGAGGACAGGGGCGCCTCGGTTAGCCACTGCGCCATCGGACGCCGGTCGGTGCCCGTGACCAGCTTGTCGGCGCCGAAATGCGCGCGATCGAAGAACACCCCGGTGGACAGGCCGAGCTGCTCGTAGAAGCGCGGGCTTTCGATGCGTGCCGCGATGGCCGCCACGTCCACCCCGAGCCGGGCGAGCAGTCCTGCGGCCACGGGGCCATAGGGTCGCGGGCTGTCGATGAGCAGAGTGCCCCCGTTCAGCAACCCGATTCGGCCCTCGCCCAGGTCGAACTCGTTGCGCTTGGCATGGCCGCCGAAGTCATCATGGTTGTCGAGCACCAGGATGCGGCGGTTCCGGCCCGCGCGCTCGCGGTAGAAATGCGCCGCCGCCAGGCCGCTGATGCCCGCACCGACGATGATCAGGTCGTAGCTTTCGGGCAGCGGGGTCGCCGGTGGTGGCTGCGCGCCATCGCGCAGCGCATGCGCGGCCTCGAAGCTGCCGGGGTGGTTGCCGCGCAATCCCTGCAGCCGGGGCGGGTAGTAGCCTTGGGCGTCCTGCGCTGCTGGCGGCGGTGATGCGGGTGCGGCCGGCGCCGCTCCTGCCACCGTCGCACCGACCGCAAGCGCCACCCCGTCGAGGAAATCCCGCCGGGTGATGGTGGCCGGTGGGACGGTGGTGCTGGACATGGAAGCCCCGGGCGATCGTGCTTTAAGGGTGGGCTGCGACGCTACCGCGAGCATGCCGCGGTCGTCAACCGACTGTGGCGGTCACGATACAAATTGCGTTTGTGGCGGGCGCGGTCTAACGTGTCACCTGGCAGGTTCACGTTCCACCAAAAAAGAATCGATCTGTTAATTCCACGAGAGCGGGGAGCGGAACAACATGTCGGAGGAAGCAATGATGAAGGGCGGACGTTCGAATTCTCTGTATCCACGATGCAACAGGGGCTGGCTCGCCGCGACGGCGACCTTGCTCGTCTCGGCCGGTGCGGCACCGGTTCCCGTGCTCGCGCAGGAGGCCGCGGCCGGCGCTGAACTGCAGGAAGTGGTGGTCACCGCCACCCGGCGCGAGGAATCCCTGAGCAAGGTCTCGGTGAGCGTGAGCGCGTTCACCGCCGAGAAAATGGACGTCATCGGCGTGAAGAGCATCCAGGACGTCGCGCGCTTCACGCCGGGCCTGTCGTTCGGCGCGAACGAGACCAACGACATCTCCATCCGTGGCATCGCCTCGAACGCGGGCGCCGGTACCACCGGCATCTACATCGACGACACGCCCATCCAGATTCGCAGCCTCGGCGGATTCAACAACGACGATGCGCTGCCGGCGATCTTCGACCTCGAGCGCGTCGAGGTGCTGCGCGGCCCGCAAGGCACGCTGTTCGGCGCGGGTTCCGAGGGCGGCACCGTCCGCTACATCACTCCGCAGCCCAGCCTGACCAGGTTCAGCAGCTACGGCCGCGCGGAGCTTTCGTTCACCAAGTATGGCGAGGCCAACTACGAGGCGGGTGTCGCCGGTGGCGGCCCGCTCATCGAGAACAAGCTCGGGTTTCGCGCCAGCGCCTGGTATCGCCGGGATGGCGGCTGGATCGACCGCCAGGATGCGACCACGGGCAACATCGTCGACGAGGACACCAACCACGCCGGCACCGTGCAGTTGCGCCTGGCCGCCACCTGGGCGCCCACCGACAACGTGCAGGTCACCCCGTCCGTGCTCTACCAGAACCGCAAGTCCCACGATTTCTCGACGTACAACTCGGTGATCTCCGATCCTGGCAGCGGCAATTTCCTTTCGACCAATCCCGATCCGCGCCGCCAGCCCGACGAGTTCTACCTGTCGAGCATCAAGGTCGATGCGGACCTGGGCAAGGTGCGGCTGATCTCCAACACCTCGTACTTCCACCGCACCGAACTGTCGGGTTACGACGGCACGATCTACAACTTGAGTTTCTACCAGAACTTCCCGGACATCCTGGGTGCGCCGTTCGTCGATCCGAACATGTATCCGCTGCTCACCTCGCACGGCCCCCGGCTGCCCGCCGGCTTCGAGAACTACCACTCGCCGGCGCGCGTGACCAACAAACAGGAGAACATCACCCAGGAGTTCCGCCTGCAGTCGAACGATCCGGACGCGCGTTTCAACTGGACGGCGGGCCTGTTCCTGTCGCTGAACCGCCAGCAGAGCGTCGAGGAGATCATGGACCCGATGGAGCCCGCGCTGTTCCAGGCGCTGTTCGGCATGACGGACTTCGAGGTGTATGACCTGGACCCGCTGCTGCCGAACCTGTATGGCCCGAACCAGGACTCCTACATCAACGACCTGGTTTCGCACGATCGCCAGTACGCCATCTTCGGCGAAGGCTCCTACGCCATCACCGACCGGCTCAAGTTCACGGCCGGTGCGCGCTACTCGAAGACCAAGTTCGATTTCATCGGTCACTCGGATGGTGCACAGAACGGCGGCCCGCTGGATTCGGCCGGCAACCAGGCCGAGAAGCCCTTTACCCCGAAGTTCGGCTTGTCTTTCCAGTACGATCCCCACAACCTGTACTACATGACAGCGGCGAAGGGCTTTCGCGTGGGCGGGGCCAATCCACCGCTGCCGGGCAACGCCGGCTGCCAGTTCCCCTCATCGGGCGCCTACAACTCGGATTCGCTCAAGAGCCTGGAGGTCGGCGCGAAGAACCTGCTGTTCAACCGGCTGCGCCTCGCCAGCAGCGCCTACTTCATCAAGTGGACCAACATCCAGCAGACCTTCGTCGATCCGGGATGTCAGATCTCCTCGATCAAGAACCTGGGTGAGGCGACGGTGAAGGGCTTCGACTTGCAAGCCGATATCATCATCACCGATCACTGGAAGGCGGAGACGGCGATCGGCTTCACGCAGGCGCGTTACAAGGGTCTGTACACGGAAGCTCCCGAGGATCCTACGCTGCCGGTGGGTCCCACCAATCCGCTGGTGCGTACCACCTACACCACCGATGGAGACACCGTGGGTGGCGCACCTTGGACCATCGCGGTGGGCACCGAGTACGACTTCCAGGGTTACGGGCTGCCCTGGTATGCGCGCATCGACTACGAGTACTCGAGCCGCAACAACCGGCCGACGCCGGCGCAGAATTGGCGCAATGATGCGCAGTACGACCAGTTCACCTACCGCTTGCCAAAGACCCAGTTCGTCTCGTTCCGTACCGGTGTGACGCTGAATGACTGGACCATCTCGGCGTTCATCGACAACCTCTTCAACAAGCAGACGCCGACCTACTTCACGCACTCGCAGGCGGGACTCGACCCGAACGATGCGTCGTTGATCCAGTTCGACCAGTCGGGTTTCCGGCCGCGGACCATCGGTCTGACGGTGACCTACCGGCACTAGCGGTGAAAAAATGCCGGCGGCGTTTCTCGCGCCGCCGGCCACCCGCTACGACAGTTGCCATTGGCAACGACCTGTATATACTATCAGATAGTGGGTTTATATACAGGAGCCTTCCATGTCAGATCTCACGCCGCGGCAGACGCAGATCCTCAGGCTCATCCAGGACGCCATCCACGAAAGCGGCATGCCGCCGACGCGCGCGGAGATCGCGCGAACCCTGGGCTTCCGCTCTCCCAACGCCGCCGAGGAACACTTGCGCGCCCTGCAGCGCAAGGGGGTCATCGACCTCATTCCCGGCGCTTCTCGTGGCATCCAGCTCAAGGACATCCTGCGTGAGCAGCTCGGCCTGCCGCTGGTGGGCCGGGTGGCCGCCGGCCGGCCCATCCTCGCCGAGGAGCACATCGAATCCCGCTACCAGATCGATCCGGCGCTGTTCCAGCCGCGCCCGCACTACCTGCTCAAGGTCCAGGGCATGAGCATGCGCGATGCCGGCATCCTCGACGGGGATCTCGTCGCGGTGCATCGCACCGCCGAGGTCCGCAACCGCCAGATCGTCGTGGCGCGCCTGGAGAACGAGGTCACCGTGAAGCGCTACAAGCAGGAGGGTCCCATCGTCTGGCTCATGCCCGAGAACGCGGACTTCGAGCCGATCCGGGTCGACCTCAAGGCCGAACCGATGATCATCGAAGGTGTGGTGGTGGGCGTGCTGCGCCGGGGCCGGCAGATCGAGGCCGCCTGAAACCGCCTGAAACCGCCTGAAGCCGGCCGCCCGCCGCGAAGGCGTCAGCGCCGTCGGGCGACCTTGCCGCGGGGCCCGGTTCCGGACTCGTCATCGCTGATGTCGTAGTCCTCGAAATCACTCAGCAACTCGGCGGTTCGCTTCTCTTCGATCACGCGCTCCAGCCGCCGCCAGGTCGGTTCCTGGCCGCCCTTGGCTGCACGACGCCGCTGCTTCTCCACATCCCGGATCAGGTGATCCAGGTCGGCATCATCAGTCTCGTTCGAGGACTCCTCGCCATCGTCCTCGTCGAACTCGTCGGCGTCGGCTTTCTCGCTCATCAGTCAGGCATCTCACGTGTTGCCACAGGTGCTGATAGCGCCGCGTTATAAACGAAAGATCCACCCTTGGGCAATAGCCCTGCGTCACGCTTTTTCAGCGGACCAGGTCGTTGAGCTGGAAGATGGGCAGCAAGAGGGCGATGACGATGAACATGACGATTGATCCCATGACCACGATCATCAGCGGTCCGAGCAGGTTGGTCAGCGTGGACAACAGGCTGTCCATCTCGCGTTCCTGGTTGGTGGCGGCCCTTTCGAGCATCTTCTCGAGCTCGCCGCTGCTCTCGCCACTGGAAATGAGATGGATCATCATCGGCGGAAAAATCTTCTTCGCCGCCAGCGACCGGCCTATGGGCGCGCCCTCGCGCACCCGCAGGGCGGCATCACTGACCGCCTGTTTCATCGGCAGGTTGGTCACCACGTCCGCCGAGATGCGCAACGCTTCCAGCACGGGCACCGCGCTGGCCGTGAGGATGCTCAAGGTGCGGGCGAACCTCGCGGTGTTCAGTCCGCGGATGACTTTTCCGATCAGGGGAATCCGCAACAGCAGCACGTCGAAGCGCATCTGCGCGGCAGGGGCCTTCAGCCAGCGCAGGAACAGCCAGGCGAGGACCCCGATGAGGGCCAGGGCGTAGAACCAGTAGTGGCGCGCGAAGTCGCTGGCGCCGATCAGGATGCGCGTGGCCAGCGGCAGCACCTGGTTGCTGGATTCGAACACCGCGACCACCTGTGGCACGACGTAGGCCAGCAGGAAGGAGACGATGGCCACCGACAGCACCACCAGCACGATCGGGTACACCAGCGCATTGGTGACCTGCTGGCGGATGAGCTGGCGTGACTCGGTGTAGTCCGAGAGCCGCTCCAGCACATCATCCAGCCGGCCCGACTGTTCGCCTGCCGCGACGGTGGCGCGGTAGATCTCCGGGAATGCCTGGGGGAAGTCCTTCAGGCCGTCGGCCAGCGGATGGCCCTCGACCACCTTGCCGCGCACCCCGAGGATGATGCTCTGGATGCGGGGCTTCTCGGTCTGCTCGGCCACCGCCTGCAGCGTTTCCTCCAGGGGGAGCCCCGAGCGCAGGAGCGTGGCGAGCTGGCGGGTCACCATGGCAAGGTCCAGGGTGGACACGCCGCGCCGGAACAGGCTCCTGGAGCGGCCCCGGGCCAGTTCCTTCTGCGCCGCCTCGCGCACATCGACGGGCAGGAGCTGGCGCTCGCGCAGCAGCTGGCGGACGTGCTTGGGCGTGTCGCCCTCGATCAGCCCCTTCCTCTCACGGCCACCGGCATCCAGTGCCGTGTATTCGAACGCACCCATGCGTGGATGCTAATCCTCGCGGGTGACGCGCAACAACTCCTCGAGCGTGGTCTCGCCCGCGAGCACCTTGGCGCGCCCGTCATCGCGGATGCTGGGGCTCGCGGTGCGCGCGTAGCGCTCCAGCTCCTGCTCGGAGGAACCATCGTGGATCATGGTGCGCATGTGGTCATCGACCGCGATCAGCTCGTAGATGCCGGTGCGGCCGCGATAGCCACTGCCCGGTTCGGAACTCGGACGGTAGAGCGTCACCGCTTCCTCGTTGGGTCCCAGGTTCAGCAGCCGGCGCTCGTACTCGCCGGCCTTGAAGGGCTGGCGAGTGTCGGGATTGAGCACGCGCACCAGGCGCTGCGCCAGCACGCCGATGAGCGAGGAGGAAAGCAGGAAGGGCTCGATGCCCATGTCGCGCAGGCGTGTCACCGCGCCCACGGCGGTGTTGGTGTGGAGCGTGGAGAGCACCAGGTGGCCGGTGAGGCTCGCCTGCACCGCGATCTGCGCGGTCTCGAGGTCGCGGATCTCGCCCACCATCACCACATCGGGGTCCTGTCGCAGGATGGCGCGCAGGCCGCGCGCGAAGGTCATCTCCACCTTGGTGTTGACCTGGGTCTGGCCGATGCCGTCGATGTAGTACTCGATCGGGTCCTCGACGGTCATGATGTTGCGCGTGTTGTCGTTGATGCGCTCCAGCGCCGCGTACAGCGTCGTGGTCTTGCCCGAGCCTGTGGGACCGGTCACGAGGATGATGCCGTGCGGCTTGTGGATGATCTCGTCCATGGTGTCGCGCGTGCGCGGATCCATGCCCAGCGCGCCCAGGTCGAGTCGTCCGGCCTGCTTGTCGAGCAGTCGCAGCACCACGCGCTCGCCATGGCCGGACGGGAGCGTGGAGACGCGCACGTCCACGGCGCGCCCCGCGATGCGCAGGCTGATGCGCCCGTCCTGCGGCAGCCGGCGCTCGGCGATGTCGAGCTTGGACATGACCTTGATGCGCGAGACCACCAGCGGCGCCACGGCCCGCTTGGTCTGCAGCACCTCGCGCAGCACGCCATCGACGCGGAAACGGATCACCAGCCGGTTCTCATAGGGCTCGATATGGATGTCCGAGCCGTTTTCCTTGACCGCCTGGGTCAGCAGCGCGTTGATCAGCCGGATGATCGGCGCCTCGTCATCGCTCTCCAGCAGGTCCGAGGTCTCCGGAATGCCTTCGGCCAGGTGCGCAAGATCTGTGTTGTCGTCCAGCCCCTCGAGCATCTGCATGGCGACGCCAGAGCCCGCTTCATAGGCCCGGCGCAGCATCTCGTCGAACTCAGGGGCGGACACCCGCGTGACCTTCAGCGGCAGGCGCATGAAACGCCGCACCTCGGCCAGGCTCTGCGGCGTCACGTGAGGCCGGCACACCACATCCGCCGAGCCCTCCAGCACCCCACGCACCAGCACGCCGTGGCGCTTGGCGAAGGGGAAGGAGAGCTTGCGCTCGACCGGTTCCAGGAGCTAGGCGTTCACGGCTACGGGCTCGGCGGCTCGGTCGCCGGCGGCTTGGCGGCCTCGGGCGTGGTGCTCGCCGGGGCCGCCGAGGGCCCCGAGGCGGGCGCCGTGTCCGGGCCGGGTGTCGGCGCCGTCACGCCGGGCTTGGCCGGGCCCGCCGGCGGCAGGGACACGGGCGGTGTGGGCGGCAGCACCGGCAATACCGGCTGGCGCTCACCGGGCAGCAGCGTGATGCCCTTGCCCTGGTCGCGCTGCTGGTTGCGCATGAAGTTGTACTTGTCGCCCGTGGCGATGGCGGTCTCGGCGCCATCGCGCAGGATCTTCGGCCGGATGAAGACCATCAGGTTCTTCTTCTGGCGCGAGCCGCTGCGCGACTTGAACAGTTCGCCCAGCAGCGGGATGCGGCCGAGGAAGGGCACACGCGACTGGCTCTCGCTCACGGTGTCCGAGATCAGGCCGCCCAGCACCACGATGCCGCCGTCCTCGATCAGCACGGTTGTCTTGATGGATCGCTTGATCGTGGAGATGTCGGCCGAGTCCTGGAGCTTTGCGCCGGGCGCGGAATCCTCCTGCTCGATCTTCATCGTCACTGAATCCCCCAGGTTGATCTGGGGAGTGACCTTGAGAATGGTGCCCAGTTCCTGGCGCTGGATGGTCTGGAAGGGGTTCACGCCGCTGCTCGACTGGCTGTTGGTGCTGGCGTAGGAGCCGGTGATCAACGGCACATCGGTGGTGACCTTCACCTCTGCTTCCTGGTTGTCCATGGTGGTCAGCGTGGGCGTGGAGATGACGTTGCTCGAGCCATCGCTGCGCAGCGCCTGCAGGATCGCGGCGAAATTGGTGCCGCTGTCCTTGTTGTAGCGTCCCACGGCAAGCGTGGCGCCCGTGCCCAGCACCTTGCTGGTGAGGCCCGCAGCATTGCCGGTTGCGGCTGCGCCGATCAGATCGACGATGCTGGCGCCGCTTCCGGGCAGGTTGGATACGGCACCGGGGACC
The DNA here is from genome assembly GCA_046347195.1 of Steroidobacteraceae bacterium. Lineage (GTDB taxonomy): Bacteria > Pseudomonadota > Gammaproteobacteria > Steroidobacterales > Steroidobacteraceae > TMP-86. The sequence continues at coordinate 62,586 of JAXMGQ010000022.1, forward strand.
GCTGTGTTGCCCTGGCCATACACGGCCCATTGCACGCCGAGGTTCGAGGACTTGTTCGCATCCACCTCGACGATGATGGCCTCGACCTCGACCTGTGCGCGGCGGATGTCGAGCTTGTCGATCACCGCCATCAGCGAGCGCATGATCTTCGGCGGCGCGGTGATGATGAGCGCGTTGGTCGCGGGGTCCGCCCAGATGGTGGCGCTGGAATCCAGGTTGGCGGCGCCGGCGGCGTTGGAGGTGGCGCCTGCCTGTGCCTTGGCCGTGGCGGTGGCCTGGCCCTTCAACTTCTCGGCGATCTTCTCCGCATCGGCGTAGCGCAGGTAGCGCACCTGCGTGTCACCGCCGGACTCGAGCGGGGTGTCGAGGTTGACGATCAGCGCCTTCAGGCGCAGCCGCTGGGCCTTCTCACCGCTGATCAGCACGCTGTTGGTGCGCTCGTCGGCGACCATCTTCACCGCACCACCGCCGCCGCCTTCGCCACCCTGGGCCTGGTAAAGCTGGTTGACGATGCGCACGATCTCGTTGGCGCTCGCGTTCTGCAACAGCACCACATCGACCGGATCATCGCCGGCCTCGTCCATGCGCCGGATGATGCGCACGATGCGGTTCACGTTGTTCGCCCGGTCCGAGATGATCAGCATGTTGCCGCCCGGATAGGCGGCGAGGTGCCCGTATTGCGGGATCAGCGGGCGCAGCAGCGGCACCAGCTGCGCCGCGTTCACGTTCTTCATCGTGATGATCTGCGTGACGATCTCGTCCGAGGAGGAGTTCAAGCTGTTCGGCAGGTCATTGGCCGGCAACTGGCGCGCGTCGGTGTTCGGGACGATCTTGATCACCTTGCCGGCCGGGACCGCCACGTAGCCGTACACCTGCAGCACCGACAGGAAGGCTTCGTAGAACGCCTGCGGCGACATCGGCGTGGCCGACAGCATGGTCACCTTGGCGTTGACCCGCGGGTCGATGATGAAGTTCTTGCCGGTGACCTCGCTGACCGCCTGGATGATCTGGCTCAGGTCGGCGTCCTTGTAATTGGGCGTGATGGTCGCCTGCTCCTGCGAGTGCGCCATGCCGGCACCGCCCGCCAGGGCGAGGCCCAGCGCCAGGCTGATTGCGAGTCGGCTCAGCCGGCGGCGGGCCGGCGAAGGTGGGTTGGGTCTGTGCATTGTGAAACTCGTCCAAGTGCGAACCGGGTGGCGCCCGGGCCCGCTATTCGTTGGTGTCCTCTTCCGCAGGAGCCGTCTGTGCCGGCGGCTGCGGGGGTGCAGCACCTGCATCGATCTCCAGCTCCCTGGATGCCTGTTGAGCCACGTTCGCGATGTTCAGCGTTATATCCTGCTTCTGGCCGCCGCGTTCGACGGTGATGGTCGCCCGGTCCGAACTCGACAGGGTGTTCAGGACCTCCTGGCTGCGCTGGGGGTCATCCAGCGGCGTGCCATTGATCCCGGTCACGATGTCACCCGGCTTCAGCCCGAGTTTGGAGAAAATAAGCCGGTTTCGACCCGGATACGCTCGAAAGCCTCGCAGTTTTCCCGCCTTGTTGTCGTAGGACGGCACGGTCCGCATGATCTCGTTGAGCAGGCCAGGCTCCGCCTGCACCCGGCGGCGCAGGTTTTCCGCCACGCTGAAGCCGCCGTGTCCATCATCTGCGTAGCTGCGCGGCGGGGGTCCCGGCGGCGGTCCCGCAGGGCCGCCCTCCAGTTGCCGCGGCAGCATCAGGCTCTCGAGATTGCCGTCGCGGGCCAGCAGCACGCGGTCGAGGTAGACCGAATGCACCGTCGCGCCGCCCACCCTGTCGCCGATCGAATACACCTTGGACGGGCCGCCATCGCTGATGATGGCCACGCCACGTTTGGGGTCCTGCGTCGCGATGGTGCCGGTCAGGGTGAGATTGGAACTGCTCGGTGGCGCATCCGCGGGGTCGAGGTCGGCTTCCTGCGCCTCGGCGACCCCGAACAGGTGAGCCGCGACCAGGCGGTTCACGTCCACCGGCGCATGGGCTGCGACCGGCTGCACCGGCCGGGAGGCGGACACCGGCTTCAACGGTGTGCCACCGGCAAAGCTCAAGCCGATCCGCGCAAGCTCCACCGCGATCAGCGCAGCCAGACACATCGAGATGAGCCACGGTCCGTTGACCGACGCCCTGGAGATCAACGCTGGGAGCCGCGATTCAAGCATGTGTCAGGGATGTTGCGCGAAGTGCGGGGTGAAAAAAAGCATGTCGCCGATTGACTACCACTTCGAAAATGCGTGAGCTGGCATCATAAGGGTCTGCGACTTGCGGCTCAAGCAGTTGTTTTGCTTGCCAAAGTTCATCCCGTTCCGGCGCTGCTTGTAATATCGGAATACGCGCCCTATAACAGCACCGAATGAGCGATATCGAGCGCGGTCGGGAGGGCACCGGCCTGGTCGTCGAGGAGTCGACGCCCCGGCTCAAGCGGCCCCCCTTGTATCAAGTTGTCCTGATCAACGACGACTACACTCCCATGGAGTTCGTGGTCGATATCCTGCAGCGGTTCTTTTCCATGGACCGCACCAAGGCCACCCGTGTCATGCTCGAGGTCCATACCAAGGGCAAGGGCGTGTGTGGTGTGTTTACCTATGAAATCGCCGAGACCAAGGTGGCCCATGTGCTGGCCTACGCCCGCCAGCACCAGCATCCCTTGATGGCGACCCTGGAAGAGGCCTGAATCCGTGCTGAGCCAAGAACTGGAATACTGCTTGAACGATGCCTTCCAGGGCGCCCGCGAGGCCCGGCACGAGTTCATGACCGTCGAGCACCTGCTGCTGGCCATCATCGACACCCCCAAGGTGCGCGAGATCGTCAAGGCCTGCGGTGGTGATACCGCCAAGCTCAAGGCCGAGCTCAAGCAGTTCATCGAGCAGACCACCCCGCGGCTGCCGTCCGGCGAGGATCGCGACGTGCAGCCCACCCTGGGCTTCCAGCGGGTGCTGCAGCGAGCCGTCTTCCATGTGCAGTCCAGCGGCAAGAAGGAGGTCACGGTCGCGAACGTGCTGGTGGCCATATTCAGCGAGAAGCAGTCCCATGCCGCTTACCTGCTGAGCATGCAGGACCTCTCGCGCCTGGACGTGGTCAACTTCATCGCCCATGGCCTGTCGAAGTCGGGCGGCGAGGAGCGCTCGGAGCGCGAGGACTCGGGCGGCGCCGCGGAAGGCGAGCGCGAGGCGGAAGGCGGCGGCACGGCGCTGGAGAAGTACGCCACCAACCTGAACGAATCGGCGCGCCTGGGCAAGATCGACCCGCTCATCGGCCGCAAGCTCGAGGTCGAGCGCACCATCGAGATCCTCTGCCGCCGCCGCAAGAACAACCCGCTGTACGTGGGCGAGGCGGGCGTGGGCAAGACCGCGATCGCCGAAGGCCTCGCCCGCATGATCGTCGAGGGCAACGTGCCCGACGTGCTCGCCGATGCCACCATCTACGCGCTCGACATGGGCTCGCTCGTGGCCGGCACGAAGTACCGCGGCGACTTCGAGAAGCGCCTGAAGGCGGTGCTCTCGGAGGTGAAGAAGCAGCCGGGCGCCATCCTGTTCATCGACGAGATCCACACCGTCATCGGCGCGGGCGCCGCTTCCGGCGGGGTCATGGACGCCTCCAACCTCATCAAGCCGGCGCTGGCCAATGGCGAGCTGCGCTGCATCGGCTCGACCACCTACAACGAGTACCGCGGCATCTTCGAAAAGGACCATGCCCTGGCGCGGCGCTTCCAGAAGATCGACATCACCGAGCCCTCGATCAGCGACACCATCGACATCCTGCGCGGCCTGAAGTCCCGCTTCGAGGAGCATCACGGCATCCGTTACGAGGACGAGGCGCTGCGCGCGGCCGCGGAACTGGCGGCGCGCCACATCAACGATCGCCACATGCCCGACAAGGCCATCGACGTGGTGGATGAGGCGGGCGCCAACTTGCGGCTCAAACCCGCCGACCAGCGCGACCCGGTGGTCACCGTCTCGCACATCGAGAACGTGGTGGCGCGCATCGCGCGCATTCCGCCCAAGACCGTGTCGACTTCCGACCGGGACGTGCTTCGCAACCTGGAGCGCAACCTCAAGCTCACCATCTTCGGCCAGGACAAGGCCATCGAGGCGCTTTCCAGCGCCATCAAGATGTCGCGCTCGGGGCTGGGCGATCAGCGCAAGCCGGTGGGTTCCTTCCTGTTCGCCGGGCCCACCGGCGTCGGCAAGACCGAGGTCACCCGGCAGCTGGCGATCTCGCTGGGCGTGGAGTTCGTGCGCTTCGACATGTCCGAATACATGGAGCGGCACACCGTGTCGAGGCTGATCGGCGCGCCGCCGGGATACGTCGGATTCGATCAGGGTGGCCTGCTCACCGAGCAGATCTCCAAGCACCCGCACTGCGTGCTGCTGCTCGATGAGATCGAGAAGGCGCACCCGGATGTGTTCAACCTGCTGCTGCAGGTGATGGATCACGGCACGCTCACCGACAACAACGGCCGCAAGGCGGATTTCCGCCACGTCATCATCATCATGACGACCAACGAGGGCGCGCGCGAGATGAACCGCCCGAGCGTGGGCTTCGTGCAGATGGACAACAGCTCCGATGGCATGGAGGCGATCCGCCGGCTGTTCTCACCCGAGTTCCGCAACCGGCTCGATGCCATCATCCAGTTCGCGGCGCTCGACACCGCCACCATCGAACGCGTGGTCGACAAGCTGCTGGTGGAGGCGGAAGCCGCGCTCGAGCAGAAGCGGGTGTCGATCAGCGTGGACGAGGGCGCCCGGTCGTGGATCGCCAAGCGTGGCTACGACCCGAAGATGGGCGCGCGGCCGATGGCGCGCATCATCCAGGAGTTCATCAAGCGCCCGCTGGCCGAGGAGCTGCTGTTCGGCAAGCTCGCCAACGGCGGCCACGTCGAGGTGGGTGTGAGCGAGGACGGCGAGAAGCTCGTGCTGAAATCGACCGCCGCGGCGGGCTCGACGCCCGCGCTGCTGTCGCCGGCGCAGTAGCCTCGCTGCGGGAAGAGTCGGGGTTCAGCGGCCGCGGTAGATGATGCGGCCCTTGCTCAGGTCGTACGGTGTCATTTCGACGGTGACCTGGTCACCCGTGAGGATCCGGATATAGTTCTTGCGCATCTTGCCCGAGATGTGCGCGGTCACCACGTGCCCGGTCTTGAGCTTCACGCGGAACGTGGTGTTCGGCAGGGTCTCGACGACCTCGCCTTCGAACTGGATGGCTTCTTCTTTCGACATGCTGCCTTGTGGTGCCGACGCAACGCGGCGTATTGTGCATAAACAGCGGGTTTTATGCAATTTGCGGATCAGGGGGCTTCACCCATCGCCGCAGCAACTGCGTGAACTCGCGTCTCGGGATCTCGCGCGCCCCCAGGCTGTGCAGGTGCCCGCTCGCGACCTGGCAATCGATCAGTTCGATGCCGCGCGCCGGACATTCGGCCACCAGTCGCGCCAGCGCCACTTTCGAGGCATCCCGGGCCCGGCTGAACATCGACTCGCCGAAGAACACCCGTCCGAGATGGACCCCGTACAACCCCCCGACCAGTTCTCCGTCCTTCCAGGTCTCCACCGAGTGCGCGAACCCCGCCTCGTGCAGCCGCTTGTACGCGCGGATCATCGCCGGATCGAGCCACGTCCCGGCGCCCGAGGAGCGGGGCTCCGCGCAGGCACGGATGGTGGCGCCGAAATCCTCATCGAGCGTCGTGCGGTACGGTCCGTTGCGCAGCGTCTTGGACAGGCTCCGCGAGCACTTGAATTCAGCGGGGAACAGCACCATGCGCGGATCCGGCGACCACCACAGGATGGGCTGCTGCTGCGCGTACCAGGGGAAGATGCCGCGCGAGTAGGCGCTGAGCAGGCGAGGCACGGACAGGTCGCCGCCGGCGGCGAGCAGGCCCTGCGGTTCGCGCAGGGCGGCCTCCGGATCCGGGAAATGGCCGGGCGGGTCATGCTCGCTCAACCAGGTCAGCCGCATCACGGCTCGATCCGCCAGTCGTCGGCGGCTGCGCGATGGAAGGGCAGGTGGTCGTTGACGCCCTGCGCGTATTCCTCGACCGCCCGCGCCTCGCGCCCGGCGAACTCGCGGATCGCGGCGGCGAAGCCCGGATGGGCGATGAAGTGCGCCGACCTCGTGCAGGCGGGGACGAAGCCGCGCGGCACCTTGTGCTCGCCCTGCGTTCCCGGTTCGAAGCGCGACAATCCGCGCTGGATGCAATGCTCGATGCCCTGGTAGTAGCAGGCCTCGAAGTGAAGGCTGTGGTATTCGCCGCCGGCACCCCAGTAGCGGCCATACAGGCAGGTGGCGTCCTGGAAGAAGATCGCCACGGCGATGGGCTCCCCGCCGAGGCGCGCCACCTTGAGCAGCAGGCTCTCCGGCAGGCGGGTGGCGATGCGACGGAAGAACTCCAGGTTGAGATAGGGCCGATGACCGTGGCGGTGGAAGGTGTCGGCATAGAAGCCGTACAGGCGGCGCCACAGGGCGGCATCGATCTCGCCACCCACCCGCGTGTCGAAGGTGATGCCGGCCTCGGCCACGCGCCGCCTTTCACGCCGCGCCTTCTTGCGCTTCTCCGCCGTGAAGGTGGCCAGAAAGTCCTCGAAGCTGCCATAGCCGCGGTTGTGCCAGTGGAACTGGACGTCGCGTCGCAGCGTCATGCCGGCCTGCTCGAGCTGCGCGGCCTCCTGGTCCTGCGGGAACAGCACATGCCAGGAGGAGAGCCCGAGCCGCTTCACGGCCTCCTTCGCGGTGCGGATCAGCGCACCCTCCAGTTCGCGGCGACGTGAGGCATCCGCCACGAGCAGTCGAGGTCCGGTCACGGGCGTGAAGGGGATGGCGCTCAGGAGCTTGGGGTAGTACGCGAGGCCATGCTGGTGATAGGCATTCGCCCAGGAGAAATCGAACACGAATTCGCCACGCGAATGTGACTTCAGGTAGCCGGGCATGGCCGCGACGGGCCTGCGGTCCTCGCTGAGCAACAGATGCTGCGGCGTCCAGCCGTTGCCGGCGCCGACGCAGCCGGTCTCCTCCAGCGTCAGCAGGAATTCATGACGCAGGAAGGGCGCATCGCCCGCCACCAGCGCATTCCATTGCGCAGCGTCGACGGCGGCGATGCCGTCAAGAAACCGGGCGGTGAGTGTCGGGGTGGTGGCGCTCAAGGTATCGGTCGGCATCCAGGGCAGCCATGCAGCCGGTGCCCGCGGAGGTCACCGCCTGCCGATAGATATGATCGGCGACATCGCCGGCGGCGAACACACCGGGAATGCTGGTCGCGGTGGCATCGCCCTCGCTGCCGCCCTTCACCCGAATGTACCCGCCATGCATCTCGAGCTGGCCTTCGAACAGCGCGGTGTTCGGCTGGTGGCCCACCGCGATGAACACGCCATCGACGGGCAGGTCCTTCGACCGGCCATCCACCGTGCTGCGAAAGCGCACGCCGGTGACGCCGGCCTCGTCACCGAGGATCTCCTCCACCGCATTGTTCCACGCCAGGCTCACCTTGCCGCCGCGCTCCAGGCCGAACAGGCGGTCCTGCAGGATGCGCTCGGCGCGCAGCGTGTCGCGGCGGTGGATCAGCGTCACGTGCGCGGCGATGTTGCTCAGGTACAGCGCTTCCTCCACCGCGGTGTTGCCGCCACCGACCACGGCCACGCGCTTGCCACGGTAGAAGAAGCCATCGCAGGTCGCGCAGGCCGACACGCCCTTGCCGCGGAAGGTTTCCTCGGAGGGCAGGCCCAGGTATTTCGCGGAGGCGCCCGTCGCGATGATCAGCGTATCGCAGGTATAGGTCCCGCCGTCGCCCTCGAGGCGGAAGGGGCGATGCAGCAAGTCCACCGTGTTGATGTGATCCAGCACGATCTGCGTGTTGAACCGCTCGGCGTGCTGGCGCATCCGCTCCATGAGCTGCGGGCCCTGCAAGCCGTGGACATCGCCGGGCCAGTTGTCCACATCGGTGGTGGTCATGAGCTGGCCGCCCTGCTCGAGGCCGGTGATCAGCAAGGGATGGCGGTTGGCGCGCGCTGCGTAGACCGCGGCGCTGTAGCCTGCGGGACCTGAACCGAGAATGACGAGCCGGCTGTGACGGGCGGCGCTCATGTATACTTTTTTCCTTTGAATGAATCTTCGCGCGGGCCATGGTAAGTAAATCCGCCCGCGCGCGAAAGTGACACCTGAAGGAAGCTCCAAGACACACGTGGGTGACTCCTCCGACAGCGGCAAGGCCAGGCAGAAGCCGAAACTCCCGGCGGCGGTGAGCCGTTCGCTGCGCGAGGGCACCTTGTGGGTGCTCGGTGCGCTCGCGCTCGTGCTGTTGCTGGCACTGCTGACGTATCACACGCGTGATCCGGGCTTCGCCGACACCGGCGAGCCGGGGCCCATGGGCAACTGGATCGGGCCGGTGGGTGCGTGGCTGGCCGGGTTCTTTTTCTTCCTGTTCGGCCGGCCCGCCTACCTGTTTCCCGTCATGCTGGGCTATGCGGGCTGGTTCGTGCACAAGGACCTGAGCCTGCCCGATTCACGCTCGCGCCTGTCGGCTGCCTTGCGGGCCGGTGGCTTCATCCTCACGCTGCTCACGAGCTGCGGGCTCGCCACGCTCCACTGGGATGGCTCCTCTTTTCCGAACAGCGCGGGCGGGGTGGTCGGCGAGCTGACCGGCGGCGGCACGGCGCGCGGGCTGTCCTTCCTCGGCGCCACGCTGATCCTGCTCGGGCTGTGGCTGGCCGGGGTCGCGCTGTTTCTCGGCGTGTCCTGGTTCGAGATCATGGACCGCCTCGGCGCCTGGACGCTGCAGGGCGTGGCCTGGCTGCAGGCGAAGCGCGCCCAGAAGAAGGAACTCTCGGCCGGCCAGGTGCGAAAGCAGGCGCGCCAGGGCCAGGTGCGCGAGGAGCAGAAGAAGGTCGCCGCCCGGCCACCACCGCGCATCGAGCCGCCCGCACCGGTGCCCGAAAAGAGCGAACGCGTCGAGCGCGAGCGGCAGGTGCCGCTGTTCGATGCGCCCAAGTCGAGCGAGCTGCCGGCGCTGTCGTTGCTGGACGAGCCCGGGCCGCGCGAGGCCAGCTATTCGGAGGAAGCCCTCGAGGCGATGTCGAGGCTGGTCGAGCTCAAGCTGCGCAATTTCGGCGTCGAGGCCGAGGTGGTCGCCGTGCAGCCGGGTCCCGTGGTGACGCGCTTCGAGCTGCGGCCCGCGCCCGGCGTGAAGGTGAACCAGATCAGCAACCTGTCCAAGGACCTGGCGCGCGAGCTCTCCGCCATCAGCGTGCGCGTGGTGGAGGTGATCCCCGGCAAGTCGGTCGTGGGCCTGGAGATCCCCAACGAGAAGCGCGAGGTCGTGACGCTCGGCGAGATCATCAAGTCCAAGCCCTACGACGATGTCACCTCGCCCCTGGCGCTCGCGCTGGGCAAGGACATCGGTGGCGTGCCGGTGGTGGCGGACCTTGCGCGCATGCCGCACCTGCTCATCGCCGGCACCACCGGTTCGGGCAAGTCGGTGGGCATCAATGCCATGGTGCTGAGCCTGGTCTACAAGGCCACGCCCGAGCACGTGCGCATGATCATGATCGACCCCAAGATGCTCGAGCTGTCGGTGTACGAGGGCATCCCGCACCTGCTCGCCCCGGTGGTCACGGACATGAAGCACGCGGCCAACGCGCTGCGCTGGTGTGTGGCGGAGATGGAGCGCCGCTACCAGCTCATGTCGATGCTGGGCGTGCGCAACATCGGCGGCTTCAACCGCAAGGTCAAGGAGGCGGCCGACGAGGGCAAGCCCATCAAGGACCCGATCCTGATGCAGAAGGTGCAGCAGGGCGTGCCCGGCGTGGTCGTCGAGGACATCCCCGAGCTCACCCCGCTCCCCTTCGTCGTGGTCATCATCGACGAGCTCGCCGACCTCATGATGATCGTCGGCAAGAAGGTGGAGGAGCTGATCGCGCGGCTTGCGCAGAAGGCGCGCGCCTCGGGCATCCACCTCATCCTTGCGACCCAACGCCCTTCCGTGGACGTGATCACCGGCCTCATCAAGGCGAACATTCCTTCCCGCATCGCCTTCCAGGTATCCGCGCGCGTGGATTCGCGCACCATCCTCGACCAGAGCGGCGCCGAGTCGCTGCTCGGACACGGCGACATGCTGATCCTGCCGCCGGGCACCTCGGTGCCCACGCGCGTGCACGGCGCCTTCGTCTCCGACCAGGAAGTGCATCGCGTGGTCGCGGGCCTGAAGAAAGGCGCACCGCCCACCTACATCGAGGAGATCATCACCGGACCCAAGTCGCCGATCCCGGGGTTCCCTTCCGACGATGCGGACGGCGAGGGCGAGGAGGGCGATGGCGAGCAGGATCCGCTGTACGATGAGGCCGTCAAGATCGTGGTGGAGACGCGCAAGGCCTCGATCTCCGGCGTGCAGCGCCGGCTGAAGATCGGCTACAACCGCGCGGCGCGCCTCGTGGAGACCATGGAGGCGGCGGGCCTCGTCGGTCCGCTGCAGCCCAACGGCAGCCGCGAGATCCTGGTGGCTGCGCCGGTTCAGGACTGATGCGCGGTCTCCTGCTGCTGCTGTCGTTGGCGGTGTCCGGCATCGCGTGGAGCGCGGAGGCGCCCGGTTCGCCGGCCGCCGGTTCGCCTGCAGCCCAGGTCGATGCGTATTTCGCGAAGCTGTCCACGTACTCCGCTGATTTCGAGCAGGAGGTGGTCGGCTCCAAGGGTGAGGCGTCCACCAAGGCGGCGGGGCACCTCTACCTGCAGAAGCCCGGCCGCTTCCGCTGGGACTACACCCGTCCCAGCGAGCAGATCGTGCTGGCCGATGGCCACCGGCTGTGGTTCTACGACAAGGATCTCGCCCAGGCCAATGTGCGCGATCTGGATTCGACACTGTCCAGCACGCCTGCGGTGCTGTTGTCCTCCGGAGCCCCGGTGAGCGCCGAGTTCACCATCACGGCGCTTCCCGACCAGGACGGCCTGAGCTGGTTCGAACTGCGCCCGCGGCGCACCGGCGGGGACTTCCTCGCTGCCCGCATCGGCTTCCTGCGTGGGGAGATGGCCAGGCTCCTGATCGTCGACAAGCTCAACCAGCTCACCCGGCTGGATTTCTCCCATGCGGTGCGCAACGAGACACTGCCGGCCTCGCTGTTCAGCTTCACCCCGCCCGCCGGTGTGGACGTGATCGGTGCGGCGCCGGGCGGCTCATGAGGAGCGACCTGCGGCTGCGGCCCCTGTGGCTGTCGCTGGGATACCTGATGGTGGCATTCGTCCTGGCAGCCTGCCTGTTGCCACGCGTCGACATCCAGCCGGTGGCGAGTCTGCTGTGGGACAAGGCTGAGCACGCCATCGCGTTCTTCGGTCTCACGCTGTGGTTCGCCGGCCTCTATGTGCCGCGGCTGTGGGGCCGCATCGCCGCGTCGTTCTTCACCCTGGGCGTGCTCATCGAGATCGCACAGGGCCTGTTCACGACCACGCGATCGGCGGATCCGCTCGATGCGGCCGCGGACGCCATCGGCATCCTGGTCGCGCTCGCCGCGGCCCGGCTGGGCGCCAGGGACTGGAGCCTGTGGACCGAGCGGCTGCTTCGCCTGGGCCGGACGCGGCAGCCGTGAAAGGGCCCTCGGCGCGCGCGGTGTACCGGCCCTGGCGGACCGGATGCGGCCGCAGGACATCGGGGAGTTCGTCGGCCAGCAGCCTGGTCGGCCCGGGCGGGCCGCTGCGGCGCGCGCTCGAGGCGGGCAAGCCCCATTCGATGATCCTGTGGGGCCCGCCGGGAACGGGCAAGACCACGCTGGCGCGCCTGTTCGCGCATGGGCTCAACGCGCAGTTCCTGACGCTCTCGGCGGTGACCTCGGGGGTCAAGGACATTCGCGCGGTGGTGGAACAGGCGTTGGCGGTGCGCGCGACGCAGGGCACGGTGCTGTTCCTGGACGAGGTGCATCGCTTCAACAAGTCCCGGCAGGACACCTTCCTGCCGTACGTGGAGGACGGCACGCTGGTGTTCATCGGGGCCACCACCGAGAACCCGTCCTTCGAGGTGAACAACGCGTTGCTGTCGCGCGCGCGGTGTATGTGCTCAAGCGCCTGGAAGCGGACGACCTGTCGCGCCTGCTGGATCGTGCGCTCACCGACGCCACGCGCGGCCTGGGCGACTCGCACCTGCAAGTCGACGAGGACGCTCGTGAGCTGCTCATCGCCGCCGCGGATGGCGATGCGCGCCGCCTGCTCAACCTGCTCGAGACCGCGGCCGACTTCGCCGGCGCCGAAGGGCGGCTGGGGCGCGATGCGGTGGCCTCGGTGATCGGCAGCACCTACCTGCGCTTCGACAAGGGTGGTGAGCAGTTCTATGACCAGATCTCCGCCCTGCACAAGTCGGTGCGCGGCAATGATCCGGATGCCGCGCTGTACTGGCTGTGCCGCATGCTGGCCGGCGGCTGCGATCCCCTGTACGTCGCGCGCCGGGTGCTGCGCATGGCGAGCGAGGACATCGGCAATGCAGACCCGCGCGCCCTGACGCTCGCGCTCGAGGCCTGCTCGGTGTACGAGCGGCTGGGCAGTCCCGAAGGGGAACTCGCCATCGCGCAGGCGGTGGTGTTCATGGCCGTCGCGGCCAAGAGCAATGCCGTCTACACGGCCTTCAACGCGGCCATGGCCGATGCGCAATCCTCCGGGTCGCTGGAGGTGCCGATGCAGCTTCGCAATGCGCCGACCCGGCTGATGAAGGATCTGGGCTACGGCAAGGATTATCGCTACGCGCACGATGAGCCCGGGGCCCACGCCGCCGGCGAGCGTTACTTCCCGGACGGCATGGCCGAGAAACGCTATTACCTGCCCGCGCCGCGGGGGCTGGAAATCAAGATCGGCGAGGCCCTGGAGCAGCGCCGGGCGCGCGATCGCGAGGCGCGCGCTCGCAAGGGCGGTTGAGCTTCGCTCGGGCGCAAGGTCACGGGGTGCGATGCCGGGTTTCCCGGTTTGCAATGCTGCGCCGCCTTTGGGAGCATGCGCGGCTGACATACTGGTTTTCCGTGAGGCGATTGCCGTGCTCGATGCCAAGGCCCTGCGAACTGATCTTGCCGCCACCGCAGCGAACCTCGCGCGGCGTGGCTTCCAGCTCGATGTCGATCGCGTGCGCGGCATCGAAGATCGCCGCAAGCAGATGCAGGTGGAGGCCGACCGGCTGCGCGCGCAGCGCAATGCCGGCGCCAAGGCCGTCGGTATGGCCAAGGGCAAGGGCGAGGACGTGACCGCGCTGATTGCCCAGGGAGAGGCGCTGGCGCAGCAGCTGGCCGGCGCGGAAGGCGCGCTCGCGCAACTGCAGTCCGAACTCACGGAGCTGCAGCTCGGCATCCCGAACCTGCTGCACGAGTCGGTGCCCGAGGGGCGCGACGAAAGCGCGAACGTCGAGGTGCGGCGCTGGGGCGAGCCGCGTCACTTCGATTTCGAGCCGAAGGACCATGTGGCCGTCGGCGAGCCGCTGGGCCTCGATTTCGAGAGCGCCGGCCGCATCTCCGGCGCGCGGTTCGTGGTCATGGGAGGTTCGCTCGCGCGCCTGCATCGTGCGCTGATCCAGTTCATGCTGGACCTGCACACGCGTGAGCACGGCTATCGCGAGATGTACGTTCCGTATCTCGTCAATCGCGACACGCTCACCGGCACGGGCCAGCTGCCGAAATTCGAGCCGGACCTGTTCGCCTTGCGCGGCGAGCAATCGCTGTTCCTGATCCCCACCGCCGAGGTGCCCGTCACCAACCTGGTGCGCGATCGCATCCTCACGCCAGAGGAGCTGCCGTTGCGGTTCGTGGCGCACACGCCGTGCTTTCGTTCCGAGGCAGGCGCGCACGGCAAGGACACGCGAGGCATGATCCGACAGCATCAGTTCGAGAAGGTGGAACTCGTGCACATCGTGCGGCCCGCGGAGTCCTACGCCGCGCTCGAGCTGCTGACCTCGCATGCGGAAGGCGTGCTCAAGGCGCTGGGGCTGCCGTACCGGGTCATTGCGCTGTGCGCGGGGGACGTCGGCTTCGGCAGCGCCAAGACCTATGACCTCGAGGTGTGGCTGCCGAGCCAGGGCCGTTACCGTGAAATCTCCTCCTGCAGCAACTGCGAGGCCTTCCAGGCTCGGCGCATGCAGGCGCGCTGGCGCAATCCGGACACGGGCAAGCC
>JAXMGQ010000023.1:0-75473 GCA_046347195.1 Steroidobacteraceae bacterium
GCGGTCCGGCGATTCTTCGAGACCGAGCGGCCGCAGGTGGTGGTGCTGGCGGCCGCGCGCGTGGGCGGCATCCAGGCCAACAGCACGCGCCCAGCGGAGTTCATCCGCGACAACCTGCTGATCCAGGACAACGTCATCGACGCGGCCTGGCGCGCCGGGGTTGCCAAGCTGGTCTTCCTCGGCTCGAGCTGCATCTACCCGAAGCTCGCGCCGCAGCCGTTGCGCGAGGAGTACCTGCTCACGGGGCCCCTGGAGCCCACCAACGAGTGGTATGCGGTGGCGAAGATCGCGGGCATCAAGCTCTGCCAGGCCTTCCGCCGCCAGTATGGATTCAACGCGATCTCGCTGATGCCGACCAACCTGTATGGGCCCGGCGACAACTTCGACCTGCAAGGGTCGCATGTGCTGCCGGCGCTGATCCGGCGGTTCCACGAGGCGAAGGTGGCGGGTGATGCCGTGGTCACGGCCTGGGGGAGCGGCACGCCGCGGCGCGAATTCCTGCACGTCGATGACCTGGCCGATGCCGTGGTCCACCTGCTCGAGCACTATGATGATGAGCCGATCGTGAACGTCGGCTGGGGGAGCGATGTCAGCATCCGCGAGCTGTGCGGGATGGTGATGAATGCCGTGGGCTACACCGGCCGGCTCGAGTTCGATGCCAGCAAGCCGGACGGCACGCCGCGCAAGCTCCTCGACACCTCGCGCCTGTCGGCGCTGGGATGGAAGCCACGCATCACGCTGGCGCAGGGCATCTCCGACACCTATGCCTGGTATCGCAGCAACCTCGAGCGCGCGCGGCGCTGAGCCGGTTCAGTACAGGGGGCGCGGCGCGACGATCACGCCATTGCCATCCGCGTAGATCTGGTGGCCCGGGGTGAAGCTCACCCCGGCGAAGCCCACGCTCCGGCCTTCCTCGCCGAGCCCCTTCTTGTCGGTCTTGAGCGGGATGCTGGCGAGCGCGAGGATCCCGAGATCCAGCGTCTCGAGCACCTCCACGTCCCGCACCGCGCCGTTGATGATGATGCCTTCCCAGCGATTGGCGACGGCCTTCGCGGCGAGCTGATCACCGAGCAGGGAGCGGCGCACCGAGCCCAGGCCATCGACGATGAGCACCTGTCCTTCGCCGGGTTTCGCCACCCATTCGCGCACGCGCGAATTGTCCTCCGGGCACACGAGGGTCACGATGCGGCCGCAGAATGCGCGCCGCTTGCCGAAATGCCGGAACAGGGGTGCGGCGACCTGCACCAGGGCCTCGAATTCATCGCACAGATCACAGGTGGAGCGCATGGTTTTGACAATGTGCCATGCAAGAGGTGACACGGACAGCGGTTTTCGAGCCGCGCGTGCCTGCCCGGAAGACCGGTTGTCGTCAGCCTTTCCGCGCAGGGCGCAAGCGGCCGCGGAGCCTTCAGGGCAGTTCCTTTACTTGCCCTGCCAAACCCGCTAACCTTCCTTAAAATCTCAACAGATTCAGGATATTACGAATGCGAGTGACCATATTTGGCTCGGGTTACGTCGGGCTCGTCACCGGCGCCTGTCTCGCCGATGCGGGCAATCACGTGGTGTGCGTGGATGTCGATCCGCGCAAGATCGACATGCTCAAGCGCGGCGAGGTCCCCATCCACGAGCCGGGCCTGGATGCGCTCATCAAGCACAACACCGAGGCCGGTCGCCTGCGCTTCACCCTGGATGCGAAGGAAGGTGTCGACCACGGCTTGTTCCAGCTCATCGCCGTGGGCACGCCGCCCGATGAGGATGGCTCCGCCGACCTGCGGCACGTGATCACCGTGGCCCGCACCATCGGGCAGTACATGAACGAGTACAAGGTGGTGATCACCAAGTCCACGGTGCCCGTGGGCACGGCCGACAAGGTGCGCGTGGCGGTGGGCGAGGCGCTCAAGGCGCGTGCCGTGAACGTGGAGTACGACACGGTCTCCAACCCCGAATTCCTGAAGGAGGGGGCGGCCATCGCCGACTTCATGAAGCCCGACCGCGTCGTCGTGGGCACCGACAATCCGCGCACCGCCGAACTCCTGCGTTCGCTGTACGAGCCGTTCACGCGCAACCATGACCGCATGATCGTCATGGACGTGCGTTCGGCGGAACTGACCAAGTATGCGGCCAACGCCATGCTCGCCACCAAGATCAGCTTCATGAACGAACTGGCCAACCTCGCCGAACGCTTCGGCGCGGACATCGAGCGAGTGCGCGTGGGCATCGGCTCGGATCCGCGCATCGGGTATTCCTTCATCTACCCGGGCCTGGGCTACGGTGGCTCCTGCTTCCCGAAGGACGTGCAGGCGCTGGCCAGGTCGGCCCAGGAAGTCTCCTACGACGCGAGCCTGCTGAAGGCCGTGGAGACCGTGAACAAGCGCCAGAAGCAGGTGCTGTTCGAGAAGATGAAGCAGCACTTCGGCTCGCTGCAGGGCAAGGTGCTCGCGATCTGGGGCCTCGCGTTCAAGCCCAACACCGATGACATGCGCGAGGCGCCGAGCCGGGTGCTCATCGATTCACTGCTCGCCGCCGGCGCCTCGGTGCGCGCCTATGATCCGGTGGCCATGGAGGAGGCGGGGCGGCTGTACGCCGGCCAGCCGGGCGTGACCTTCTGCAAGTCGGCGGAGTCGGCCCTGGAAGGCGCCGATGCGCTCGCCATCGTCACCGAATGGCAGGAGTTCCGCAGCCCGGATTTCGATGCCATCCGCAAGACCCTGCGCTCGCCGGTGATCTTCGATGGCCGCAATCTGTATGATCCCGCCCTGATGTCGCGCTTCAAGATCCAGCACTACGCCATCGGCCGTGGCAACGCGGTGACGGCGAGCGGGTCGTGATCATTCCCGTCATCCTCTCCGGCGGCGCAGGCACCCGCCTGTGGCCGCTGTCGCGGGAGATGTATCCGAAGCAGCTCCTGCCGCTGATCACCGAGCGCACCATGCTGCAGGAGACGGCGCTGCGATTGGCCGGCATCGAGGGGGCGAAGGCCCCCATCGTCGTGTGCAACGAGTCGCACCGCTTCATGGTGGCCGAGCAGCTTCGCGCCATCGGGGCATCGGCCTCGGCCATCCTGCTCGAGCCCGTGGGCCGCAACACCGCGCCGGCCGTGGCGCTCGCCGCCCTGCAGGCCCTGACCACCGATGCGCAGGCCATCCTGCTCATCGCCCCGGCTGATCATGTCATCCGCGATGCAGCCGCGTTCCGCCGCGCGGCGCAGCCCGCCATCGAGGCCGCGGCCGCCGGGAAGCTGGTGACCTTCGGGGTGGTGGCGCATGCGCCGGAGACCGGCTACGGCTACATCCGGCGCGGCGCGGGCGAGGGGCCGGTCTACCCCGTGGCGCAGTTCATCGAGAAACCGCCGCTCGAGCAGGCGCGCGAGTACGTGCGCTCCGGCGAGTACTACTGGAACAGCGGCATGTTCGTGTTCAAGGCCGCGAGCTACCTCGAGGAGCTCAGGCAACACGCGCCCGCCATGCTCACGGCGGTGCGCGCCGCCTTCCAGGCCGCCAAGGTGGACCTCGACTTCATCCGCATCGACAAGCGCGATTTCGAAGCCTGCCCCTCGGACTCCATCGACTACGCCGTCATGGAGAAGACCCGCGATGCGGTGGTCGTGCCGCTGGATGCCGGCTGGAGCGATGTGGGCTCGTGGTCCTCGCTGTTCGACTCGCTCCCCGCCGACGAGCAAGGCAATGTCCTGCGCGGCGATGTGCTCGCGCACGACTCGAGCGATTGCTTCGTGCATGCCACCAGCCGGCTCGTGGGCGTGGTGGGCCTGAAGGATCATGTCGTGGTCGAGACCAAGGATGCGGTGCTGGTCGCGCCCAAGGACAAGGTGCAGGACGTCAAGGAGCTGGTGTCGAAGATCAGGAAGTCCGGCCGCACCGAGACCGTGCTCCACCGCGAGGTGTTCCGTCCCTGGGGGAGCTACGACAGCATCGATTTCGGCGACCGCTTCCAGGTCAAGCGACTGACGGTGAAGCCCGGTGCGGTGCTCTCCCTGCAGATGCACCACCATCGCGCCGAGCACTGGGTGGTGGTGTCGGGAACGGCGCGCATCACCTGCGATGAGCGCACCTTCCTTTTGTCCGAGAACGAATCCACCTACATCCCCATCGGCTCGAAGCACCGCATCGAGAACCCGGGCAAGGTGCCGCTGCACATCGTCGAGGTGCAGTCCGGGTCCTACCTCGGCGAGGACGATATCGTGCGCTTCGAGGACAACTACGGACGGCAGGGAACCGATACTTGAAGCCGATCACCGCCTTCAAGGCCTATGATCTTCGCGGCCGCATCCCCGATGAGCTGAACGAGCAGATCGCCTGCGCGATCGGCGCAGGGCTGGCACAGTTCCTCTCGCCGCGGCGCATCGTGGTGGGCCGCGACATCCGGCTCTCCAGCGCCGCGCTCACCGATGCGCTGTGCGAAGGCCTCACCGATGCCGGCGTGGACGTGTACGACATCGGCGTCTGCGGCACCGAAGGCGTGTACTTCGCCACTTTCCATGGCGGCTACGACGGCGGGGTCATGGTCACGGCCAGTCACAATCCGGCCGACTACAACGGCATGAAGTTCGTGCGCGAGGGTTCCCGGCCCATCAGTGGCGACACCGGGCTCAAGGACATCCGCGCCTTCGCGGAAAGCGGCCACTTCCCACCCGCCGCGCGGCGTGGCGAGCGCATCGCCACCGACATCTGGCCGGCCTATGTCGGGCACCTGTTGAGCTACGTGGACCGCAAGCGCCTCGCGCCGCTGAAGATCGTGGTGAACGCCGGCAACGGCGGTGCGGGCCTGGTGATCGACCGGCTCGAGCCGCACCTGCCCTTCGAGTTCGTGAAGCTCCACCACGAACCCGACGGCCATTTCCCGAATGGCATCCCCAACCCGATGCTCATCGAGAACCGGGCCTCCACGGCGGCGGCCATCCGGGCGAGCGGGGCGGATCTCGGGCTTGCCTGGGATGGTGACTTCGACCGCTGCTTCTTCTTCGATGAGACCGGCGCCTTCATCGAAGGCTATTACATCGTGGGGCTGCTCGCCTCGGTGTTGCTGCGCCAGGAGCCCGGTGGACGCATCGTGCACGATCCGCGCCTGACCTGGAACACGGTGGACATCGTTCGCCAGGGCGGCGGAGAACCCGTGCTGTCGAAATCCGGCCACGCCTTCATCAAGCAGGTGATGCGCGAGGTCGACGGGCTGTATGGCGGAGAGATGAGCGCGCACCATTACTTCCGCAATTTCGCCTATTGCGACAGTGGCATGATTCCCTGGCTGCTGATGACGCAGATCCTCTCCGAGACCGGGCAGCCCCTGTCCCGGCTGGTGGCGGAGCGGATGCGGGCCTACCCGGTCAGCGGCGAGCTCAATTACCGGGTGCCGGACGCGAAGGCCGCCATTGCCGCCGTCGAGGCGCGCTACGCGCCGCAGGCCATCGCCCTCGACCGCACCGATGGCGTGTCCTTCGAGTTTCCCGACTGGCGTTTCAACCTGCGCAGCTCGAACACCGAGCCCCTGCTGCGGCTGAACGTGGAGACGCGCGACTCGGCGACGCTCCTCGAGGCGAAGACCGGCGAGGTGCTCGGCCTGCTGAAGGGCATGGGAGCGGTGTCGGCCGACCACTGAAAATCGGCTACAATCCCCGTTTTGCGGCGAAGGAGTCGCGATGTCGGCGGATGCGCCCATCCTGAGCGTCGTCATCCCGGTGTACAACGAGGAAGCGGTGCTGCCGGCGCTGTTCGCCCGGCTGTACCCGGCTCTGGATGCCCTGCGGACCTCCTACGAGATCGTCTTCGTCAACGACGGCAGCAAGGACCGCTCCGCCGCGCTCCTGCGCGCCCAGTTCGAGCAGCGGCCGCGGGAGACCCGGGTGGTGCTGTTCCATGCCAACTTCGGCCAGCACTCGGCGGTGATGGCGGGTCTGGCCTACGCGCGGGGGCGGCACATCATCACCATGGACGCGGACCTGCAGAACCCGCCGGAGGAAACCGGCAAGATCCTCGCGCTGCTCGAGCAGGGCTACGACTACGTCGGCACCATCCGCCAGCAGCGCCAGGACCTGCTCTGGCGCCGGGTGCTCTCGCGCGCCATCAACAAGATCCGCGAGTGGATCACGCCCATCCGCATCGCCGACCAGGGCTGCATGATGCGCGGCTATGGCCGCGGCGTGGTGGAGGCCCTGAACCAGACGCACGAGGTCAACACCTTCATCCCGGCGCTGGCCTCGCTGTACGCGATGCGTCCCATCGAGATCCCCATCGCGCACGAGGAGCGCGCGGCGGGAGAATCCAAGTATTCGCTGTACAGCCTGGTGCGGCTCAACTTCGACCTGGTCACGGGCTTCTCGCTGGTGCCGCTGCAGATGTTCTCGATGATCGGCATGGCGGTGTCCGTGCTCTCGGCACTGCTGGTGCTGCTGCTGTTCATCCGCCGGCTGGTGCTGGGTCCCGAGGCGGAAGGACTGTTCACCCTGTTCGGCATCGTGTTCTTCCTCATCGGCATCGCCCTGTTCGGCATCGGCCTGTTGGGTGAGTACGTCGGGCGCATGTACCTGCAGGTGCGGGCGCGGCCCCGCTACCTCGTGCAGGCGGTGCTCGAGTCCGATGCTCCGGCGCTGCCGGCGGTGACGCTCGAGCCGCAACGGCTCCCGGCGCAGGTCCGCTGACGTGATGCGCTGACGTGGCACGCAGCCTCGTATTCGCCTACAGCGAGGTGGGCGTGCGTTGCCTGCAGGTGCTGCTCGACCAGGGGGTCGAGGTGCCGCTGTTGTTCACGCATCGGGACGACCCTCACGAGTCGCAGTGGTTCGGCAGCGTGGCTGACCTCGCGGCGCGCCACGGCATCCGCACCCTCACCCCGGATGATCCGAACTCGGAAGAGTGGATCGCGCAGGGCAGGGCGGCGCAGGCGGATTTCCTGTTCTCGTTCTACTACCGGCACCTGCTCGATGCGCGCTGGCTGTCGCTGCCGCGGCGCGGCGCCCTGAACATGCATGGCTCGCTGCTGCCGCGGTACCGCGGACGCGCACCGATCCACTGGGCCATCCTCAAGGGCGAGAGCCAGACCGGGGCGAGCCTGCACTACATGCTGGAGAAGCCCGACGCGGGCGCGCTGGTGGACCAGCAGGCCGTGCCCATCGACATCGACGATGACGCGCTCGCCGTGTCGCGCAAGGTGGCGCAGGCCGCGGCCCAGGTGCTGGCGCGTTCGCTGCCGAAGCTGGTCGCGGGCACCGCCGCCGCCCTGCCGCTGGATCTCGCGGCGGGCTCGTATTTCGGCCGGCGCCGTCCCGAGGATGGCCGCATCGACTGGCGCGGCGGCGCGCGCGCGGTGCACGACCTGGTGCGCGCCGTCGCTCCGCCCTTTCCGGGCGCGTTCAGCGAGGTGAAGGGACTGAAGACCTTCTTCCTGCAGACCCGGCTCGACGGCCCTGTCCGGCACGCGGGGGCCGCGCCCTGCCTGTATGCCGGGCCCGACGCCTGGTACGCGGACTGCGCCGACGGCCGGCGCCTGCGCATCACCCGACTGGCCGTCGGGGGCCGCGAGATCGCACCGAACGAAATCCCGCCCGAATGGTCGGACCAACCGATTCCGCTCCACTGACATCCTGCTGCAGAGGCAACAATGAAGAACATCCTGATTCTCGGCGTCAACGGCTTCATCGGGCACCACCTGAGCAAGTACATCCTCGCCAACACGGACTGGAACATCTACGGGATGGACCTGCAGTCGGAGCGCGTGTCGGGCATGCTGGGGAATCCGCGCTTCCACTTCGTCGAGGGTGACATCACCATCAACCTCGAGTGGGTGGAGTACCACGTGCGCAAGTGCGACGTGATCCTGCCGCTGGTGGCCATCGCCACCCCCGCCACCTACGTGCGCGAGCCGCTGCGCGTGTTCGAGCTCGACTTCGAGGCCAACCTGCCCATCATCCGGCACTGCGTGAAGTACAAGAAGCGCGTGGTGTTTCCCTCGACCTCGGAAGTCTACGGTGCCTGCCGCGACAAGGAGTTCGACCCCGACACCTCCGACCTCGTCCTCGGGCCCATCCACAAGCAGCGCTGGATCTACTCCTGCGTGAAGCAGCTCCTCGATCGCGTCATCTACGCCTATGGCCAGCAGGGGCTGCAGTTCACGCTGTTCCGTCCCTTCAACTGGATCGGCTCGGGGCTCGACAGCATGGATGAGTCGAAGGAGGGGAGCTCCCGGGTGCTGACCCAGTTCCTGGGGCACATCGTGCGCGGCGAGCCCATCAAGCTGGTGGATGGCGGCAACCAGACCCGCGCCTTCACCTACATCGATGATGCGGTGGACTGCTTGACGCGCGTTCTCGACAACAAGGACGGCATCGCGGACGGCAAGATCTACAACATCGGCAATCCGGCCAACCTGTACTCCATCCGCGAACTGGCCAACATGATGCTGGAAATCGCGCGCTCCCGGCCCGAGTACGCGCCCACGGCGCGCAAGACCCAGCTCATCGAGGTCAGTTCGGGGGACTACTACGGCAAGGGCTACGCCGACATCCCGGCGCGGCTCCCCTCGATCCGCAACACCGTGGCGGAGCTGGGCTGGAAACCCAGCACCGACATGCGCACCGCGTTGAACGCCATCTTCGATGCCTACGCGCACGCGCTGCCCTCCGCCTCGGCGCTGTTGTCGGCCGGGGCCTGAAGGGGCTGGCATGCCCGCGATCATCGGCCTCAAGATCGACGTGGACACCCTGCGCGGCACGCGCGAGGGCGTGCCGCGGCTGATCAACGCGCTGAAGCGTCACGGGGCCGATGCGACGTTCTACTTCTCCGTCGGGCCGGATCACACCGGCCGGGCGCTGCGGCGCGTGTTCCGGCGCGGATTCGCGAGCAAGGTGGTGCGCACCTCGGTGGTCAAGCACTACGGCCTGAAGACCCTGATGTATGGCGTGCTGCTGCCCGGGCCGCACATCGGGCGCAAGGCGGGCGATGTCATGCGCGGCGCCCGCGATGCCGGCTTCGAGGTGGGACTGCACACCTACGATCACGTGCGCTGGCAGGATTTCGTCGCCCGCAAGGGCGAGGACTGGACCCGGCGCGAATTCGAGGACGGCCTGCAGGCGTTCAGCGATGTGTTCGGGCACCTGCCGGCCTCGCACGCCGCTGCCGGCTGGCAGATGAACGCGCACGCGCTGCGCCTGGAGGTCGAGGCGGGGCTGAAGTACGCGAGCGACACCCGTGGCAGCACGCCGTTCTTTCCGCAGCTGCCGGAGGGGCCCTGCGCCTGCATGCAGCTTCCCACCACGCTCCCCACCTTCGATGAACTGCTGGGCCGGGACGGGATCGATGAGTCCAGCGTCGCCGATGCCGTGTACGAGGCCATCGAGCGCGGACCGCAGGATGTCCCGCAGGTGTTCACGCTGCATGCCGAGCTCGAAGGGCTCCTGCTGCTCGGCGCCTTCGACCGGCTGCTGGAGAAGTGCCGGCGCAGCGGGGCACGGCTGGTGCGGCTCGCCGCCGTGCACGAATGGGCGCAGCAGCGCGCCCTGCCGCGCGCGGCCATTGAGTCCGGCGAGGTGCCGGGGCGTTCCGGCAAGCTGGCCGTGCAGGGCCGGAGCCTGCGGGCAGGGCCCGCGGGCGCCACGCCGCCAACCGCGGCTTGAGCGCACGCGCCACAACGCTCGCGCTGGTGGGGCTGGTCCTCGCGCTGTGGATATCCGCGCTCGCCCTGCGGCCGCTGTTCAACCCCGATGAGGGCCGCTACGCCGAGATCCCGCGCGAGATGCTCGCCTCCGGCGACTGGACCATTCCGCACCTGAACGGCCTCGCCTACATCGAGAAGCCACCCCTGCAGTACTGGGCCACGGCCGCTCTGCTCGGCCTCTTCGGTGCGAGTGCCTTTGCCGCCCGGCTCTATATCTTCCTTTGCGCCATCGCCTGTGCGGCTGCCATCCATTGGGCGGCGCGATGCTGCTGGGATGCAACCATCGCGCGTCGCGCCACGGCCATCTCGGTGAGCATGCTGCTGTTCATCCTGCTCGGGCAGCTCCTCACCCTGGACATGAGCCTGACCTGCCACCTCACCGGCTGCCTGTGCGCCTTCCTCGTGGCACAGGTGCACGGCCGGGCGGGCCGCGAGGGTGCTGCGCGCAGGGCCATGCTCGCCGCCTGGGTGTTCGCGGCGCTGGGGCTCTT
Source organism: Steroidobacteraceae bacterium (assembly GCA_046347195.1). Lineage (GTDB taxonomy): Bacteria > Pseudomonadota > Gammaproteobacteria > Steroidobacterales > Steroidobacteraceae > TMP-86. The sequence goes on from JAXMGQ010000023.1 coordinate 10,155, forward strand.
GACCAAGGGCCTGGTGGCCGTGGTGATACCCGGTGCGGTGCTCGTGCTGTACACGGCGCTGCGCCGCGACTTCTCTCCCTGGCGGCGCCTGCACCTGCTGCCCGGCCTCGCGCTGTTCGCGCTGATCGCGCTGCCCTGGCACGCGCTCGCACAGAGGCGGCTGCCGGATTTCTTCCAGTTCTTCTTCGTCCGCGAGCATTTCGCGCGCTTCATGACCCCCGTGGCCGACCGCGAGGAACCCGCCTGGTTCTTCGCTGCGGTGTTCCTGGCCGGCACGCTTCCGTGGACGGGGTCGGCGCTGCGGTGTCTGCTGCGCGGCTGGCGGCGGGAAGCGGGCGGCAGCGGCTTCGATGCGCCCGCGTTCATCCGCATCTGGGTGCTGTTCATACTCCTGTTCTATTCGCTGTCGGATTCCAAGCTCATTCCCTACATCCTGCCGGCATTGCCGGCCGTGGCGCTGCTCGTCGCTGCGCAGTCACCGGCGCTGCTGCAGCGTGAGGTCTCGCGCGTATCGTTCTCCTTCCTCCTCGCCGGCGCCGTGTTCGGCGCGGCCGCCGCGGCCTTGCCCTGGCTGCTCGCGAATGCCGCGCGCGGACCGTATTTCCTTGGCTTGCGCTGGCCGCTGGCGCTGGCGGCGCTGCTGCTGTTCGCCACGGGCCTGTGGGTACGGCGCGTGCCCGCCGGGGCGGCCGGGGATGAGGTGGGTCGCCTGGCGGCGGGCTGGTCGGCGGCCGTGTTGGTGCTGCTCGCCGGTGCATCGGCGCTGGCGCCCGTGTATTCCGGCGCGACGCTGGTGGCAGCGCTGCCGGCCGGCGAACGCGAGTCCGCCATCGTGTACAGCGTGCGCACCTATGACCAGACGCTGCCGTTCTACTGGCGCCGGCCGGTGACCCTGGTCGACTATCGCGGCGAGCTCGACTACGGGCTGTCGCGCGACCCTGGCCGCGGCATCGCTTCCCTGGCGCAATTCCGGGTACGATGGCTGCAGCAAGCCCAAGCCTACGCCATCATGGAACCACAGACCCTGAACGAGTTGCGCGCGAGCGGCGTGCCGATGCGTGAACTGGCGCGGGATGCGCACCGTATCGTGGTGGCGCGCCGATGAACTGGTTGACCTGGGTGTTCATCTTGAGCGGTGTGGGCCTGAACGCCGCCGCCCAGCTGCTGCTGAAGTCGGCAACCCGGTCGCTCGGCTCGCTGGGTCCGTTCGGCATGGACACCCTGCCGTCGTACTTGATGGCGCTGCTGCGCAACGCGCCGTTCTGGGGCGGCATGATCTGCTATGCGCTGTCGGTGTGCGTGTGGATCGCCGCGCTGACCAAGGCGCCGGTGAGCACGGCCTATCCGATGCTCTCGCTGGGCTACGTGGTCGTGACCCTCGCCGCGGTCGCCTGGCTGGGTGAATCCCTGACGCTCGCCAAGGCGGCCGGCATCGCGCTGATCTGTGCGGGTGTCGTTCTGGTATCGAGGAATGGATGATGAAACCCTTTCTGCCCTTCACCCGTCCCTCCATCGATGAGTCCAGCATCGCCGCGGTGGCGGAGGTGTTCCGCTCCGGCCAGCTCGCGAGCGGCCCCAAGGTGAAGGAGTTCGAGGCACGGCTGGCCGCCTACCTCGGGGGCGAGCGCCACGTGCGCGTGATGACCTCGGCGACCGCGGGACTGGAGATGGCGCTGGAGATCGCCGGCGTACGCGCGGGGGACGAGGTCATCGTGCCCGCGATGAGCTTTGCCGCCAGCGCGAACGTGGTGGCCCGGCTGCGCGCGAAGCCCGTGTTCGTCGACGTCGATCTCACCAGCCGCAACATCGACGTGGCGGCGGCGCGCAAGGCGGTGACCCGCAAGACCCGCGCCATCATGCCCGTGCATTTTTCAGGGCTCCCCGTCGACATGGACGGGGTGTATGCGCTGGCGCGCGAGCACGGCCTGCGCGTGGTGGAGGACGCCGCGCATGCCATCGGCACGCGATACCAGGGGCGGCTCGTCGGCAGCTTCGGCGACCTGGTGGTGTTCAGCTTCCATCCGAACAAGAACATGACCACCATCGAGGGCGGGGCCATCAGCACCGCGGACCCGGCCGTCGCCGCGCAGATCGAGGAACATCGCTTCCACGGCATCCGCAAGGACGAGGATGGCGGCGTGGACGTGATGTTCGCCGGCGCCAAGAGCAACCTGACCGACATCGCCGCACAGATCGGCATCGACCAGCTGCGCCGGCTCGACGGATTCAACCAGCGGCGGCGCGACCTGGCGCAGCTGTATTTCCGCGAGCTGGAAGGGGCCAATGACCTGGTGCTGCCGGCACGCGGGGACTCGGGCCACAGCTGGCACATGTTCACGGTGCTGATCGACTTCCCCGCCCATGGCCTGACGCGCGTGCAGTTCCAGAAGGCCATGGCCGAGCGCGGCATCGGCGTGGGCATCCATTATCCCTGCATCCCGGGGTTCACCTACTACCGGATGCTGGGCTACCGGCCGGAGGACTATCCGAACGCGGCGCGCATCGGTCGCGAGACCGTCACGCTGCCGCTGTTCCCGGCCATGGAGGATGACGATGTGCCGCGCGTGTGCCGCGAGATGCGCGCCGTGCTCGGCGCCTCGATGCCGCGCACCGGCTGAACGCGCGCCGCCTTGCGGGTCAGCGGCCGATGCCGGGAAGCGGCTCTCCCGGCGGGTGCAGCACGAGGCGGTGCGGCGCGGCCGTCGCCGCCACCGCCGCGACATAGCCCTCCTGCGCCAACGAGGGATCGAGCGTGACCGAGCTCAGCCACAGCGGCCCCGCCTGCACCACGCCTTCGAAGCCGGCCTGCCATTCGCGCAGGTCGACCCCGATCCCCGTGCCCGTGGCCTTCACACAGGACTCCTTGCGGGTCCAGCACTGGAAGAAGGCCTGGGTGCGCCGGGGTCCCGCGGCGAATGAGCGCAGGTGATCGATCTCGTGTGGCGTGAAATGCCGTTGCGCCAGGGCAAGGTCCTCCTCCGTCTCCGGCGCCGCGCTTCGCTGCACCAGCGGCCGGATGCGCTCGACGTCGACGCCGAGTTCGACGCTTCGCGGATTGCTTCGTGCAACACCGATGAGCGCCAGCTCCTCGCTGTGCGACAGGTTGAAGGCGAGACCGGCGAGCGCCGTCAGGTGGGGCTTGCCATCCGCGCGCGCCGCGATCGCGAGGCTCGCCGCCGGCACGCCCGCCGCATGGCCGAGCAGATGACGCAATGCCACGTGAGCGGCGATGAAACGATCGCGGTCTTGCGCGAACCTGAAGCCCTGCGCGCGGCGCCGCTCGGCCTCATCCAGCACGTCCGCGGCCGCACGAAGACGAAGGTTCCCGAGCGGGACCTGCCAGAGATGAATTTCGCCGTCCTGGATCGCCACTGGCCCGTTCATGGCGCGGATGATAGCCGCCTTGATCGCCCGAGGGGGATGGAGCAAGATCGGCGCGGTCTTGCAACAGGAGTCTCGCCATGATTCGACCCACGCTCGTGCTGCTCGGCATCCTGCTCGCCACCGGCCCTGCGTTCGCGGCGCTCAAGGTGGGCGATGCGGCGCCGGACTTCACCACCGAGGCGAGCCTCGCCGGCAAGCCGTTCCGTTTCTCGCTGGCCGATGCGCTGAAGAAGGGCCCCGTGGTGCTGTATTTCTACCCCGCCGCCTTCACCCCGGGCTGCACCACCGAGGCGCATGACTTCGCGGCGGCCACCGACCACTTCAAGGATCTCGGCGCCACGGTCATCGGCGTCTCGCACGATCGCATCGACGTGCTGAACCGCTTCTCCGTGCAGGAGTGCCGCAACAAGTTCCCGGTGGCGGCCGACCCCGAGAAGAAGATCTCCAGGGCCTACGATGCCATCCTGAAGCTCAAGCCCGAGTACGCCGACCGCACCTCGTACGTGATCTCCCCGGAAGGCAGGATCCTCTACGAGTACACCGCGATGGCGCCGGACAAGCACGTTGCCAACACCATGGCCGCCGTGCAGGCCTGGTCCTCCGCCCACCGGCATTGACCGGCGGTGCGGAACCACGGGCGGCGCGCCGGCGCTGAGAGGCTTCAGCTCGGCTCGAAGCGCAGCGCGACCCCGTTCATGCAGTAGCGCTCGCCCGTGGGGCGAGGACCGTCCGGGAAGACATGCCCGAGGTGCCCCCCGCAGCGGGCGCAGTGGACTTCCACGCGGCGCAGCCCTGAGGTCTCATCAGTGCGGGTGGCCACCGCTCCGGGCAGGGGTGCATAGAAGCTCGGCCAGCCCGAGCCGCTCTCGTACTTGGTGCCGGATTCGAACAACGGCGTGCCGCAGGCCGCGCACCGGTACTGGCCCGTGCGCTTCTCGAAGTTCAGGGGACTGCTGCCGGCGCGTTCGGTGCCATGCTGGCGCATGACGTGAAACGCCTCGGGCGACAGTTCCAGCTTCCATCGTTCATCGTTGCGGGAATCGGGTGTCGGGTCGGCCATGCCCTTGGGTCCTGAGTCGATCGGGTACCGGTGCGATCGTCTGCCGGGCAGTCTATCACCGGGCTCGCCGCCGGCTTGCAGGCGGTGTCGGCCGGCCGCCTCGCGGCGCGCGCGGAACTTCTTACAACGCCAATCTCCGCACTGCGATTGCCGCGGGACGGGGACGGGCACTACAGTAGCGCAGGATACCGTGGCGCTGCCCGCGCCGCCTCGCACAGGTAGAGATCTCCTGAAACATCCTGAACTCCGGCCGGGGCGGCAATGGCCCCGATCCCTGGCCCTGGCGGCCTTGCTGGCCCTGGCTGGCTGCTCTCCGCACGCGCCTCCCGCACCGCCGCCGATCGATGTCACCACCGTGAAGCTCGAGCCGCGCCCGGCGACCGTGACGCTCGAATATGTCGGACGCACCGATGCCTACAACACGGTGGAGATCCGGCCGCGCACCGGCGGGCTGCTGCAGAAGCAGGCGGCGCTGGAGGGCGATGTGGTGCACGCGGGCCAGCTGCTGTTCAAGATCGACCCGCAGCCCTACGAGCAGGCGCTGGCGCAGGCGAAGGCGGCCACCGCGCAGGCGCAGTCGGCGCTCGAGCAGGCACAACGCGACCAGGCTCGCATCGCGCCGCTGTCGAAGGTGGACGCCGCCAGCCAGCAGGAGCTCGATGCCGTGGTGGCGCGGGTCGCCGCCGGACACGCCTCCGTCGATGCTGCACGCGCAGCGCAGCGTACCGCCGAACTCAACCTCGGCTACACCGACATCACCTCGCCCATCTCCGGGGTCATGGGGCGCGCCCAGGTGCGCATCGGGGCGCTGGTGACCGCCTACCAGACGCTGCTCACCAGCGTGTACGACACCGACCCCATGTACGTGAACTACAGCATCAGCGAGCAGCGGCTGCTCGAGCTGCAGAAGGTCAGCGGCGGATCGGTGAACAACCGCTACCGCAATCCGCCGGCCTTCCACATCGTGCTGGCGGACGGCTCGGTGTATCCGCACGCCGGCAAGCTCGATTTCGTCGATGCGGCGGTGGATACCCGCACCGGCACGCTGCCGGTGCGCCTGACGGTGCCCAATCCCGAGCGTCTGCTGCGCGCCGGCCAGTTCGCACGGGTGGTGGTGGATTCACAGAAGCTCGACGATGCACTGCTGCTGCCGCAGCGAGCCGTGCAGGAACTGCAGGGCCGCAACTTCGTCTGGATCGCCGGCGCGGACGGCAAGGCCGAGCGGCGCGACGTGGTCATGGGCTCACGGGTGGGCGAGGAATGGCTGGTGGTGAGCGGCCTCGCGGCGGGTGATGTGGTGGTGGTGGACGGGGCGCAGAAGCTGCGCGCCGGCAGCACCATCAAGGCGACACCCTCGCCGGGGACCAAGCCCGGTCCTGCATGAGCGATTTCTTCATCGACCGGCCGGTGTTCGCCACCGTCCTCGCCATCATCATCACGCTGGCCGGCGGCATCGCGCTGCTGCAACTGCCGATCGCCCGGTTCCCGCAGATCACCCCGCCCTCGATCGTCGTCTCCACCACCTTCCCCGGGGCGGATGCCGCCACCATCGAGCAGTCGGTCGCCGCGCCCATCGAGCAGCAGGTCAACGGCGTGCCGAACATGATCTACATGGACTCGCGCAGCGCGAACGATGGGTCCTACTCGCTCACCGTCACCTTCGATGTGGGCACGGACCAGGACATCGCCGCCGTCGACGTGCAGAACCAGGTGGCGATCGCGCAGCGCAACCTGCCGCAGGAAGTGGTGCGCCAGGGCGTGGTGGTCGCCAAGCGCCAGCCGCAGATCCTGATGGCGGTGGCGGTGCGCTCGACCGACCCGCGCTACGATTACCTGTTCCTGAGCAACTACGCCAAGCTCAACCTGTACGACTCGCTGGCGCGGGTGAAGGGCGTGGGCCAGGTCAACGTGTTCGGCGCGCGCGACTATGGCATGCGCATCTGGCTCGACCCCGACCGCATGGCGCAGCTCGGCGTCACCACGCAGGACGTGTCCAGCGTGCTCAACGAGCAGAACATCGTCGCCCCGGCGGGGCTGATCGGCGCGGAGCCTGCGCCCAGGGGCCAGCAGCTGCAGTACACGGTGAGCATGCGCGGCCGGCTGTCGAACGTGCCGGACTACGAGAACATCGTGGTGCGCGCCAGGTCCGATGGCAGCAGCGTGCGCCTCCGGGACATCGCGCGGGTGGAACTCGCCGCCACCGATTACTCGCGTTCGAGCCGCCTGGACGGACAGGCCAGCGTGATGATGGGCATCTACCAGCTCCCCGACGCGAACGCCCTGGACGTGGCGCGCGAGGTGCGGCGCACGGTGGCGGAACTGGCGAAGACCTTTCCGTCCGGCATCGAGGCCAGCGTCCCGTTCGACACCACGCTGTTCGTGTCCGAGTCGGTGCACGAGGTGCTCGTGACCCTGGCCATCGCCGCGCTCCTGGTGCTGATGGTGGTGTTCGTGTTCCTCGGGAGCTGGCGCACCACGCTGATCCCCATGCTCGCCGTGCCGGTCTCGCTGATCGGCGCGTTCAGCGCCTTCACGGCGCTCGGCTTCTCGATCAACACCCTCACGCTGTTCGCGCTGGTGCTGGCGATCGGCCTGGTCGTCGACGATGCCATCGTGGTGGTGGAGGCCGTGTCCCACAAGATGGAGGCGGAAGGACTGGATGCGCGCAGCGCGACGCGGGCCGCCATGCGCGATGTCCAGGGACCGGTGATCGCCATCGCGCTGGTGCTCATCGCGGTGTTCGTGCCCGTGGCCTTCCTCGGCGGCCTCACCGGCCAGTTCTACCGCCAGTTCGCCCTCACGCTGTCGGTGTCGGTGCTGATCTCCGTGGTGGTCGCGTTGACCTTCACGCCGGCATTGTGCGCGCTGCTCCTGAGGCCGGCGGCCGAAGCAGGGCAACAGGGCGGACTGGCGCGGCTGTTCGCCACGTTCAACCGGCGCTTTGCCGACTTCACCGCCTGGTACCGGCAGCGGGTGGCGGACCTGCTGCGCCGGCAACGCCTGGCCCTCGGGGCGTTCCTCGCCATCGCCGCGATCGCCGGGGCACTGGTGTGGCTTCGCCCCGGGGGGTTCCTCCCCGATGAGGACCAGGGCTACCTGCTGACCTTCATCAACCTGCCGGCCGGTGCCTCGCAGCAGCGTACCGAAGCCGTGGTGCAGAAGTTCATTGGCCTCATCGGCAAGCAGGCGCCGGAGATCGAGCACGTCGTCTCCATCACCGGTTTCAGCGTGCTGACCGGCGTGAACTCCTCCTACGCCGCCACCGCCTTCCTGGTGTTCAAGCCCTGGCGGGACCGCGCGGGGGGGGCGCATTCGACACAGGCGGTAGGTGACCGGCTCAGGAAGCTGGTGGCGGGGATCCCCGAGGCGAATTTCATGGTGGTCGATCCCCCGTCGATTCCCGGCATCGGCCAGTCGAACGGCTTCGAGTTCGTGCTGCAGGACCGGAGCGGTGGTGAGCTGAACCGTTTCGCCGGCGTGGTGGCCGACCTCGTCGCCCAGGCCAATGGCCGGCGCGACCTGTCGCGGGTGTTCACGCCCTTCAGCGCCTCGATCCCGCAGGTGGAATACATCCTCGACCGCGACCGGGCCAAGACCCTGGGCGTGTCGATCTCGGACGTGTTCTCCACGCTGCAGACCTTCCTCGGCGGCAGCTACATCAACGATTTCAACCTGTACGGGCGCACCTTCCGCGTCACGGCACAGGCGCAAGCGCAGGCGCGGACCACGCCCGATGCGGTGACGGGACTGTATGTACGAACCGCCGCCGGCGACATGGTGCCGCTGTCCACCCTGGTCACGGTGAAGCCGAAGGAGGGGCCCGAGTACATCGAGCGCTACAACATCTACCGCGCCGCCACGCTCAACGGCGCCGCCGCGGAGGGCCTGTCCTCGGGGCAGGGCATCGCCGCGATGACCTCGCTCGGACAGGCGCTGCCGGAAGGGTTCGGTTTCGACTGGACCGGCATCACCTACCAGGAGATCAAGGCCGGCGCGCAGGCACCCTACGTGTTCGCGATGGCGCTGGTGTTCGTGTTCCTGGTGCTGGCGGCGCTGTATGAGAGCTGGGTGGTACCATTCGCGGTGATCCTCGGCATACCGCTGGCCATCGTCGGCGCGTTCGGCGCGCTGACCCTGCGCGGCATGGCCAATGACATCTACGCACAGGTGGGACTCGTGATGCTGATCGGCCTGGCGGCCAAGAACGCCATCCTCATCGTCGAATTCGCCAAGCTCGAGCACGAGCGCGGCACCGATCTCGTCGAGGCCGCCCTGCGGGGTGCGACCTTGCGCCTGCGGCCCATCCTCATGACCTCCCTGGCCTTCGTTCTCGGCTCCCTGCCGCTGGCGCTGGCGCGGGGCGCAGGGGCCGGTGCGCGACAGGTGCTGGGCACCACCGTGGTATCCGGCATGCTGGCCGCGACGCTGATGGGCGTGTTCCTCGTGCCCGTGTTCTACGTCGTGCTCGCGGGACTGGCGGAACGCTGGCGGGCGGGGCGTGCCGGCACCCGAGAGGCCGCCTGATGCCAAGGCTCCTGCTGCGAAAACTTCAGCTGCGAAGGCTTTCGCTGCGCAGGCTCCTGCCGTGCCTTGCACTGGTGGTCCTGGCTGGCTGCGCCATCGGCCCCGACTATGCGCGGCCGGATCTCAAGGTGCCCGCGCGCTTCCGCTTCGACGCCGACGGCACGCCCGGGGCCTCGCTGGGTGACCTGCGCTGGTGGGACCTGTACCAGGACCCGGTGCTGCAGCGGTTGATCCGCACGGCGATGGACAACAACGCCGATGTGCGCATCGCCGCGGCGCGGCTCACTGAGGCGCGTGCACTGGCGGGCGCTGCGGGCCTGGCGGTGCTGCCGCAGGTGTCGGCGCAGGTCGCCGCGCAGCGCTCGGCGCTGGCCCAGGATGAGCTTCGTGCCGGCCAGCCGCGCATGGGCACCCTGTTCCAGGCCCAGGCCGCCCTCTCCTGGGAGATCGACCTGTGGGGACGGCTGCGCAGGGCGCGCGAGGCGGCGCGAGCTGACCTGCTGTCCACCGAGTTTGCGCGTCGCGCGGTGCGCGTCGGGCTGGTGAGCGATGTGGCCAGCACCTGGTTCCAGCTCATCACGCTGCACGAGGAGCTGGCGATCACCCGGCGCACGGTGGACACGCGCCAGAAGCTGGTCGATCTGACGCGCGCCAAGCATGACCGCGGCGTCATCTCGGGGCTCGATGTGGCCTCGGCCGAGGCGCAGCTCGCCGCCGCGCGGGTGGCGATCCCGCAGCAGGAACTGGAACTCGCCCGCACCGAGCACCAGCTCGCGATCCTGCTGGGCGGATATCCGGAGGGCATCGAGCTGCCGCAGCAGGCCGCGGTTCCCGGCACCGCGCCGGTGCCGCCGCCCGGCCTGCCGGCGAGCCTGATCGAGCGGCGGCCCGATGTGCTCGAGTCCGAGCAGGCCCTCGTCGCGGCCAACGCAAGGGCCGGTGCGGCCAAGGCGCTGCTGCTGCCCACGCTGTCCCTGACCGGCGAGTTCGGACGCATCAGCACCGACCTGTCCCGCCTGTTCACCCCGCAGAACGAAGCCTGGTCGGTCACCGGCGGATTGCTGCAGCCGCTGCTGGACCCGCAGCGCAGCGTGTACACCAAGCGCGCCGCGGATGCGCGCCGGCAGCAGGCGCTGGCCGCCTATGCGCAGAGCGTGCAGCGCGCGCTGGGCGAGGTGGCCGATGCGCTGATCGCGCGCGTCAAGCAGGGCGAGATCGAGGCCGCGCAGCGCGATCAGGTGGAAGCACTGCGACGGGCGAGTACAATCGCCCATGCGCGCTACGATGTGGGTACGGCCTCCTATGTGGACGTCACCAATGCCGACCGCGACCTGTTCGGGGCGGAGCTGTCGCTGGTCACGGCGAGCCGTGACCGGCTCCTCGCCACCGTACAGCTCTATCGGGCGCTGGGCGGGGGCTGGCAGGAGGCTCCCACGCCACCGGTGGCCCCGGCTGCCAGCGGACCCTGATCCATGAGCACCGTGCCTGGCGTGGTGCCTGGCGTGGTGCCTGGCGTGGTGCATCCCGGCTGGCTGCGGCTGATGCATTGGCTGAACGTGCTCGCGGTGCTGATTCTCGTGGCCAGCGGCTGGCGCATCTACAACGCATCGCCCATCTGGCCGTTCCGCTTTCCGGATCGCTACACCCTCGGCGGCTGGCTCGGCGGGGCGCTGCTGTGGCACTTCGCCGCGATGTGGCTGCTGATCGTCAACGGCTTGCTGTACCTCGCGTTGAACCTTCTCTCGGGGCGGTTCTTCGAGCGCTTCGGCTCGCTGCGCCCGCAGCGCCTGCTGCTCGACCTGCGCGCGGCCCTGCGCGGCAGGCTCGGCCACGATGATCCGGGGCACTACAACGCCGTGCAGCAGGTGGCCTACCTGTTCGTGGTGCTGGATATCCTGCTGATCGTGCTTTCCGGGCTCGTGGTGTGGAAGTCGGTGCAGTTCCCGCTGCTGCGCGAGGTGATGGGCGGATATGACGAGGCGCGGGTGGTGCATTTCGTGGCCATGGCCTTGCTGGTCGGTTTTTTCGTCGTGCACCTGGTGATGGTGGTGCTCGTGCCCCGCACGCTGGGCTACATCACCCGCGGACGATGAGGGGAGGGCGCATGCGCGATCCGGAACGTCAATTGATCCTCGGTGATGCCCTGCGCGAGTTGTCCCGGCCCGCGCGCCGGCTGTTCCTGCGGCAGGGAATCACCCTCGGAGGGCTGGTCATGCTCACGGGTTGCGGCATCAGCAACAACCGGGGCGTCGATGGATTCCTGCGGCAGGTGTCGCGCTTCAACGATCGGGTGCAGGCGGGACTGTTCGACCCCGCGCGTCTTGCTCCCACCTATCCCGCCTCGATGATCACGCGGCCCTTTCCCTTCAACGCCTTCTATGCAAGATCACGCGCACCGCAGGTCGATGGACAGCAGTACCGCCTGGAGGTGGGGGGGCTGGTGGCCGACCGGCGCCACTGGAGCCTCACCGAGCTGCAGGCGCTGCCGCAGGAGGAGCAGATCACGCGGCACATCTGCGTGGAGGGCTGGAGCGCCATCGGCCGGTGGGGGGGCGTGAGATTTGCAAGTTTCCTGCAGCGCATCGGCGCCGATACCACCGCCCGGTTCGTGGCCTTCCGGTGCGCGGACGATTACTTCACCAGCATCGACATGCCCACGGCCCTGCACCCGCAGACCCTGCTGGCGTTGAGTTACGATGGCGCGACCCTGCCGCGCGAGTATGGCTTCCCGATGAAGCTGCGCATGCCCACCAAGCTTGGCTACAAGAACCCCAAGCACATCCTGTCGCTGTATGTCACCAACACCTACCCGGGCGGTTACTGGGAGAACCAGGGCTACAACTGGTTCGGCGGAAGTTGACCGGCCCGTGTCGCATTTTGGTCACCCATGCCTGTCGTTTCGGGAATAATGAACCATGAACCTGCTGGTCGAGGTGCTGGGGTGGGCCGGGATGGCGTTGATCCTCGGCGCCTATGCGCTGCTGTCCATCGGCAAGGTGGGGCCCCAATCCAGGACCTACCAGTACATGAACATCGCGGGCGCAGCAGGCTTCATCGTCAACTCTGGCGTCAAGGAGGCGTACCCTTCCGCCGCGCTCAACGTGGTGTGGATCGGCATCAGCTTCTACGCCCTGGCGCGTCGCCGTTGAGCCCGTTGCACCGGGTGCGGTAAATTGCAGGTCCTACCGACGAAACATATGCAACAGCTTGATCCGAAAGAACTGGAGCAGGTCAATGGCATCGTGGCGAGGCTGGCGGCGCGGCCCGGGCCGTTGATCGAGATCCTGCACGAGGTGCAGGCGGCGCTGGGCTGCATCCCCACCGCGGCGGTGGCGGTGATTGCCGATGGCCTGAACCTGTCCCGTGCCGAGGTGCACGGGGTCGTGAGCTTCTACCACTTCTTCAGGGAACATCGTGGCGGCCGGCACACTCTTGAAGTGTGTCGGGCAGAGGCCTGCCAGTCCATGCATTCGGAAGGACTCATCGACCACCTGAAGCAGCGGCTGAACGTGGACTTCCATGGCACCACGGCGGACGGCAAGGTCTCCCTGTTGCCCGTCTACTGCCTGGGCAACTGCGCCTGCGCGCCCTCCGTCATGATCGACGGCGAACTGCACGGACGCGTCACGCCGCAGCGGGCCGACGAGCTGCTGTCGGAACTGACATGAGCATCACCCTCTACGTGCCTGCCGATGCCGGTTCGCTCTCGCTGGGAGCGGGCGCGGTGGCCGACCGCATCGCCACGGCGGCGCGTGAGCGCGGCCAGTCGGTGCGCATCGTGCGCAATGGCTCCCGAGGCATGTACTGGCTCGAGCCGCTGGTCGAGGTGCAATGCGGTCCCGTGCGCATCGGCTACGGTCCCGTGTCGGCGGCGGATGTCCCCTCGCTGTTCGATGCAGGCTTCCTGCAGGGTGGCGCGCACGCCTTGCGCCTCGGTCCGGTCGAGGAACTGCCATGGCTGCGCCGGCAGCAGCGGCTCACCTTCGAGCGCGTCGGCCGCATCGATCCCTTGTCCCTGGATGACTATCGGGCCCACGGCGGCTATGCGGGCCTGGCGCGCGCGCTCGGCATGAGCGGTGCGCAGATCGTGCAGGAAGTGACCGACTCGGGCCTCAGGGGTCGTGGCGGTGCCGCCTTTCCCACCGGCATCAAGTGGAAGACCGTGCTGGAGCAGGCGGCGGAACAGAAATACATCACCTGCAATGCCGACGAAGGGGACTCAGGCACCTTCGCCGACCGCATGCTCATGGAGGGAGACCCCTTCACGCTCATCGAGGGCATGACCATCGCCGGCATCGCGGTGGACGCCACGCAGGGGTTCATCTACTGCCGAGCGGAGTACCCGCATGCGGCGCGCGCGCTGCGCGCGGCCATCGCCACGGCCGGCGCGAATGGTTACCTCGGCGCCAATGTCTGCGGCAGCGGCAAGCGCTTCGACCTCGAGGTGCGGCTGGGGGCGGGCGCGTATATCTGTGGCGAGGAAACCTCGATGCTCGAGAGCCTCGAGGGCAGGCGCGGCGAGGTGCGCGTACGACCGCCGCTCCCCGCCATCGTCGGCCTGTTCGGCAAGCCCACCATCGTCAACAACGTGATCTCCCTGGCCAGCGTGCCGGTGATCCTCGCGAAGGGCGCCGCCCATTACCGTGACTTCGGCGTCGGCCGCTCGCGCGGCACGCTGCCCATCCAGCTCGCCGGCAACATCAAGCGCGGCGGCCTGGTGGAGCTCGCGTTCGGCGTTTCCTTGCGCGAGTTGCTGTACGACTTTGGCGGCGGCAGCGCCTCGGGCCGGCCCATCCGCACCGTGCAGATCGGCGGCCCGCTGGGCGCCTACGTGCCGGCCTCGCAGTTCGACACCGTGATCGACTACGAGGCGCTGTCGGGCATCGGTGCGCTGCTCGGCCACGGCGGCATCGTGGTGTTCGACGACACGGTGCAGATGGCGCGCATGGCACGCCATGCCATGGAGTTCTGCGCCAAGGAATCCTGCGGCAAGTGCACCCCCTGCCGCATCGGCTCCACGCGCGGCGCCGAGGTGATGGATCGCATCATCGCGGGCAAGGACGTGGACGCCAACCTCACCCTGCTGAAAGACTTGTGCGAGACCATGCTGCAGGGCTCGTTGTGCGGCCTCGGTGGCATGACGCCCTTCCCGGTGCAGAGCGCGCTGAAGCATTTCCCCGAGGATTTCCACCATGTACGCCATTGATCATCGCGACCTGGGAACACCGCCCGCCGTGGAGCGGAAGGGTGGCGCCGCCGCGCCGGCGGTGACGCTGGAAATCGACGGGCGGCGGATCAGCGTGCCCGAGGGCACCTCGATCATGCGCGCCGCCGCGCTGGGCGGCACGCAGGTGCCGAAGCTGTGCGCCACGGACACCCTCAAGGCCTTCGGCTCCTGCCGGCTGTGCCTGGTCGAGATCGAGGGCCGCAAGGGCTACCCGGCCTCCTGCACCACCCTGGTCAGCGAGGGCATGAAGGTACGCACGCAAAGCGAAAAGCTCCAGCAACTGCGCAAGGGCGTCGTCGAGCTGTACGTGTCGGATCATCCGCTCGACTGCGTGAACTGCCCCTCCAACGGCCACTGCGAATTGCAGGACATGGCGAAGCTGGTGGGCATCGAGGAGACCCGCTACGGCCTCGCCGGCGAGCGTCACCAGGGCATCGCGAAGGACGAGAGCAATCCGTATTTCACCTTCGACCCCAACCTGTGCATCGTCTGCTCGCGCTGCGTGCGCGCCTGCGATGAGGTGCAAGGGACGCTCGCGCTGACCATCCAGTCGCGTGGCTTCGACTCCAAGGTGGCGGCCAGCGAGGACGTGTCGTTCCTGGAGTCGGAGTGCGTGTCCTGCGGCGCCTGCGTCGAAGCCTGCCCGACGGCGGCGCTGACCGAGAAGTCGCTGCGCCTCATGGGCCAGCCCGAGCGCACCGTGACGACCACCTGCGCCTACTGCGGCGTGGGCTGCACGTTCAAGGCCGAGGTCAGGGGCACGGGCGCGGCCACCGAGGTGGTGCGCATGGCGCCCAACCGCGACGGCCAGGCGAACCATGGACATGCCTGCGTGAAGGGGCGTTTCGCCTTCGGTTACGTCAACCATCCCGACCGGATCCTGAAGCCCATGCTGCGTGAGCGCATCAGCGACCCGTGGCGCGAGGTGTCCTGGGACGAGGCCATCACGCATGCGGCCTCCGAGATCCGGCGCCTGCAGCGGCAGCATGGCCGGTACTCGGTCGGCGGCATCACCTCCTCGCGCTGCACGAACGAGGAGACCTTCCTCGTGCAGAAGCTGGTGCGCGCCGCCTTCGGCAACAACAACGTCGACACCTGTGCGCGCGTCTGTCATTCGCCCACCGGCTTTGGCCTGAAGTCCACCATCGGCGAGTCGGCCGGCACGCAGGCCTTCGACTCCGTCATGCAGGCCGATGTCATCATGATCATCGGCGCCAATCCCACCGACGGCCATCCGGTGTTCGCCTCGCAGCTCAAGCGCCGGCTGCGCCAGGGCGCGAAGCTCATCGTGGTGGATCCGCGTGCCATCGCGATGGTGCGCTCGCCGCACATCCAGGCCGACTATCACCTGCAGCTTCGCCCGGGCACCAACGTGGCGGTGATCAATGCCCTCGCGCATGTCATCGTCACGGAAGGGCTGGTCCGCTCGGGCTACGTGGCTGAGCGTTGCGAGCCGGCCGCCTTCCAGAAGTGGAGCGCCTTCATCCGCGAGCCGCGCAACTCGCCCGAGGCGACCGAGAGCATCACGGGCGTGCCGGCCGACACCGTCCGTCGCGCCGCGCGGCTGTTCGCCTCCGCGCCGAACGGCGCCATCTACTATGGCCTCGGCGTCACCGAGCACAGCCAGGGCAGCACCATGGTCATGGGCATCGCCAACCTCGCGATGGCCACCGGCAACCTGGGCCGCGAGGGCGTGGGCGTCAACCCGCTGCGTGGCCAGAACAACGTGCAGGGCTCCTGCGACATGGGCTCCTTCCCGCACGAGTTCCCGGGCTATCGCCACGTGGCCGACGACCTCGTCCGCCGCCAGTTCGAGCAGTGCTGGAACGTGCCGCTGCTGGCCGAGCCCGGGCTTCGCATCCCGAACATGTTCGAGGCCGCACTCGATGGGAGTTTTCGCGGCCTGTACGTGCAGGGCGAGGACATCCTGCAATCCGATCCCAACACCCATCACGTGGTGGCGGCGCTCTCCGCGATGGAGTGCGTGATCGTGCACGACCTGTTCCTCAACGAGACCGCGAAGTACGCGCACATCTTCCTGCCCGGTTCCTCCTTCCTGGAGAAGGACGGCACCTTCACCAATGCCGAGCGGCGCATCCAGCGGGTCCGCAAGGTGCTCGAGCCCAGGTGCGGATTCGCCGACTGGGAAGTCACCATGCGCCTGTCGAACGCGCTGGGCTACCCCATGAACTACACGCATCCCGAAGAGATCATGCGGGAGATCGCGGCGCTCACGCCGACCTTCGCCGGCGTGACCTTCGAGAAGATCGACCGCCTGGGCAGCATCCAGTGGCCCTGCAATGACGCCGCACCGGAAGGCACGCCGACCATGCACATCGGCGAGTTCGTGCGCGGCAAGGGCCGCTTCTACGTCACGGAGTACGTTGCCACGCCGGAGCGCTCGACCAGCCGCTATCCCTTGCTGCTCACCACCGGCCGGGTACTCACGCAGTACAACGTCGGTGCGCAGACGCGCCGCACGCCGAACGTGACCTGGCACTCGGAGGATCGCCTGGAGATCCATCCGGACGATGCCGAGAACCGCGGCATCCGGACCGATGACTGGGTCGGCATCTCCAGCCGGGCAGGGCACACGGTCTTGCGTGCCGAGGTTACCGAGCACGTGCAGCCGGGCGTGGTGTACACCACCTTCCATTTCCCGGAGAGCGGCGCCAACATCATCACCACCGACAACTCCGACTGGGCCACGAACTGCCCCGAGTACAAGGTGACGGCGGTGCAGGTGGTCAAGGTTTCGCAGCCGGCAGACTGGCAGGAACGGCTGCGGCGCCGCTACGAGCCCGATGCAAACCACGTCTGAAAGGTCGATCGAGCGCTATTCGCACGGCACCGTGACGCGTACCACCGACCGGGTCGCCGAGGAGGCGCCGGTCGCGCTGGTCTACCAGGGCGTGCCCCACGTGGTGATGATGGCATCACCCGCGGACCTCGATGACTTCGCCGTGGGCTTCACCGTCAGCGAAGGCCTGGTGTCGGATCCGGCAGAGATACTGGATGTCCGGGTCGAGGAAGGACCCCACGCCATAGACGTTCACATCCGCATCGCACCGGTGCGGTTCTCCGCGCTCCTGCAGCAGCGGCGCAATCTCACGGGCCGCACCGGCTGTGGATTGTGCGGCGCAGAAACCATCGAGCAGGCCATGCGCCCCGTCCCGGCCGTGTCGGCCGGGCCCATCGTCGAGGCCGAGGAACTGCACGCGGCACTGCGCGAGCTCTCCACGCGCCAGCCGATCAGTGCGCAGACCGGTGGCTTGCACGCGGCCGGCTGGGTGATTCCGGGCAGCGGGCTGACCTGCGTGCGCGAGGACGTGGGGCGGCATAATGCGATGGACAAGACGCTGGGCGCGCTGCTGCGGGCAGGGACGGACCTCAGGGCGGGGTACCTGCTGATCACCAGCCGTGCCAGCTTCGAGATGGTGCAGAAGTCCGCCACCGTGGGCGTGGGACTGCTGGCGGCGGTGTCCGCGCCCACGGGACTCGCGATCTCGGTCGCGGAGCGCGCCGGGATGGGGCTGATCGGTTTTGCGCGCGCCGGTCAGCACGTGGTGTATGCGCATCCGGAAAAGGTTAAAAAGGCTGGGTGACAAGGAATGAATCCCGCACAACTGACCAAGATGCTCAATGACATCTCGGACTTCTTCGCCGGCGAGTCCGGTGCCGACAAGGCAGTCGAGGACGTGGCCAACCACATGAAGCGGTTCTGGGATCCGCGCATGCGGCGTGAGATCGTGGCGCACTATGCCAAGGGGGGCGATGGCCTCAGCGATATCTCCCGCAAGGCCGTGGCGGAACTGGCGCGCGCGGCACACCAGTAGCGTGACCTGCGGGCCGCGGGAGGCCCTGAGCAAATCCTCATCGACCGGAACGCGGCGGCAGGTACAATTGCCGGCTTTTCATGCCCTTGGTCGATGATGGCGACATGACGCGATCTGCTGCGAAGAAATCGGTTCTCATCTGCGGTTCGGCCGCCTACGACAGCATCCTGCTGTTCCAGGACCGCTTCAAGGCGCACATCCTGCCGGAGAAGATACACCTGCTGAATGTGTCTTTTCTGGTGCCGGAAATGCGAAGAGAATTCGGAGGTTGCGCGACTAATATCGCGTATAACCTGAAGCTGCTGGGCGAGCATGCCTACCCGATGGCGACGGTCGGACACGACTTCGGTCCCTACCGCGAGTCCCTGCAACGCAAGGGGGTCCCTCTCGACCACCTCCGGGTGATCGACTCGGCCTTCACCGCCCAGGCGTTCATCACCACCGACCTCGACGACAACCAGATCACGGCCTTCCATCCCGGCGCCATGCAGGAGGCTCACCTGAACCGGGTGGCTGATGCCAGCGGCATCGGCCTCGGCGTGGTGGCCCCCGATGGACGCCAGGCGATGATCGAGCATGCCACCCAGTTCGCTTCCGCCGGCATCCCGTTCCTGTTCGATCCCGGGCAGGGCCTGCCGATGTTCGAGGGGGCGGAGCTGCGCCACTTCATCGAGCAGGCCACCTGGGTGGCGGTGAACGACTACGAGTGGCAGGTGCTGCAGCAGAAGACCGGCTGGACGGTGCGCGAGATCACCGCGCGCGTCAAGGCGCTGATCATCACCCGCGGCGCGCAAGGCTCGCTGATCCACACGCCCACCGAAGCCATCGACATTCCCTGTGCGACGCCCGCCGCCGTGGTAGACCCCACGGGTTGCGGCGATGCGTACCGCGCGGGACTGATCCACGGCATCCTGCGCGGCGAGGACTGGGCCACGGCCGGACGGCTGGCCTCGCTGATGGGCGCGATCAAGGTCGAATCCCGCGGACCGCAGAATCACCGCTTCACGCGCGAGCAGTTCGACCAGCGCTTCCGCGACAGTTTCTAGCCAAGGTTTCATCCTGCAAGGACATTCATGAGCAATTCATTCCTGTTCACCAGTGAAAGCGTGTCGGAAGGCCATCCGGACAAGGTGGCCGACCAGATCTCCGATGCCATCCTCGATGCCATCCTCGCGGCCGACCGCAAGGGCCGCGTGGCCTGCGAGACGCTAGTCAAGACGGGCGTGGTCATCGTCGCGGGCGAGGTCACGACCAGCGCCTGGGTGGACGTGGAAGCCATCGTGCGCAAGACCGTGCTCGACATCGGTTACAACACCAGCGACATGGGCTTCGATGGCGCCTCCTGCGGCGTGCTGAACGTCATCGGCAAGCAGTCACCCGACATCGCGCAGGGCGTGGATCGCAAGGATGCGAAGAAGCAGGGCGCCGGGGATCAGGGCCTGATGTTCGGCTACGCCACCAACGAGACCGACGTGCTCATGCCGGCGGCCATCACGCTCTCGCATCGCCTGGTGAAGAAGCAGGCGCAGGTGCGAAAGTCGGGCAAGCTCTCCTGGCTCCGTCCCGATGCCAAGAGTCAGGTCACGCTGCGCTACGAGAACGACAAGCCCGTGGGCATCGAGGCCGTGGTGCTCTCGACGCAGCACGAGGATTCGATCTCGACCCGCGCGCTGCGCGAGGCGGTGATGGAGGAGATCCTGAAGCCGGTGCTGCCGAAGAAGTGGCTGTCCAGGCGCACCAAGTACCACATCAACCCGACCGGGCGTTTCGTCATTGGCGGGCCCGTGGGCGACTGCGGCCTCACGGGGCGCAAGATCATCGTCGACACCTACGGCGGCTTCGCCCGCCACGGCGGCGGCGCCTTCTCGGGCAAGGATCCTTCCAAGGTCGATCGCTCGGCGGCCTATGCCGCGCGCTACGTGGCCAAGAACATCGTGGCGGCGGGCCTGGCCGACCGCTGCGAGGTGCAGGTGTCCTATGCCATCGGCGTGGCCGAGCCCACCTCCATCATGGTGCAGACCTTCGGCACCGGAAAGCTCGCGGACGAGCGGCTCACGCGCCTGGTGCGCGCGCACTTCGACCTGACGCCTTACGGACTTCGCGAGATGCTCGACCTCGCGCGGCCGATCTACCAGAAGACCGCCGCCTACGGCCATTTCGGCCGCAAGGAGTCCGAGTTCTCCTGGGAGCGCACCGACAAGGCCGCCGCGCTGGCCTCGGCCGGCAAGCGCAAGTCCGCCTGAACCTGCTGGAGACCCTCAAGTAATGAATGCCGCTGCCAGGACTGCCGATTACGCGATCAAGGACCTTTCCCAATGGGAGTGGGGCCGCAAGGAGATCCTGATCGCCGAAACCGAGATGCCGGGCCTCATGGCCATCCGCGAGGAATTCGCCATCGCCAAGCCCTTGAAGGGCGCGCGCATCACCGGCTCGCTCCACATGACCATCCAGACCGCCGTGCTGATCGAGACGCTCGAAGCGCTGGGCGCGCAGGTGCGCTGGGCCTCCTGCAACATCTACTCGACGCAGGACCATGCGGCCGCGGCGATTGCGAAGAACGGCACGGCGGTGTTCGCCATCAAGGGTGAGAGCCTCGAGGACTACTGGGATTACACGCACCGCATCTTCGAGTGGCCCGACGGCGGCTACTCGAACATGATCCTGGATGATGGCGGTGATGCCACGCTCCTGCTGCACCTGGGCGCGAAGGCCGAGAAAGACGCCAGCGTCATCGCGAGGCCCGGGAGCGAGGAGGAGCAGTTCCTGTTCGCCGCCATCAAGGCGAAGCTGAAGTCGGATCCGAACTGGTACTCCACGCGCCTCGCCAAGGTCAAGGGCGTGACCGAGGAGACCACCACCGGGGTCAAGCGCCTGTACGAGATGCACAAGAAGAAGCAGCTCGCGTTCCCGGCCATCAACGTGAACGACTCGGTGACCAAGTCCAAGTTCGACAACCTGTATGGCTGCCGCGAGTCGCTGGTGGATGCCATCAAGCGGGCCACCGACGTGATGATCGCCGGCAAGGTCGCGGTGGTGTGCGGCTACGGTGATGTGGGCAAGGGCTCGGCGCAGGCGCTGCGGGCGCTCTCGGCGCAGGTGTGGGTGACCGAGGTCGACCCGATCTGCGGGCTGCAGGCGGCGATGGAAGGCTACCGCGTGGTGACCATGGACTACGCGGCCGACAAGGCCGACATCTTCGTCAGCGCCACCGGCAATGCGCGGGTCATCACCCAGGCGCACATGCGGGCGATGAAGAACCAGGCCATCGTCTGCAACATCGGCCACTTCGACAACGAGATCGAGGTGGCCGAGCTGCGCAACTACAAGTGGGAGAACATCAAGCCGCAGGTCGACCACGTCATCTTCCCCGACGGCAAGCGCATCATCCTGCTGGCCGAGGGGCGCCTGGTGAACCTGGGCTGCGGCACCGGTCACCCTTCCTACGTGATGA
This sequence comes from Steroidobacteraceae bacterium, assembly GCA_046347195.1. Lineage (GTDB taxonomy): Bacteria > Pseudomonadota > Gammaproteobacteria > Steroidobacterales > Steroidobacteraceae > TMP-86. The sequence goes on from JAXMGQ010000023.1 coordinate 31,637, forward strand.
GCTCCTCCTTCGCCAACCAGGTGATCGCGCAGATCGAGCTGTACACCCGCACCGAGCAGTACCCGGTGGGCGTGTACATCCTGCCCAAGCACCTGGATGAGAAAGTGGCGCGGCTGCAGCTCTCCAAGCTCGGCGCGCAGCTCACCGAGCTGTCGGACGCGCAGGCCGCCTACATCGGCGTCAACAAGCACGGGCCGTACAAGCCCGATCACTACCGGTACTGATCATGGCGGACTCGAAAGGTAGCGCGATCGTCCTGGATGGCAAGGCCGTCGCGGCGCGGGTGCGCAGCGAGGTGGCGGGCAAGGTGCGGCAGTTCGCCGCCACCTACGGCCGTGCACCGGGCCTGGCCGTGGTGCAGGTCGGCAACAACGCGGCATCTTCCGTGTACGTGCGCAACAAGAAGAAGGCCTGCGCGGAAGTGGGCATCGAATCCTTCTCCTTCGATCCGCCCGACAATGTGACCCGGCAGGAACTGCTCGGGCTGGTCGAGTTGCTCAACAAGGACCAGCGGGTGGATGGCATCCTCGTGCAGCTCCCGCTGCCCGCAGGGCTCGATGCGAACGAGATCATGGATGCCATCGATCCGCACAAGGACGTCGATGGCTTTCATCCCACCAACACCGGGCTCCTGGCGCAGAAGCGTCCCGCCCTGCGTCCCTGCACGCCCTATGGGGTGATGCGTCTGGCGCAGGAATACAATGTGCCATTGTCAGGTGCCCGCGCCACGGTGGTGGGCGCCTCGAACATCGTTGGCCGGCCGATGGCCCTGGAGCTCATGCTCGCCGGCTGCACGGTCACGGTCTGCCACACGCGCACCAAGGACCTCGCCAGCGAGGTGATGCGCGGGGACATCGTGGTGGCCGCCATCGGCAAGCCCGAGATGATCCCGGGCGAGTGGATCAAGCCCGGCGCCGCGGTGTTCGATGTGGGCATCAACCGGCTCGCCGATGGCAGGCTGGTGGGCGATGTGGATTTCGCGGGCGCAGCGCAGCGCGCCGGCTGGATCACCCCGGTGCCCGGCGGCGCCGGCCCGATGACCATCGCCATGTTGTTGTCGAACACGCTGGAAGCCGCACTGCGGCGCACGGCGCGTTGACGAGAGGAGGGTATCGTGAGTATTTCGAAAGTGTTTCCCGATGCGGCGTCCGCGCTCAAGGGCGTGGTGCGCGATGGCATCACCATCATGTCCGGCGGTTTCGGCCTGTGCGGCATCCCGGAAAATCTGATCCTGGCGCTGCGCGATTCGGGCGTGAAGGGCCTGACCGTGGTGTCCAACAACGCGGGCGTCGACGGCTTCGGGCTGGGGATGCTCCTCAAGACGCGCCAGATCAAGAAAATGATCTCCTCCTACGTGGGCGAGAACCAGGAGTTCGAGCGCCAGTTCCTCGCCGGCGAGCTGGAGCTGGAGTTCAACCCGCAGGGGACCCTCGCCGAGCGCGTGCGTGCGGGAGGAGCCGGCATCTACGGTTTCTACACGCGCACCGGCGCCGGAACTCTCGTGGCCGAGGGCAAGGAGACACGCGTGGTCGATGGCGAGACCTGGGTGCTGGAAAAGGGCCTGTGGGCCGATGTGTCCCTGGTCAAGGCCTGGAAGGGCGACACCGAGGGGAACCTGATCTACCGCAAGACCGCGCGCAACTTCAATCCCATGATGGCCTCGGCAAGTTCCATGACCATCGCCGAAGTCGAGGAACTGGTCGAACCGGGGCAACTCGATCCGAACCAGATCCACACGCCGGGGATCTTTGTGAAGCGCATCATCCGTGGTGGCGCCTACGAGAAGCGCATCGAAAACCGTACCGTGCGCAAGCGCACGGCTTAGGAGCATCATCATGCCGTGGAATCGAAACGAACTGGCGATGCGCGCCGCCAAGGAACTGCGCGACGGCTTCTACGTGAACCTCGGGATCGGCATTCCGACCCTGGTGGCCAACTACATTCCGGAAGGAATGAAGGTGGTACTGCAGTCTGAGAACGGCATGCTGGGCATGGGACCCTTCCCATTCGAGGGCGAGGAAGACCCGGACCTGATCAATGCCGGCAAGCAGACCATCACCGAGCTGCCGATGTCCTCGTATTTCTCTTCTTCCGACAGCTTCGGCATGATCCGCGGCGGGCACATCAACCTCTCCGTGCTCGGCGCCATGGAGGTCTCCGAGCAGGGGGACCTGGCCAACTGGATGGTGCCCGGCAAGATGGTCAAGGGCATGGGCGGGGCCATGGACCTGGTCGCCGGCGTGAAGAAGACCGTGGTGGTGATGGAACACACCGCCAAGGACGGCTCGCACAAGTTCAAGCCGCATTGCGAGCTGCCCCTCACCGGTGCGAACGTCGTGGACATGCTGATCACCGATCTTGCCGTGTTCTCGCGGCCCTCGCGCAGCGCCGGTTTCGAGCTCGTCGAAATGGCGCCGGGCGTGACGCTGGAGGAGATCAAGTCCAAGACCTCGGCGCGTTTCGTCGCCCGCTGAGCGACGCGCGTGGACCCGGCGCTGATTCGGGAACTGCGGGAGGTGCTGGATCCCGCGGGCCTGAAGACCAGTCCGGAAGGCTGCGCCGCGTTCGAATGCGATGCGCTGAGCGCGCACACCCGAGTTCCTGATCTCGTCGTTCTGCCCACCGAGGTGGAGCAGGTGCGCCGCGTGCTGGGCATCTGCCGGGCGCACGGCGTCCCGGTGGTGACGCGCGGCGCGGGCACGGGCCTGTCGGGCGGCGCGCTGCCGGTGGCGGGTGGCGTGCTGCTGGTGCTGTCGCGCATGAACCGCCTGCTGGAGCTCGATCCAATGCGGCGCATCGCGCGGGTGCAGCCCGGCGTGACCAATCTGTCCATCTCGGAAGCGGCGCGCCCGTTCGGTCTGTTCTATGCGCCGGATCCGTCCTCGCAGCTGGCCTGCAGCATCGGCGGGAACGTGGCCGAGAATTCCGGCGGCGTGCATTGCCTGAAGTACGGGCTGACCTTCAACAACCTGCTGCAGATCAAGCTGCTCACGCTCGACGGCGAGCTGCTGACGATCGGCAATGAAATGCAGGAGACCAACGGCTTCGAACTGCTGGCGCTGCTGACAGGCTCCGAAGGGCTGCTGGGCGTGGTGGTGGAAGTGACGGTGCGCCTGTTGCCGCGGCCGCCGAGCGTGGAGCTGCTGATGGCGACCTTCGCCGACGTGCCCGCCTGCGGCGCCGCCGTGGCGGCCATCATCGGCGCCGGCATCATCCCCGCGGGCCTTGAAATGATGGACGGGCCGGCCATCGAGGCGGCCGAGGATTTCGCCCACTGCGGCTATCCACGCGGCGCGCAGGCCCTGCTGCTGTGCGAGCTGGATGGCGTGGCCGAGGATGTGGCCTGGCAGGCGGAGCGGGTGCGCGAGCACCTGGCCGGCTGCGGCGCGCTGGCGGTGTCACAGGCCGCCGATGCGGCGGCGCGCGAGCGCATGTGGTCGGGGCGCAAGAGCGCCTTCTCCGCCGTGGCGCGGCTGGCGCCGGACTACTACTGCATGGACGGCACCATTCCGCGCCGCCGGCTGCCGGATGTGCTGATGCGCATCGCCGAGCTGTCCCGCGAGGCCGCCTTGCCCATCGTGAATGTGTTCCACGCGGGTGACGGCAACCTGCATCCCCTCATCCTGTTCGATGCGGGGCGGCCGGGGGAGCTGGCGCGCGCGGAACGCTTAGGCGCGCGCGTGCTGGAATTGTGCGTGGAAGTGGGCGGCACCGTCACCGGCGAGCATGGCGTGGGCGTGGAAAAACTCGGGCCCATGTGCGCGCAGTTCGGCGCGGGTGAGCTCACCGTGTTCCATGCGCTGAAGGCGGCCTTCGATCCGGCGCGCCTCTTGAATCCGGGCAAGGCCGTGCCGACGCTGGCGCGCTGCGCCGAGCACGGCGCCATGCACGTGCATCACGGACGGCTTCCCCACGCGGACCTGCCGCGGTTCTGACGGGCGAGGTCATCGCGTGGACGCCGACCAGACAACACAGCTCGCCGAGCACATCCGCGATGCCGCCACGCGCGGCGCGCGGTTGCGGTTGGTGGGCGGTGGCACCAAGCAGTTCTATGGGCGCGAGGTGGCGGGCGAGCCGCTGGAACTTGGAGGCCATCGCGGCATCCTGAGTTACGACCCCGGCGAACTGGTGCTGAGCGCGCGGGCTGGCACGCCGCTGGCCGAGATCGAGGCCGCATTGGCGCAGCACGGCCAGTACCTGCCCTTCGAGCCACCGCATTTCGGGCCGCAGGCGACACTCGGCGGCACCGTCGCTTGTGGCCTCGCGGGACCGGCGCGCGCGTACAGCGGCGCGGTGAAGGATTTCGTGCTGGGCGTGCAACTGCTCACCGGGAGCGGTGAGGCGCTGCGCTTCGGCGGCCAGGTGATGAAGAACGTCGCCGGTTTCGATGTGTCGCGCCTGATGGTGGGGAGCCTGGGCTGCCTTGCCGTGCTGCTCGAGGTGTCGTTGAAAGTGCTGCCGCAACCGGCAGACTCGATGACCCTGCGCCTCGAGGTGGATTCGCAAGAGGCATTGGCGACCCTGGCGCGGCTCGCGCAGCGACCCAGCTGCATTTCCGCGAGCTGCTGGATGAACGGCAGCTTGCGGGTGCGCCTGTCCGGCTCGCCCGCGGCCATCGCTGCCACCCGCCGTGAGCTGGGCGGTGAGGTGGTGGAAGCCGCCGAGGATTTCTGGCGCGACCTGCGCGAACATCGCCTCGAGAAGCTCGCCGCCGCCGAGGAATTGATACGCGTCGCCGTACCGGCCGTGACGCCGGCACAGGCGCTGGGAGCCACAGAACTGTGGGAGTGGGGCGGAGCGCAACGCTGGGTGATGGGTGCACAGGACTTCGAGCATGTCCGTGCCGCCGCGGCGGCCGTGGGAGGCTTCGCGACCCGGTTTCGGACGCGCGATCGGAACAGCGAGGTATTCCAGCCGCTGCCGGCCGCGCAACAGGCCTTGATGCGCTCGGTCAAGTCCGTGTTCGACCCGCAAGGCCTGTTCAATCCTGGCCGGCTGTACGCCGGGTTGTAGGAGCACGATGTACACGCGCGTGCCCGATGATCATCCGCAGCGGGAGCTGGCGCAGCAGGCCGCGCAGCTCATCCTGCCCTGCGTCCACTGCGGCTTCTGTCTGCCGGCCTGTCCCACTTACGGATTGCTGGCCGATGAACTCGACAGCCCGCGCGGCCGCATCTATCTCATCAAGCAGATGGCCGAAAATGCCGGCCCCGGCGAAGTGGCGCGAGATCACCTGGACCGCTGCCTGACCTGCCGCGCCTGTGAATCGGCCTGTCCCTCCGGTGTGCGCTACGGGCAGTTGGTGGACGTGGGCCGGGAGCTGGCGGAGCAGCGCGCGCCACGGCCCTTGGCGAATCGCTGGCAGCGCGGCCTGCTGGGCGCGGTGCTGTCGCGCCGGCGTTGGTTCGCGGCGCTGCTCGGCGTGGGCCGGCGGCTGCGCTGCGCTTTGCCGGCACGCCTCGCGGCTCCCGTCCCTGTGGCGCCGCAGGCGCCGGGCCCGTGGCCGGCCGCACGACATGCGCGGCGCATGATCCTGATGCAAGGCTGCGTGCAGCCGGCGCTGGCGCCGGCCATCGATGCCGCGGCTGCCCGGGTCATGGATCGCCTGGGCGTGAGCCTGATCGCGGACAGCGGCGCCGGCTGCTGCGGCGCGCTGAATCATCACCTGTCGCGCACCGCGCAGGCGCTGGCGCAGGTCAAGGCCAATGTAAGGCACTGGCACCAATTGCTCGAGCAGGGCGCCGAATGCCTGGTGATCAGCGCCAGCGGTTGCGCCGCCATGGTCAAGGACTACGCGCACCTGCTGCACGAGGACGCTGAACTCGCCGGCATGGCGCAGCGCGTGGCGGCGGCGGCGCGTGATCTGTCCGAGCTCATCGGCGCGCAGGACTTCGACCGCGCCGGGATTCGCGCCGCGAAGCCGCAGCGCATCGCCTGGCAGTCGCCCTGCACGCTGCAGCACGCCCAACGTATCCGCGGCCGGGTGGAAAGCCTGCTCGAAGCGGTCGGGCACGGGTGCGTGAACCGCGGGAGGCCGCGCGCTGCTGCGGGTCTGCCGGAACCTACTCGATCCTGCAGCCAGGCTCTCGGCGTCTGCGCACCGAGAAACTTCGGCACCTCGGCGCCGTGCAGCCGCAGGTCATCGTGACCGCCAATATCGAGTTGTCTTGCGCATCTCGCGGCCGCAAGCGATGTGCCGGTGAGGCACTGGGTGGAAGTCGTGGCAGGCGTTGTGAATCTTCAGCGCTCGCCACGATCTTCATCGTGCAAGGTGCGGGCCTTTCCCTTGGTCAGGCTTTGGGCTGCGGCGAAACGATTGCGCAGATCCCGAACGGTGAAATTCGACTCAGCGGAAGACAATAATGCATCAAGGTGCACTATGTCGTCAGACTGCGGCAAGCCGTGGCGGCGCGAGCGGCGCTTGCTCGTTGCCTGACCGCCACAGCGGCCGGCACGTTTGCTCCAGCGGTTTGGCCCTGCACGCAGGCAGCATGGCCTCGACTCGGTCCGTAATGCGGCTGCAACCAGCTTTCGGCTGGGATCGCATCAAAATCGCGTTCGCGAGGATTTGCTTGACACGCAAAAAACATTACGCGCGGACAATTACGGTGTCACAGTTGTTGCGCGAAAGCCACGATCAGTATTGCGCCCGAATCGAACAACGCCAAACTGCGGAGATGAAGGGGAAGTGTCATGGGGGAAATCGGAAGCATCATTGAGGCGCACGGCGTGGTTCGTGCCGCATTGCTGAGCATTGGACGCTGCTGTCCTGCCCTCAGGTTCCTGGGCGCAGACCGCGAATTCCGCGGAGGCGGCGACAAGCGGCCAACTCGAGGCGATCACGGTCACCGCCACGCGACGCGGCGAGAGCCTGCAGGACGTACCGATGTCCATCACGGCCTTGAGTGCCGCGACGCTCGAGCGCGGTACCAAGACTTCATCGTTACGCGGGCCAGGTGCCGAGTCTGGCCTTCGCCAGCACGGGCGATGGTGCCGTTACGGCGCGCACGATTTCCATCCGGGGTATCTCCGGTGACAACACCACCGGTTTCTACATCGACGATACGCCGGTGCCGGACTCGATCGACCCGCGTGGTGGATATCCAGCGTATCCAGGTGCTGCGCAGTCCGCAGGGCACCCTGTACGGTGCGCGTTCGATGGGTGGCACCGTTCGCATGATCACCATTCAACCGGATTTCGACGCCGTGTCGGGGCGGGTGAGTGTCAACGGCAGCAAGACCTCGAGCGCGCCGAATCCGAACTACGGTGTCGATGGCGCCATCAATATTCCGCTGATCAGGAGCAGGATGGCCATGCGCACGGCAGCCTTCGTGCAGCATGATGCTGGCTGGTTCAGCCGCACCTTCCTGACCAATCCGGCCGATGCGAGCCTCGTCGGTGCAGCGGCAATCCCACGCTGGCGGCCTTGCAGGCACAAGGCCTGTCCACTTCGCGCGTGAAGATGATGTGGGACGCGACAACAGCTACAACGCGGCAAGTTCCTCGCGATCAAGGCGAGTGATGCGCTGCTGATCACGCCAAGGATCATGTTCCAGCGCACGTTCATGAACGGCCTGCCGCTCGCGGACAATGGCAGTTACCCTGTGCCGGTGCCGTCGCCCATCCCGCCGACTGGAATTCGGTCAACATGCATCCGAACGGATCCTCCAGCGGCGCTTCTTCAATATCCAGAACAGAGCAAGGACTCCTGGGTATTGGCTTCCCTCAGCGCCAACTATCAGGCAAGCAGTTTCGATTTCGTGTCCTCCACCTCTTATTTCGACCGCACGGTCGATGAGACCGAGGATCAGACCGATTTCCTGTGGCAGAACCTGGAGGCACCCTTCGATGGCATTCCAATGGGGGATGTCAACGATCCGAATTCTGTCCGTATCACGCGCAGCCGATCCCTGCGCACATTCGCGAAGTGAAGCAGATCCATCGATTCGTGCAGGAATTCCGCATCACCTCGAAGGGCGATGGACCCTGGCAGTACGTGGCGGGCTTGTTCTTTTCCGACACGCGGGGCCGCGTTCCTATGCGGGCTACTATCCACCTTCGCTCGCGCCCGGGATCAAACCAGACTGGCGGATTCGTCGTGCAGGGGATTGATGGGCTGCCCATCCAGTCAATCCGCTCAATCCCGATGAGATCTTCGGACAGGACTACAACACGAAGGTGCAGGAACCTGCGGTCTACGGTGAATTGAGCTATCAGTTCAACCCAGCGTGGAAGCTGACCGCCAGGACTGCGCGCCTACAAGGTGAAGACACAGACCAGCTGATTATCTCGAAGGCATTGCCTTCGGCCCGGGGCACGCATCACCGATCCGACGGTGTCGAACAGCGAAAATGGCGTCAACCCGAAGATCGCGCTCAACTTCAAACCTGCCGCCAACCAGCTGTACTATGCCGATGTCGCCCGGGGTTTCAGGCCGGGCGGACTGGTGCCATCGATTCCGGGCAATGAGCAGATCGATCCGCTCCGGCTGCTTCGGCCAGTTGTCCGCGCTCGGGTATACGAGTGCTGCCCAGACCAAGAGCTTCAAGTCAGACCACTTGTGGACATACGAGGTAGGTGGCAAGACCAGCTGGGCTGACAATCGTGTCACCGTCGACGGCGCGGGCTTCTACGGTCTGGGACGGGATCCAGCAGTTGGTGGCTCTGCCGTGCGGCTTCCAGTTCCGCGCCAATTCCGGGCAGGCGAAGATCAAGGGCTTCGACATGGAGACTACGCCCGCCCCCGTGAGCGGACTCGACCTGAGCGCTGGCTTGAGCCTGCAACACGCCCGCATATCGAAGGGCAGTGCGCTGCTGCCGGCGCAGGTGAGGGTGCGCGCGTGTACGAGTACCGGACTGGACCGCCAATGCCGCGGCTGGCTACACCGTGCCGCTGTCTGCAGGCGGCAGCATGACCGGCACCCTGATGTACACCTACTCGGGGAACAGCCTGAGCGCCAGCGTCGATGCCAACAACCCGCGACTGCGTCCGGGGTATTCGCTCCTCGATTTGCGTCTGGCCTACGACGTCGGGGATTTCGAATTCGCCTTCGTCGGCAAGAACCTGACGAACATCCAGGCCAATCTCGGCGACAACCGCTCGCTTGCCGCCGAGACCCTTGGCCGGCCGCGCATCGTCGTCGGCCTGCGTACGCTGGGGTGGAAGCACGGGTGAAGTTCTAACAGCTTTCGCTAGATCTTCATCTCTAAAATCTACATATGACAGGGATGCCGTCGGGAATTTCCGCACGATCTCCGCGACGACATCAGCCGTTGCGGCCGCCACCGGTTTCGCGATCAGCATCACTGTGAAGAATCTCCTCGAGCAGATGCGTCGCGGCCTCATGGATCGTATCGCGGCCCGCGAGTACGCCATCGAGCAGCGTGGCGAACCTGGGTGAATGCGTCTGCATCTCCAGTTTCGCATTCAGCGAGGCCGCGCCAGTTCTCGCCGCCGAGGCAAGGGAGTCTCCGGCGCCGGCCGAGCACGCTCACCACTCGAATCCAGATGCCTGGCCATGCCATTCGATGGCGGACCACAGGTCTTCGATCCCCCAACCCTCGCTCGCCACCGTCTGGACGATGAGTGGGGTCCACGCGCAAGGCTTTCTCACGCTCAGCATGCGCTGCAGATCAAGCGGGTCTGGTTCGCACCCTCGCGGTCACACATTTGTTGATGACGAAGATGTCAGCCATTTCCAAGAGCCCTGCCTTGATGGTCTGCACTTCGTCACCCCCAGCCCAGGTTGAGCACGACCACGGCGGTGGTGGCAGCCTCGACGATGTCGAACTCCGTCTGGCCCACTCCCACGGTTTCGATCAGCACCCGCAGCCGGCCGCATCCAGCGCCCGGATCACCAGCGGCGTGACCGCCGACAAGCCGCCGCCGTGCATGCCGGCCGTCATGGAGCGGACGAACACCCGTTCATCGCCGGCGGCGGCGTCCATGCGCAACCAGTCGCCCAGGATCGCACCGCGCGTCAATGCCGATGCGGGGTCAGCGCCAGCACCGCCATGCGCCGGTTTTGTTTCAGGCCTGACCGAGCAGCGCGCCGACCAGCGTGGATTTGCCGGCGCCCGAGGCGCCGGTGATGCCGACGCTCTGCTTGGCAGCCGGTGAGCGGCGAGCAAGTGGGTCCATCGGCAGGCGAACCGCTCGTCACGCTCGATCCGGGTCAGCGCCCGGGCCAGTGCCGATCGATCGCCCGCCAGCAGACGCTGCGCCAGCGCGCTTCTTCATTTTCCGCCGGTGACATCCAAGGACGCGCAGGTGAAGCGGCAACAGGGGAGCATCGAACATCAGAGGATTGTAGCGCACGCCGTTTCGTTCACGATTGCGGCGCCATGTGATACCGGATCTGTTGCCGGACCGCGCTGGCTGTGTCACAGTTGTTGCGCCTAAGCGACGAGCGCACACGGCGTTTCGTCGGAATATTCCCAACGAACATTTCGTGCGCACCGCCGATGCCACTGCGGTGATCTTCCCGCAGCACTATCGCCGTGTGCGGCTGGTGTTCACGGATTGCAGTGCGCCGCTCAGGAGAAGGTCCCGATGAATCTGCACCGGTCCACGCTTCGCACCATCGCGGTTCTCATGCTGGGGGGCGCCTGCCGCTTCACGGCTGCGGCGGCTGCTCTGCCGGCCGATGTCGACCACGCTCGGCTGAGGGCAGCGGATGCCGAGCCCGGCAACTGGTTCACCGGCGGGCGCGATGCGCAGGGAAGCTACTTCTCGCCGCTGGTGCAGATCAACGCGGGCAACGTGGGCAGGCTGGGATATGCGTGGGAGTACCGCCCGGGCACCCATCGCGGCATGCAGGCCACCCCGCTGGTGGTCGACGGGCGCCTGTACACCTCGGGGAACTGGGGACGGGTATATGCGCTGGATGCGAAGACCGGTGCGGAGCTGTGGCGCTATGACCCCGAAGTCGACATGCAGTGGAGCCGGTTCGCCTGCTGCGATGTGGTGAACCGCGGGGTCGCGTTGTGGAAGGGGCGCGTCTACGTCGGGTCCACCGATGGTTTCCTGCACGCCATCGATGCGCGTGATGGTCATCGCCTGTGGAAGGTGGACACGCTGACGCCGGAGGATCGCGCCCGTCACCGGCCCTACACCATTTCCGGCGCGCCCCAGGTGGCCGGCAACGTGGTGGTCATCGGCAATGGCGGCGCGGATTTCGGCGTGCGGGGTTTCCTGAGTGCCTGGGACCTCGAGACCGGCCGGCTGGCTTGGCGCTTCTACATCGTGCCGCGCGATCCTGCCAAGGGTCCCCAGGACCAGCCGCATCTGCGCGCAGCTGCGGCCACCTGGGACCCGAAGGGCGACTGGTCGCTGGGCGGCGGCGGAACGGCCTGGGATGGCCTGGCCTACGATGCCGACCTCGATCTGGTCTACGCGGGCACGGGCAATGCCTCACCCTACAACTGGAAGGAGCGCTCACCGCGCGGCGGCGACAACCTGTACCTCGCCTCGGTGGTGGCGATCCACGCGAAGACGGGGCGCCTGGCCTGGCATTTCCAGGAAGTGCCGGGCGAGAACTGGGACTACACCTCCACGGCGAAGATGATCCTGGCCGACCTCGACATCCAGGGGCATCGCCGCAAGGTGCTGATGCACGCCCCCAAGGACGGCTTCTTCTACGTGCTCGATCGCACCAATGGCCGCTTCATCAGTGGCAAGCCGTTCACGTACGTGAACTGGACGACGGGGCTCGATGCGAAGACGGGACGGCCCGCGCGCAGCGCGGCGGCGGATTACACCACGGGCGCGAAGCTCATCGTCCCCGGCATGGCAGGCGCGCACAACTGGATGCCGATGTCATTCAGTCCGCTGACGGGTCTCGTCTACCTCCCGGTGATCGAGGCGCCGTGGGTGTTCTTCGATACCCGTCACTCGCGCGCCGGGCTCATCGAGGGGCAGTTCACGGTGGCGAGCGTGCCGCCGGAGTTCTACGACGCCGCGGCCATGGCGCCGATGTTCGGTCCGCTGCCTCCGCTCGCGGAACTGCAGAAGACCGTGCCCGTGCCGGCGCGCACCGGTGGCCGCGTGCGTGCCTGGGATCCGGTGCGCCAGGTCGCCGTGTGGGAACAGCCCGGAGCCGGCTTCTGGGATGGCGGCATCCTGTCCACGGCCGGGAATCTCGTGATCCGCGGCGACACCGAGGGTTTCCTGAACGTCTATGCGGCCGACGACGGCCGGAAGCTAGCGCGCCTGGAAGTGGGCACTTCCATCATGGCGGCGCCCTCCACCTACAGTGTCGATGGCGAGCAGTACATCGTGGTCATGGCGGGATTTGGTGGCGGCGGGGCGGGCGTGCCCTTCGCGCCGGATTCGGCCGCCTACCGGTACGGCAATGAAAGCCGCATCATCGCCTTCAAGCTGGGTGGGGGCGCCGTTCCCCGGCCGCCGGCATTGGCCGATCAACCCTTCGCGCAGCCGCCACCACGCGAAGGCACGCCGGAGCAAGTCGCGGCCGGAGAAGTGCTGTACACACGGTACTGCTCGCGTTGCCATGCGATGGGGCGCGGGTTGATTCCGGACCTGCGGCGGCTGAAGCCCGAGCTGCACGCGATGTTCGCGGACATCGTGCTGCGCGGTGCACTCAAGCCGCTGGGGATGGGCCAATTCGACGATGTGCTCTCGCCCGAGGACCTGAAGGCCATCCACGCCTACGTCCTCGAGCAGTCCTGGCAGGCCTTCGAGGCGCAGCGCGCCACCCATTGACGCGCTGCTGGCCTCGCCGTGCCATCAGGCGCCGGCCTCCGCCAGTCGCACCTGGTTGCGGCCCGAGCGCTTGGCCGCATACACGGCTTCATCCGCGCGGGAGATCAGCTCCTGGCCCCAGCGGCCTTCCGTCTCGCTGGCTGCGATGCCGATGCTGCAGGTCATCCGGATCGGCGCGCCGAAGCCCTCGATGCGCACTTCCGCGACGCGCGTGCGGATGCGCTCGGCGATGGGCTGCGCGGCCGCGGCATCGGCGCTGCTCAGCATCACCACGAACTCCTCGCCGCCCCAACGGCCGATGACATCCGACTGGCGCAGCTCGGCCTGGATCGGGGCGATGATGGCGCGCAGGCAGGCATCGCCCGCCGGATGCCCGAAGGAGTCGTTGATCAGCTTGAAGTGATCCAGGTCGATGAACAGGATGGACAGCGGCAGCCCGCGTGCGCGGGCGCGCAGACCCGCGGCTTCCAGGCGCTCCACCAGCGAGCGCCGGTTGAGCACGCCGGTGAGCGAGTCGGTCTGTGCGCGCCGCTCGGCCTCGGACAAGGCCAGTCGCTGCTCGCGCAGCCGGTCGGCGACGCCCAGTGCGATCACGACGCCCGCGGCCACCATCGACAGCGGCAGGGCGAAGTAGTACAGCATCCGACTGGTGTCCTCCGGCGCATCGGCCAGCAGGAACACGGTGGTCGCGATGGTGCAGGCCTCGAGCAGGGTCCAGGCCAGCAGGAACCAGCCCGCGGCCCGCGAGCCGCGCCGCCAGGCAAGCAGGGCGACGATCAGCGTGAACACCGCCGTCGCCAGGAAGATGAGATTGCCGGCGGCGTTCACCCAGGGGCCGAAGCCGATGGACTTGGCCGCGTTCGCCGCCGTCAGGACGACGAACAGCAGCGCGAGCCAGCCGTAGATGGCGTAGATCCGCGGTGAGAAGTGCCTGAGGTCGGCGATCTCGCGGACGAACAGGCAGGAGATCGCGCCGCTGAGGGCGGCGGGGACGTTCCAGGCATGAGTTCCGAAACGCAGCCCGGCGGACAGCCATGGCCAGTCGAACCCCGGACCTGTCAGGTACGCCAGGTACAGCGACTGCAGCAGGAACAGGCTCCCGTACAGCACGAACAGGCGGTCCTTGAGCACCAGCCAGATCAGCAGCGCCGCGAGCGCCATGGCCGCCAGCGCACCGAACGCGAGCTCGACCATGCGCGCCTGCTCGGCACCGCGCGCCAGCGCCAGCGGCAGCGTCGTGGACGTGATGCGCAGCTCCTGCAGCCCGCGCTCGCCGCCGTCGAGCTTCAGCAGCAGGGGACTTGCGGGGGTCCGTTCGGACACGATGTAGGCCCGATCGACGCTGCCGCGAAACGTCGACCACTGGGCCGCGAGCGGCGCGCTTCGGACCTGGCCGCCCTGATCGACGAACACCTCGATGCGGGCGCTGCGCGCGGCGTGTACGACCAGGGCTGGCAGGTCGGCGAGGAGGCCGGTATCACCGCTCACACGGATCCAGTGCGCACCCGGTTGGCGGGGCGGGGCCTCCGGCAGGAACGGGCGAAAGCCATCACCCGGGCGGGGAAGGATCAGCGCGTCGGCGGAATCCCCGGGGCTCGCCGGCGCCGCGGAAAGCTCCAACGGCTGGCCGTGGGCGGCGAAGCTGAACGACATCGCGACCAGCACTGCTCTGATGCCGATGTGCTTCCATTCCCGCACGCTGCCGCTCCCGGTTCTTCTGATCCCGCTGGCATCATCATACCGCCAAGGCGCGATGGCCGTGGGAACCCACGAGCGCCGGGCCCGCGAACCATGCCAGCGCCAGCAGCACCGCGAGCAGCAGCGGGATCCTGCGCAAGGGGCGGTTCACCGTCCGATGTCCGCGAGCGCGGCGCGCACCGACTCGGCGAAGATCGAGACGATCTCGGCGAGCTGCTCGCGCGTGGTGATGTACGGTGGCGCGAGGATCACCGCATCGCCGCGGCTGCCATCGACGTTCCCCGAGATGGGGTAGCACATGAGACCGCGCTGGTTGCCGTGCCGGCCGATGCGCGCGGACAGCATCTGCGCCGGGTCGAATGGCGCCTTGCTGGCGCGGTCGGCGACGAATTCCACGCCGGCGAAGAAGCCCCGCCCGCGGATGTCGCCCACCGCCTCGATGCCGGCGAGCGACTCGCGCAGCAGGGCCTGCAGCACCTCGCCTTCGCTGCGCACGCGCGCCACCAGCCCCTCGCGCTGCACGATGCGCTGCACGGCGGCGCCGGCTGCGCAGGCCGCCGTGTGCGCGGTGAAGGTGTGGCCGGTCAGCGGGCCGCCATCATGGCGCACCAGTTCCTTCAGGATGAAATCCTGGTACACCGCCGCGCCCAGCGGCAGGTAGCCACCGCCGAGGCCCTTGGCGATGGACATGATGTCGGGCACCACGCCATCGTGCTCCAGCGCGCGCCAGGTGCCGCAGCGAGCGGAACCACACATGACCTCGTCCGCGATCATCAGCACGCCGTGGCGCGTGCAGATCTCACGGATGCGCTGCGCGTAGCCTTGCGGGGCGGGCACCACGCCGCCCGCGGCGCCCACCACGGGCTCGAAGATGAACGCCGCGACGTTCGAGGCGCCGAGGCGCAGGATCTCGGCTTCCAGTTCGGCTGCGCAATGCTCGGCGAGGCGGGATGGATCGACGCCCACCGGCGGACGGTAGGCATTGACGGTGGAGAGGAACGAGGCCTCGATGAGCGCGCCCTCGAAGGGCGCGCGGCGCGAGGCAAAGTCCGATACCGACAGCGCGCCCAGGGTGTTGCCGTGCCAGGAGCGCCGGCGCGAGATGAAGCGCCGGCGCGAATGCTCGCCACGGGCATGGTGGTACTGCAGCGCCAGCTTGAGCGCGGATTCCACCGCCTCGGAGCCACCGGAGACGAACACGATGGCCGTCAGGCCGTGACCGCAGTTCTGCGCGATCTGCGCGCTGAGTTCCTCTTGCGGTGCGCTCGTGAAACTGTAGCGGTAGCCGTGCGCGATGCGATCGAGCTGCGCCTTGATCGCCTCGTTCACCTCCGGGTGGCTGTGACCCAGGCAGTACACGGCGGGGCCGCCGGAGGCGTCGATGTAGCGCCGGCCGGTGGTGTCCCAGACGTGGATGCCCTGGCCATGCGAGACGCGGGGCAGTGCACCCTTGGTGGTCACATCTGCGGCCCAGGAGTTGTCGTTCTGCTTCTTCATCGATGCACCTTGCGCGTGATGGCATACACCGGTACGCCGGCCAGCAACAGCCCGAATCCCCACAGCACGGCGCTCTCGCCCGCGCCGATGATGGCCCACAGCGAATAGGCCAGCGCCGCCAGCGCAATCGCCGCCAGGGGGAGCGATGGGCGTACTTCGCCGGGCAACCGTCCGGTGAATTGCAGGCGCAGCAGCGCGAGCGCGCACAGCGTGTACATGACCAGGCACGAGGTCGTCGACAGCAGGATCATGAAGGTGAAGATATCCACCATCGACTTGCTGAGGTTCATCAGGATCAGCGCGCTGACCAGCAGGCTCCCGGCGATCATCGCCCGGTCAGGCGTGTTGCGTGCCGACACTCGGGCGAAGAACTGCGGGAACACGCCGTTGCGCGCCATGGCGCAGGGCAACTCGCCCTGCAGCAGGATCCATCCGTTGAGGCAGCCGAAGGCGCTGATCGCGGCGAAGGCGGCGAGCAGTCGGGCGGCGGGTTCGCCCCAGAACATTCGCGCCACGTCGGCGAACGGCGCGGTGGAGGCCTTCAGTTGCGCCGTGGGCAGCAGGATGAGCACCGCGCCACAGGCCAGCACGTAGATCAGCGCGGTGCCGAAGGTCCCGGCGAGCGTGGCACGCGGGATGGTGCGGGCAGGGTCCACCACCTTGTCGGCCGGGATGGTGGCTGACTCGAGGCCGAGCAGGCCCCACAGCGTCAGCGTCGCCGCCGCGGTCACGCCGTGCAGGGTGACGGGAATGGCGGCGTTGCGGGCGAAGTCCTCGGCATGGATGGAGAACAGTGCGAGGCCGGCGATGGCGAGCAGCGGCAGCACCTTCATCACCGTGGTGACGTTCTGCACCCAGGCGCTGGCGCGGAGGCCGCGGCAGTTCACCAACGTCAGCAGCCACAGGATGCAGAGCGTGAGCGTGGCCGAGGACCCGGGGATGCGGTTCAGTTGCGGCGCGAGCGAGGTGAGGTAGGCGACGCCGCCCGTGGCGATGCTCACGTTGCCCACCCAGATCGACACCCAGTAGCCCCACGCGACGATGAAGGCCACGAATGGGCCGAAGGCCTCCTCGGTGTACGCATAAGGTCCCCCGGCGCGCGGGAAGGCGCGCGCCAGGCGCGAGAACACCACGGCGAGGGCCAGCGCGCCGGCGGCGGTGAAGCCCCAGGCGATGAGGCTCGCCAGGCCGTACTCGGCGAGCGAAGAGGGCAACAGGAAGATGCCCGAGCCGATGGTATTGCCCACCACCAGCGCGACGCAGGTGAAGAACCCGATGCGATGCGGGGCGGCGGCGCTCATGCGTTCATGCCGACATGGGCCAGGACGCGCTCGATCTCCGCCTGCGCCCGTCGCAGCGCCGGCAGAATGCGTTGCTGCACCTGGGTGCGGCTGTCGGCGTGGTGCTGCAGGCTCACGTTCAGCCCGGCAAGCACCGCGCCGCCCCGGCCGCGGATCGGCACGGCCACCGAGCACAGCCCGAGCTCGAGTTCGCGGGCGACCACGCAGTAGCCCTGCCGGCGCACCTTGCCGATCTCCGCCCTCAGGGCACGCGCGGTGCACAGGGTGTGCGCGGTGATGGGCGCCAGGTGCGCCCGCGCCAGCCACGCATCGAGCTGCGCATCGGTGAGGCCGGCGAGCAGCACCCGCCCCATCGAGGCCGCGTAGGCCGGCAGGCGCGCCCCGACGCCCAGCGCCACGGTCATGATGCGGCTCACCGGCACGCGCGCCACGTAGACGATCTGCTCCCCATCGAGCACCGACATCGAAGAGGACTCCTGCACCTCGCGCACCAGCCTCTCCATGGAGGGCAATGCGAGCTCGGGCAGGCGCGAGGCCGAGAGGTAGCCGAATCCCAGCTCGAGCACACGGGGCGTGAGGCGGAACTGCCGGCCCAGCGCCTCGACGTAGCCCAGGTGCTCGAGGGTGATCAGGCTCCGGCGCACCACGGCGCGCGCAAGGCCGGTGAGCGCGGCGATCTGCGACTGACTGAGCAGGGCGTGGTCGGCATCGAAGGCGCGGATGACCTGCAGGCCGCGCGCCAGCGACTGCACGTAGTCGGGGCTGTCCTCGACGGAAAGGGGATGGGCCACGCGCCCGGGCCGGGCGATTGACAGCGGCGCGGGATTGGCTCGTAATGATGTGCGCATGTCGAATTAATGTTCGCATAGCGCACAGAACAACTCAAGGTCAACGCATGTCGTACAAGCTCACCTACGCCACCATGTTCTCCCCGCCGGACACGCTGCACAGCGCCTACGAGGCCGCGGTCGCGCGCGTGCGCGGCTCGCTGGGAGGCAGCCATGCGCTGTACCTGAATGGCCAGGATCTCGCCGGCGCGGGCACGATCGAGAAGCGCAACCCTGCCAATGAGGACCAAGCCCTCGGCCAGTTCGCGAAGGCCGATGTCGCGCAGATGAACGCCGCGGTGGCCGCGGCGAGCGCCGCGCGGGACTCCTGGGCTGCCACGCCCGCCGCCAGGCGCATCGAACTGTCACGCCGGGTGGCCACGCTCATCGAGGAGCGCGTCTATGCCATCGCCGCGGCGCTCACGCTGGAAGTGGGCAAGAACCGCATGGAGGCGCTGGGCGAGGCGCAGGAGGCGGCGGATTTCTTCTCCGGCTATGCGGCGGACTTCGAGAAGAACGCCGGCTACGTGCACGGGTTGCCCGATGATCCGCTGGCGGGGTGGAAGTCCCACAACCGCAGCACGCTCAAGCCCTACGGGGTCTGGGCGGTGATTGCCCCGTTCAACTTTCCCCTGGCGCTGGCCAGCGGCCCCGTGGCCGCCGCACTGGTGACCGGCAACTGCGTGGTGCTCAAGGGCTCCGTGGAGACGCCCTGGGCGGGGCGCCTGCTCGCCGACTGCATCCGCGATGCGGGTTATCCGCCCGGCGTGTTCAACTATCTCTGCGGCGATGGAAGCGATGTGGGCGCGCAACTCGTCGCCCACCGCGATGTCGCGGGCATCACCTTCACCGGCTCCTATGCGGTGGGCATGTCCATTCACCGGCAGATGGTGGCCGGCCCCTGGGCCCGCCCCTGCATCGCCGAGATGGGTGGCAAGAACGCCTGCATCGTCACCGCGAATGCGGATCTCGAGCGCGCGGTACCCGGCATCCTGCGCTCGGCCTTCGGCATGGGCGGGCAGAAGTGCTCGGCCCTGTCGCGCCTGTACGTCGAGGCCGCCGTGGCCGATGCGCTGGTGGAGAAGCTGGTCCAGCGCATCAACGCGATGCGCGTGGCCGATCCCACGCTGCGCGCCACGGAGCTGGGGCCGGTGATCTCCGCGCGGGCGGCGAGCCAGTACGAGGACTACTGCGCGAGCCTGCGTTCGCCGGGCTCGCGCGTGCATTGCGGCGGCCAGCGGCTGCGGGAGGGGGACCTGGCGCGCGGACACTTCGTGGCGCCAACGCTGGCGGAGTCGCCCCCGGATCATCCGCTGTTCTCGCACGAGATGTTCCTGCCCATCCTCATGATGGCGCGGGTGAAGAGCCTCTCCGAGGCCATCGACCGCGCGAATGACTCGCCGCTGGGTCTCACGGCTGGCTGCTACGGCAACGCTGCGGAAGTCGCGGAGTTCGAACGGCGCATCGAGGCGGGGGTCATCTACGTGAACCGGCCGCAGGGGTCGACCACCGGCGCCTGGCCCGGCTACCAGGCCTTTGCCGGCTGGAAGGGCTCGAGCTCCACCGGCAAGGCCATCGGTTCGTTCTACTACCTGCCGCAGTACCTGCGCGAACAATCGCTCACCTGGGTGGAGTGATGGCCCAGATCCTCTCGCTCGAGGAGGCCATCGCGCTTCACGTGGCCGATGGCCAGAGCCTGGCGCTGGAGGGCTTCACGCACCTCATCCCGTTCGCCGCGGCGCACGAGATCATCCGCCAGCGTCGCAGGGGTCTGCACCTGATCCGCATGACCCCCGACCTCATCTATGACCAGATGATCGGCATGGGCTGCGCGCGCGCACTGACCTTCTCCTGGGGCGGCAACCCCGGCGTGGGTTCGCTGTACCGCCTGCGCGATGCCATCGAGAACGGCTGGCCGCAGCCGCTCGAGATCCACGAGCACACGCATGCCGGCATGGCCGCCGCCTACACGGCCGGCGCCAGCGGGCTGCCCTTCGGCATGCTGCGCGGCTACCTCGACAATGGCCTGAACGCGGTGAACCCGCAGATCCGACGCGTGCGCTGCCCGTACACCGGCGAGGAACTGGCCACCGTGCCGGCACTGAACCCCGATGTGTCCATCATCCATGCGCAGGCCGCCGACGGTGAGGGCAATGTGCTCATCCAGGGCATCCTCGGCGCCCAGAAAGAGGCGGCGCTGGCAGGGCGCAAGCTCATCGTCACGGTGGAACGGCTGGTGGAGAAGCTCGATACGCACCTGAACTCGGTGGTGCTGCCGGGCTGGGTGGTCACCGCGGTCGCGGCAGTGCCGCGCGGTGCGTATCCTTCGTATGCGCAAGGGCACTACGAGCGCGACAACGATTTCTACAAGGCCTGGGATCCGATCGGCAAGAGCCGCGAACGCTTCCAGGAGTGGATGCGCGAGCATGTCCTGAAGGAGGCGGCATGAGCGTCGTGGCCTGCACCGCGGATGAGATGATGACCGTCGCGGCGGCGCGGCTCCTGTGGAACGGCTGCGTGTGCTTCGTCGGCATCGGGCTGCCCTCGGCGGTGGCGAACCTCGCGCGCCACCTGCATGCCCCCGACATCGTGCTGATCTACGAGTCCGGCACCATCGGCGCCAAGCCCGGTGTGCTGCCGCTGTCCATCGGTGATGGGGAACTGGCGGAGACCGCCACGGCGGTGGTCTCGCTGCCGGAGATTTTCGCCTACTGGCTGCAGGCGGGGCGCGTGGATGTGGGGTTCCTGGGCGCCGCGCAGATCGATCGCTTCGGCAACCTCAACAGCACCGTCATCGGTCCCTACGATGCGCCGCGCACGCGACTGCCGGGCGCGGGCGGTGCGCCCGAGATCGCCTCGAATGCGCGTCAGACCTTCGTGGTGCTGCGCCAGTCGCCTCGCTCCTTCGTGGCGACGCTCGATTTCAGGACCAGCGTCGGCTTCGGCGATGGCGGCGGCGCGCGCTCGCGGAGCGGTGCGCGTGGTCGCGGGCCGCAGGCGGTGATCACCGACTTTGGTATCCTCGCTCCGCATCCGCAGGACGAGGAGTTGCAGCTGACGAAGGTTTTTGAGAACGTCGATCCGCAGGATGCGGTGAAGGCGACAGGCTGGCCGCTGCGGGTGGCCGATGAGCTGGAGGTGACCCGCCAGCCCAGTGAACAGGAGCTGAGCGTGCTGCGCGACCTGCACGCCGGAAAGCTGAAGGGGGGAACATGAAGAACGCGCACATCAAGACCGACCTGCCAGGCCCGAAGGCCAAGGCGCTGCTCGCGCGCGATGCGGCCTGTGTTTCGCCGTCCTATCCACGCGACTATCCCTTCGTGATCTCGCATGGCCGGGGTTGCGAGGTCTGGGACGTCGATGGCAACCGGTTCCTCGACTTTGCCGCCGGCATCGCCGTGTGCAGCACGGGGCATTCGCATCCCCACGTTGTGAAGGCCATCAAGGATGCGGCGGACCAGTTCCTGCACATCTCCTCGGATTACTGGCACGAGCGCCAGGTGCTGCTGGCCGAGCGCATGGCGCAGCTCGCGCCCATGGGCGAGCCCGTCATGAGCTTCTTCGCGCAGTCGGGCACCGAGAGCGTCGAGGCTGCGCTCAAGCTCGCGCGCTACGTCACCGGCCGCGGACGCTTCATCGGCTTCCTCGGCAGCTTCCACGGCCGCACCATGGGGTCGCTGGCCTTCACCTCGAGCAAGTACACCCAGCAGAAGGGGTTCTTCCCCACCATGCCGGGCGTCACCCACGTGCCTTACCCGAACCCCTACCGGCCCTTGCTGGCCGGTGAGGACCAGGGCGCGGCGGTGCTCAGCTACATCGAGAACGTGCTGTTCCAGCACAACGTGCCGCCGGACGAGGTGGCCGCCATCCTCGTGGAACCCATCCAGGGCGAGGGCGGGTATCTGGTTCCGCCGGAGGGGTTCCTGGCCGGCCTGCGCGCGCTGTGCGACCGGCACGGCATCCTGCTCATCTTCGATGAAGTCCAGTCCGGCATCGGCCGCACGGGACGCATGTTTGCCTGCGAACACTGGGGCGTGGCGCCTGACATCATGACCCTCGCCAAGGGGCTGGGTTCGGGCCTGCCCATCGGCATGGTGGTGGCGAAGAAGCGCATCATGGAGCAGTGGAAGCGCGGCGCGCATGGCAACACCTATGGCGGCAACCCCGTCTGCTGTGCGGCGGCGCTGGCCACGCTCGATCTCGTGCAGAACGGGTTCATGGAAAACGCTGCCGCCATGGGCGAGCATTTCATGCGCGCGCTCAAGGGGCTGCAGCAGCGCCAGCCGGTGATCGGCGAAGTGCGCGGCAAGGGCCTGATGATCGGCATGGAACTGGTGAGCGATCACCGTACGCGTGCGCCCGCGCGCGCGCTGTGCGATGCGCTGGTCACCCGCGCCTGGCACAACGGCCTGATCCTGCTCTCCTGCGGCCTGTCGACGGTGCGCTTCATGCCGCCGCTGATGGTCAGCGCCGCGCAGATCGACGAGGCCATGGTGTTGCTCGAGGCCAGCCTCGTCGAAGCGCAGCAGCAGCAGATGAAGAAGTCCTGAGAGCCTTGGGCGAGGGGGATGGCATGCGCAGCAGCATGAAGGGCCGGATCGTGTGGCTGGGTTGCGCACTCGCGCTGCAGGTCCTCACGGGTGTGCAGGCGGCGTGGGCACAGCGGGCACCGGTGCTGCCGCAGCTCGACATGCCGCACCCGTACTATTACCGCGAGATGTTCCTGCCGCAGCTCACGGGCGGGCCGTCGGGTCTCGCCTGGTCGCCGGATGGCCAGGAGCTCGTGTATTCCATGGCGGGGTCGCTGTGGCGGCAACGGATGGACGGAACACGGGCCACGCAGCTCACGGCCGCGTCCTACGACTACCAGCCCGACTGGTCACCCGACGGGCGCTGGATCATCTACACCGTGTACGCGCACGATGCGCTGGAACTGTGGGCGCTCGACCTCGCCAGTGGCGTCTCGAAGCCGCTGACCCGCAACGGCGCGATCAACGTCGAGCCGCGCTTCTCCCCCGATGGCGCCCGCGTGGTGTTCACCTCGAGCCAGGACCACAGGCGCTTCCACCTGTTCATGGCGGATTTCCGCGACGGCGCGCTGACGAACCTGACGCAGCTCACGCAGGAACACCGCAGCGAACTGCCGCGCTACTACTACAGTCCCTTCGACCACGAGATCAGCCCGCTGTGGTCGCGCGATGGCAAGTCCATCCTGTACGTGTCCAACCGCAACCACATCCACGGCACCGGCGGGCTGTGGCGCATGCCGGCGCAGGCCGGCGCCGCGGGACAGGAACTGCACTACGAGGAGAGCAACTGGCGCACGCGTCCTGATCTATCGCCCGATGGCAAGCGCCTGGTGTACAGCTCCTACGTTGGGCGCTCCTGGCACAACCTGTGGATGATGCCCGCGAGCGGCGGTGATGTGTTCGCCGTTGGCTTCGGCGATTGGGACCAGACCAGCCCGCGCTGGTCACCGGATGGCAGCCGCATCGCCTTCATCAGCAACCAGGGCGGCGGCACGTCTATCGGCATCCTGGGCGTGCCCGGCGGGTTGGTGCGCACGCTGGCGGTGCAGGAGCGCGTGTACCGCCAACCGATGGGCCGCCTGCACCTGTCGTTGACGGATGCAACCGGATCGCCCGCGGCGGCGCGCGTGGGCATCACCGATGCGGCCGGCAGGACCTACGGCCCCGATGGCGGTTGGCTCTCGGCGGATGATGGCTACGACCGCCGCGAACGTCCCTTCGAGGCGCATTACTTCCACGTGAAGGGCGAGGCGATGGTGAGCGTGCCCGCGGGAGCGGTGCGCATCGACATCCTCAACGGGTTTGAGCGCCCGCTGGAGCAGCGTTCGGTGACGGTGCGCGCAGGGGACACGGTGGAGGTGGCGAGCAACCTGTCGCAGGGCACCTGGCAGGTGCCGGATCCTGCGCACTGGGTGAGCGGGGATGTCCACGTTCACATGAACTACGCGGGCAGCTATCGCAACGACCCCGCGCACCTCGTGCTGCAGGCGGAGGCCGAGCACCTGAGCCTCGTGAACGCGCTCATCGTCAACAAGGAACAGCGCTTCCCCGACATCGCCTACAACGGCCGGCACGTGGATCCGGCCTCGAGCGCCACCGCCACCATCCTGCACGGCCAGGAGTTCCACACCAGCTACTGGGGGCACCTCGGCCTCCTGGGCATCCGCGAGGGGATCATCCTGCCGGGGTATGCGGGTTATCCCAACACCGCGGCCGCGAGCCTCGTGCCCACGAATTCGCAGATCGCGGACCTTGCGCATTCGCGTGGTGCGCTGGTGGGCTACGTGCACCCTTACGATGAGGAGCAGCGGCCCTTCGATCTCACGCAGCGCCAGAGCCACGCACTGCCCGTGGACGTGGCGCTGGGCAAGGTGGATTACCTCGAGGTCCTCGGCTTCAGCGATCACCGATCCACGGCGGCAGTGTGGTACCGGCTGCTCAACCTGGGCTTCCGGATCCCCGCGGCGGGCGGCACCGACGCCATGGCGAACTACGCCTCGCTGCGCGGACCCGTGGGCATGAACCGCGTCTACGTGCGCGCGCCGCAAGGACCGCTCGATGTCGATCATTGGCTGGCCTCGCTGAAGGCCGGCCGGAGCTTCGCCACCAACGGCCCGCTGTTGGGACTGTCGCTCGGGGGACTCGGCATCGGGGATGAGCTGAAGCTCGATGGGCCCGCCGCCGTGGATTTCCGCGCAAGCCTCAAGTCCATCGCCGCCGTGGAACACCTCGACCTCATCTGCAACGGCAAGTCGGTGAAGCGCTTCGTCACCGGCAAGGCCATCGATCATGGCGAATTCAAGGGCCGCGTGGAGCTGCACGAGAGCGGTTGGTGTGTGCTGAGCGCCTCGAGCGATGGCGGCCGCTACCCCGTGTTCGACAACTACGTGTACGCGACCACGAGCCCGGTGTACGTCCGCATCGATGGCAAGCCGCCTCACTCACCGGAGGATGCGCGCTTCTTCGTCGCCTGGATCGACCGGATGGTCGAGTCCACGCGCGCGTATCCGGACTGGAACAGCGAGGCGGAGAAGACGGCGGTGCTGGAGCAGTTGGCGCGCGCGCGGGCCAGTTTTAATGCTTTGCAGTAGTCCTCTTTGCACTGAGAGGCTGCTGCATGCACGTTTTCCGATGCATATCTGCCGGCGCGCGGAGTCTTGAAAACGCAGTCGCTTGACGTTAGTAACGTGCCGCGTTACTATTAATCCGTGATCAAGTCCTTTCGCGGTAAGGAAGCCGAGAGAGTATGGAGTCGTGAATACTCCAGGCGGCTGCCTGGCAACATGCAACAGCGGGCATTGATGAAGCTTCAGCAGTTGAATGCCGCGGAAGACTTGAAGGACCTCTCGGTTCCCGTCTCGAATCAGCTCGAGGTTTTGAAAGGTGATCGAAAAGGCGAGCACAGCATCCGTATCAATCAACAGTGGCGGATTTGCTTCAAATGGCGTGACGGCCACGCCATTGATGTGGAAATCGTCGATTACCATTAGACTTGAGTAGGTTTATGGCAGCGCGAAAAATCAAACTGACGCATCCGGGAAAGATCCTCAAACAGGAGTTCATGGATCCTGTGAGCCTGAGTTGCTATGCCTTGGCCAAGGCTTTGGAGGTGCCGCTGCCGCGGGTGAACGACATCGTTCGAGAGAAACGTGCGATTTCTCCGGAGATGGCTGTGTTGTTGTCCGCATATTTTGGCACTTCCGATCGTTACTGGATCAACTTGCAGGCGCACTTTGATCTTGAGTTGGCCAAGGGCAAGGTTGGCAAGCAGGCCGCCCGCATCAGCCGGCATCCACACGGCGCAAACGGTACGCTGCAGCCAGTCTGATCGACGCAGTAGCGACGCCTGGATCTGGCCGACTCAGGGCGCGAGCCGGTTGTATTTCTTCAGCACCTTGCGCAAGGCATCGTGCGGCAACGCGTACACCTTGTGGTCATCGGCGCCGGTCATGTCGCGCGCGGCGACCATGGCGTTGACGATGGCCTCCTCGGTGGCGAACACCGTGGCGCCGAACAGCGGGTCCATCGCATCGTTGCCGAGCATCTTGCAGCGGATGCTGCCCGCCGCCGCGGCCTGCGGGTTGGCGGTGGAGAAGGCGATGAAGATGTCGCCCGAGCCATTGCCCGACAGGCTTCCCAGGCGCCCGAGGCCCAGCGTCACGCGCCGCGCGAGGCGCTTCAACTGATGCGGCAGGAGCGGCGCGTTGGTGGCCACCACCACGATGATGGATCCGAGTTCGGCCTGGTCCGACGGCACGAAGGCGTAGGGCTCGGGCAGGTCGATCGCGCCCCAGGCACGCTCCGCGATGCGCAGGTTCTCGCGCCGGCCGGAATTGCACGAACCAGCACCCCGACCGTGTAGCCGCCTTCCTTCGCGCTGAGCACCCGCGAGGAGGTGCCGATGCCCCCCTTGAAACCATTGCAGATCATGCCGGTGCCACCGCCCACGCTGCCTTCCGGCACCGGGCCGCCGGCGGCGCTCGAGGCGTGCAGAGCGTGCTCGGGGCGGACGTAGCCGCTGGTGTCGCTGGAGCCAGCCATCCCAGGTCTCGCCCACCACCGGCAGCGACCACCAGTAGCCGGTCTCGTCGGCAGGACCTCTTGGCCACGCGCCACTGGATCACCGCGTCGCGCACCACTCCCACGCTGTGCGTGTTGGTGATCATCACCGGCCCCTCGAGGAAGCCGGACTCCTCCACCCAGGTCGTGCCCGTCATCTCGCCATTGCCGTTCTGCGAGTACCAGCCGGCAAACACGGGCTTGCTCAGCGTGTCCTTGCCGCGCGGCAGGATGGCGGTCACGCCGGTGCGCACCGGCCCCTTGCCCACCTGCAGCTAGCCGCAGCCCTCGATGAGCGTGGTGTGACCGACGAGCACGCCGGCGACATCGGTGATGGCATTGAGCGGTCCCGGCTGACCGTCGAAGGGGACGCCCAGGTCGCGGGCTCGCGGCTCGGCGTGCGCGGACAGGGCACAGGCAAGCAGGCCCGCCGCCAGTGTGAAACGTTTCATCTGGCGATCATACCTGCAATGCGATGCGGCCCGCGACCCAGGCCGCTGCGCCGGTTTCAGGGGCCGGATGCTCCGCAAGCGCGAGCCGCCTCGACCCGGCGGTTTCGCGCCCGGCCCTCGACGGTCTCGTTGCTCTCGCGCGGTCGCGTGAGCCCGAATCCGCGCGATGACAGCCGCGAGGCGGTCACGTGGAAGCGGCTGACCAGCGCATCGCGCACCGAGGCTGCACGCCGGTTCGACAGGTCGAGGTTGTAGGCGGCAGAGCCGATGTTGTCCGTGTGTCCCTCGATGGTGATGTTCCAGTCGGGATGCGAGGACAGGAGCGAGGCCAGCGCGGTGAGCGTGCCTTCGGACTCGGGCAGGAGTCTTGCGCTGCCGGTGGCGAAGTAGATGCCGTGCAGCTCGGCGCGGCAGGTCTTGCCCGCCAGGCTCTTCGCCTCGGGACTGTCGGTGATCGCCGGTGCGCCGCCGTTGCCGGCGTGGCCGGGCTGCGCCACCACGACGGGGCGATCGATGCGCGTGACGATGGCATGATTGGGGCCGATGGCCCACTTGAGGGTGAGCGCGTTGCCAGGCTCATCCAGCCACCAGAACTCCACTGATCGCTCATGGTCGGTGTACTTGAGCGTTCCCTTCGCGTGTACCGCCGGCACGGTGGTGCGCACCCCATCGAGCAGCACCGGGAAGGGCACGGTACCAGGTTCCACGCGCTGGAGCGTTCCGCGATAGTAATGCCGCTCGACCCCCAACGCCTGCATCAGGCCGGCGATGTTGCCCGGAACCCCGGCCGGACCTGCACTCCTCGGCGGTGGTGGCGCGCTGGCGAACATGCCTCCTTCATTGATGCCCATGACGAAGGCGCTCTGGCCCTGGCCCTTGAGCGAATCGAGCACCGCCGCGGAGGTCTGGATGAAGGTCTGGCCGGGCAGCATCGGCGGATCATCGGTGCCCCAGCTCAGGTTGATGCGGTTGGAGGAGGCGAGATCCTCGCGGCGAACCATGCGCTTCAGCGACAAGGGTTCCTTCATCAGGTCGGCCGCCTTCTCATCGCCCGGAGCGGCGATGCGGAACGAGAACGACACCCGGTCGGCCGCCATGTCGGCAACGGCGTACAGCGTCTCGGTATCGGCCGTGTCGAGCGAGCCTGCGGTGCCGACGAGGCCGGCGCGGGTTACCACGGTGATCACCAGCCCCTTCTCCAGGGGCAGCGGCTGTCCCGCGTGGGATATGGGGCTCGCAAGGGCCGGCAGCAGGAGGACCGCGATGCGCGCCGTCCGGGTGATCAGGGTGATCATTTGATCTCGCACATCTTGATCGGCGGGTCGATGACTTCGCGCTTGATGTTGAAGATCTCCCGCTTTGCGCTCAGCGCATCGCCGGCCTTGTCCGACAGGCCCAGCGGCAGGGGCAGCACCGTGGTCTCGATGCCGACGTGACCCACGGCGCTGTAGGTGACGTTCTTGCACGGCGGGCCGAGCCCACCCACCGCCGCACCATTGGTCATGGTGATGACGTTGATCACGTCCACGTAGCTCACGGTCGAGGCGCCGATGAGCCCGAGGCCCACGCCCAGGCGTGGCATCTGCACACCCAGGACCACGGCGGAAACCCCGGGGGAGATTCCCTTGTAGTCATCGACGCTGGGTTGGGTGCCGTTGAAGCTGGTCGAGTAGGAGGCCTTGGACTGCGAGTAATCGAACCCGCCGTCACCGCTGAAGGCCGTCTGGCCATCGACGCTGAGCGTGGCGTGCAGCCCGCTCAGCGACAGGGTGATGAGGAAGTCGGTGCCCACCTGCACGATGAAGGGGATGCCGCCCACCGGAACCGGGATGTCGAAGCTCACGGGCAGGTGCATCACCGGCACCTTGATGTTCTCGACGCCAGGCTTGCCGAGCCGCCCGATGAGCTGCGCCCGGACCTTGCCCTTCAGGTCACGGAAATGCGAGCTCGCCCCATCGATGTTGCCGTTGGTGAAGGCGAGGCTCTCGGAGAGGCTGAAGCCCTCGAGGTCCACGCGTGCGCGGATGCGCGCATCCAGCTCCTCATCACCCTGCTCCCAGGGTTGCTCGCTCGCACCGCCCTTGCGTGCCTGCAGTTCGAGCGACAGGCCGTTCGCTGCCGGCTGGTATCCCACCGAGAAACCCCAGCCCTGCGCTTCGCCCGTGACGGCATTGCCGCTCATGCCCTCGTCATACCACTCATCCTCGGTGGCAGGCTTCGCGGGCGGGTCCCCACCCGGGTCGAGGAGGCTCGCGTACCGGAAATTCGAACTCCGGCGCCTCGAGGCGGCGGTGGCGGGTGAGCGCTTCGCACGGAAGTACGCACGAGGGTCGATCGGCGCATCGAACTCGATGTGCGCGTTGGGCATGGCCTCGTTCAGCGCCACCGGGCGGGTGTGGACCATCAGCACATCGCCACGCGGCTCGAGGCTGTCGACCTTGCGGATCGCGACGTTCCAGATCCACAGGATGCTGCCGGGCGCGAGCTTGCCCGCGGCCGGATCGTCGCGGGAGATGCCGAACACGGCGCCATCGCGGCTGATGCTGCGAAGTGAGCGGATCGCCGCCTCGCGATC
Organism: Steroidobacteraceae bacterium; assembly: GCA_046347195.1. Taxonomy (GTDB): domain Bacteria; phylum Pseudomonadota; class Gammaproteobacteria; order Steroidobacterales; family Steroidobacteraceae; genus TMP-86. The sequence continues at coordinate 61,300 of JAXMGQ010000023.1, forward strand.
CAGCGCCACGGTGGCCGGCGACCACTGCACCTCGAACCGGCGCGCCTTCACCTCCTGCACGCCTCGCAGGTAGGCGGCGAGGGCGCGCGGGTCATTGCCACGGAGCGGTGCACCCTGCCAGCTTTCGCCCGTCGTCGTGCCCGTGGGACGGCTCGCCGGGGGCGTGGAGGCAGGAGCGGGTGGGGGTGGCGTGGTCGCCGGCTTGTTGCAGCCGGCGAGACCGAGGAGCGCGAACAGCGCCAGCCAGCGGCGCGCGCGCTGCCAACCTTTCGTGCCTGTGGATGCCACGTCCGTCTTCTCCCGTACGGCGCAGGGTGTGCGCGACGTTAGCATGCCCGGACCCGGATGGCACCTGTGGTGAAGGCTGCGCGCGGCCGGCGAGGCGGATATGATGGGCCGCGGCAAGTCCATCGTGGGAGAAGGACGCATGAACAGGGTCGGGTACGGCACACTCATCGCCGCCATGGTCATCATCCTCGCGGCCTGTTCGAAGCCCGGGGCACCTGCACCGGCAACCGCGGCAAACTCGCGAGCGACGCCGGCCGCCGATGCGCACGAAACCATCACCGAGGAGGAAGCCGAGGGCGAGGGCGCCCCCTGCAGCCTGCTCGAGCCGAAGGAAGTCGAGGCCGTGCTCGGCGAACCGCTGGCCACGCCGGCCTTCACCAGGCTGCCCGATGAGAAGCCGCGCGTGGCCGGCTGCCATTACGTCGGCGCGGACCTGCGCGAGGTGGTGGTCGATGTCACCTGGTCGGGCGCCGCCATGATCTGGAAGATGCTCGGCATGGTCCAGGGAGCCATCGATCAGCATGCCAAGGGCCTGGTGAAGCTGGCCGATGGCACCGAGCTCGCCGGTGAATGGGACGAGGCGCGGGTGCGCGGCTGCTGCACGTTCATGGCCATGCGAGGCGATCAGATCGTCGAGGTCGATGTCGCCGGTTCCAGGGCCGGCATCAAGGAGGCCGCGTCACTGGCGGACTCGGCCCTCAAGCGCATCGACAAACCACTGGCGTTGAGGAGTGCCGACGGCAGCGCGGCGGCGAAGTTCTACGCCGCCACGCGCCCGAAACATCGGACCGCCTGCGATCTTCTCAGCCGCGCTGACGCCGAAGCGCTGTTGGGCCCCTTGGCGGCGGCACCCCAGGCCGATGGTGACAAGTGCCACTACGAGCTGCCGCCGAACGGACCGCTGAAGCGCTTCGTCGAACTCTCCGTCCAGTGGCAGGGCGGTTATCGCGATCTGCGCGAGGCCGCCGATCTGCAGAAGGGGGTGACCGGTGCGATGGGCATGTCCGTGTCGCAGGAGCTGCCCGAGGAGCTCAAGTCATCGGGACCCCCGGGCTGGGAAGGCTTCGTGGTGGGAATCGACCGGTTCAGCGCGGTGAAGAAGGATGTGCTGATCCAGGCAGGCACTCGCACCTCGAAGCAGGGAGATGCCGAAAAGCTCGTCGCCAAGGCCATCGGCGGACTCTGATCGCCCGACTGCGCCACGAAAGACCGCGCGGATCCGACAGGCGAAAGCATTGCGCTCGCTCGCATGCGCAGGGGCGGCCGCTCGCGCTACCATGTTCTTCATGAGACGAAGGTCGAGTTCGGTGTCGGATCGCTGGCGGGCGGGCCGTTGCGGCGCAGCGTTGTGCACGCTGCTGGCATCGGCCGCGGCAGACGCGTGGCAGAACGCACCAGCCGTGACCTCGGCAGAGGATCTATCCGAGATCACGGTCCAGGCCGATGAACCGCGCTTCGTGTCCCCGACCCGGCGTGATCGCATCGGGCGCATCTGGGCGCCGGTGTTCATCGACGACAAGGGGCCCTTCAAGCTCGTGCTCGACACCGGCGCGAGCCACTCGGCGGTGATGATGAGCGTCGCGCAGTCGCTGGGCATGATCCCGGACGAGAAGTCGCTGGTGATGCTGCGCGGAGTGACCGGCTCGGCCGCCGTGCCCATCATCAAGGTCAGGAGCCTGCGCATCGGCGACTTGCTGATCGAGCCCATCATCCTGCCCATCGTGACCGATGCGCTGGGCGGGGCGGAGGGGATCCTCGGCACCGAGGGGCTGTTCGACAAGCGCATCTTCATCGATTTTCGCAAGGACCGCATCCGCATCAACACCTCGCGCAACGAGCGGGCAGCCTTCGGATTCACCGTGGTGCCGGTGCACTTCCTGCGCGGCAAGCTGCTGTCGGTGGATGCCAACGTGGGCGGGGTGCGCGTCAAGGCCATCATCGACACGGGTGGCCAGGCGACCATCGCCAACAATGCGCTGCGCGATGCGCTGCTGCGGCATCGCTCGCGGCTGAAGACCACCCCCGGTGAGATCATCGGTGCGACGACCGACGTGCAGGCGGGCGATACCAGCGAGACCCCGCCCATCGAGTTCGGCGGCATTCAGATCCGCGGGGCGCGGGTGACCTTCGGCGACATGCGCATCTTCGAGCATTGGAAGCTCACCTCGGAGCCGGCCATGCTCATCGGCATGGATGCGCTCGGCCTGCTCGACACGCTGATCATCGACTACAAGCGCAAGGAACTGCAGCTTCGAACGCGCAGCGGCGAGGGTTCCTGATGAATGGAGGGCGCAAGCGCTGCAGGGCGCCTGCGCCAGTGAGCACTTCTCAAGCCGATTGCGCGGCCAGCGCCGGGCCGAAGCGCACCAGCCGATTGCGGCCGGCCCGCTTGGCGGCGTACACCGAGCGATCGGCGGCCTCGACGAGTTCGGCGGCGCTGGCATAGCGCGTCGCTCCGCCGTGGGTGGCGAGGCCGAGCGAGGCCGTGGTGGTGATGGCGCCGCCGGTGACATCGTGCCGCGTGTTGCGCAGCTTCTGCAGGAGCCGCTCGCAGATCAGCGCGGCCGCATCCTCCGCCAGGCCCGGCAGGATGATGACGAACTCCTCTCCGCCGTACCGGGCGACGCAGTCCGTGCCCCGCACGACGCCGAGAATGAGCTTCGCGGTGCCGATCAGCACCGCATCACCCGACGGATGGCCGTAGGTGTCGTTGACCAGCTTGAATCGGTCGAGGTCGGCGAACACGACGCTGAGGAAGGAATTGTCACGGCAGGCGATCGCGAATTCGGCCGCCAGCACGCGGTCCAGGTGTCCGCGGTTGTAGACGCCGGTAAGCGGGTCGCGGCGCTGCCGGTCCTCGAGTTCGATCGTGCGCGCCTCCAGGTGCTCGGAGGATTCTTGCAACTGGTTCACCTGCTCGATGGCCTGCAGGTTCCTGATCATCAGCAGTTCCCGGGCGTGTTCCAGGATGCCATGTGCGGCGTCGGGCTCGATCAGCGTGGTGTCGAACAGCCGGGCGATTTCCGGGATCTCCCCGACGATGCGCGCCATGATCTCGCTGAGCGCCTCGTTGCCGATGCCCAGCCATTCCTGCGCATGGCCCGACAGCGAGGACAGGTCGGTGAGTTTCTCGCGACTGAGCAGGATGTCGACGCACTCGCTGCCGAGCGCCACGCAACGCGCCGCGACGCCGACGGGCTCCTCCCGCGGGGCCTTGCAGGGCTCATGGCTGAGTTGCACGGTGCGGCAAAGGACTTCCGGCAGCTTCCAGTGTTCCAGGAGCCACGCTCCCAGGGCGGCATGATCCATGCCGAGCTTCGCGGTCTCGTAGGCCGCCAGTTCCGCGTGCGAGGCGCCATCGGCCAATGCGTTGTAGAAGTCGGACTGCACGCGATCGATGGCGAGCACCGCGATGTCCTGCAGGAGCGCCGCGAGGAAGATGTCCTCGAGGTTCTGCAACCGCTGGTTTTCGCCGAAGGCTCGCGCTGCCGAGGCGCCGAGGATCGTGCGGCGCCAGAAGCTCGTGTAGTCGATGCCGGTGCTCTTGATCTTCTTGTAGGTCCCCACCAGCGAGAAGCTCAGTGCCAGCGTGGTGGCCGCATTCAGGCCCAGGACGACCAGCGCCTGTCGCAGGTTGTCGCTCTTGCGGCGCTTGGAATAGATGGGGGAGTTGGCGACGCGCAGGATCTTGGCGGCGAGGCCCGGATCCTTGCCCACGGTCGCGGCAAGCTTGACGATGTCCACGTCGGGGTCGCCCGCGAGGGCGATGATCTGTTGCGCCACCGCCGGCGGTGAAGGGAAATTCACCGCCGTCTTCAACTTTTCTTGTATTTGTCGCAGCATGCTTCCAACCGATCCAAGGAGTCCCGTGGGTTCATTAACGGCGGCCGGTGGAGAAACTTGAGGGTTTGGATTAGGCCGGTCCGACCGACGGTCCCAGCGGTCCCGGGGATACCTGCGGGTGGCCTAAGTGGTTGCGCCGCGGGGAGTTACGGGCACAATTCGAGTGCGGGGCGGGGAGTTCCAGGCAGGCAAGGGGGATGGACACCAAGGGGATGAGCATGACGAAGTTCACGGTTCGGCGGGGGTTGCTGACGGTGGCGGCGGTGATGCTGTGCACCCAGCCGGCAGGCGCGGCGGACCAGTGGTTGAGCCATGCCCAGCTCATCGATGGCCTGGGCAATAGCAAGGTCCGGGCGGTCAACCTGCGCATCAGCGAGGGTCACATCGCCGAGATCACCCCGGCCGCCGACCGGCCGGGTGCCATCGACCTGCGCGATGCCTACCTGATGCCCGGCTTCATCGACGCGCATTCCCACATCGAGGATCCGGACTCCGCCCGCCGCGCGCTGCAGTCCGGCGTCACGACGGCCCGGGTCCTGGGAGATGCCTATCTCAAGGGCATGGCCACGCGCGATCTCATCCGCGGCGGGCACGTGCCGGGCCCCGAGATGCTGGTGTCCGGCGGCCACGTGCGCCCGCGGCTCGGTGAACCGTTCATCCTCAGCTTCCCGCAGTTCGGGCAGTACCTGGAGGCGCCGCTCACCGGCGCCGACAACGTCGCCGCGGTGGTGCGTGCCGTGATCGCGCGGGGGGCGGATGTCATCAAGGTCGGTGCGAGTGAACGCGCGGGGCTCGCCAACACCGATCCGCGTCGCCAGGAGCTGTCCTACGAGGAACTGCGCGCGGCTGTGCAGGAGGCCACGAAGGCGCACCTGTTCGTGGCCGCGCACGCGCACGACCGCCACGGAGCGAACGCCGCGGTGCGCGCCGGCGTGCGCAGCATCGAGCACGGCACGTATCTCGATGAGCAGACGCTCGCCCTGATGAAGAAACAGGGCACCTTCTTCGTGCCCACGCTGGCCATCATGAGCCACATGAGCGACCCCAAGGGCAACAGCGCGGCGGACGTGCTGCTGCAGATCCGCACCGAGCAGATGATGAAGCCGCTGCGCGATGCCGTGCGCCGGGCGCGCGCGCTCGGCGTGACGGTTGCGGCCGGGACCGATGGCACGTACGGGGATGGTGATGACACCGCGCGCGTGCGGCCCGGCGATGAGATCGCGCAGCTCGTGGCCTGCGGCTACACGCCGCTCGAGGCCATCGAGGCGGCGACGCACGCCTCGGCGCGCGTGCTGGGCATCGATGATCGCACCGGCAGCATCGCGGTGGGACTGGAGGCGGACATCCTGGTCATCGATCGTGACCCGCGCACCGACCTGACGACGCTGCTGGAGCCGATGCTGGTCATGAACAACGGCACGATCGTGCTGGACCGGATCTCGTTGCGCTGAGCGGCTTTCAGGGCTTCGCCGCGGCGAGGATCTCGCGAGCCAGGCCCGCGTAGTCGCCGTTGAAGTGGTGACCGCCCTTGAGCTTGACCACCTTGAAGCGCCGGGCGTCCAGGCGCGGGCACAGCGAGTCGTCCTCATCCTCGCCAAAGATGCACAGCAGCGGCACGTCGCGGATGCGGTCGACCTCGGGCAGGGTGGCGGGGCCCGAATCATCATCCGACACCCAGTTGCTGAGGTGGAACTCGAACAGCGCGTGTTCCGACATGCCCATCAGCACCGCCAGCGCAACCCGCTCGCGTGTCGCGGGCGGCAGGCGGTTCACCGCGAAGGGCAGCACGTCGGCGCCTTGGGAATAGCCGATGAGCAGCACCTGCGACTTGCCCAGCCGTGACAGGTAGTAGCGGATGATCCGGTCGGTGTCGGCGGCGATGCCCTCGGGCGTCCGCGGTGTCCAGTAGTAGCGAAGCGAGTCCAGCCCCACCACCGGGATGCCGCGCGCCGCCAGCGCCGCAGCGACCTCCTCGTCGAGGCCGGCCCAGCCACCGTCGCCCGACATGATCAGGGCGAAGCGCGATCCGGCGGGAACGCCGGCCGCGGCCGGGATCTCGACCACCGGCAGATCGCCCAGCGCCGCGGGCGGCAGCGCCACGGGCCTGGCGGGCCCCTCGCTCCCCAGGCGCGCGAGGCTGGCCTCGAGTTGCGGTACGTCCGCCGCGGGCGAGGGCTGGTGGATCCCCACCTGCGTCGCGCCCGGGACCTGCGCGAGGAACTCGCGCACCTGCGCGGCCGGGCAGGCCGCGGCGCCCGAGGACAGGTCGATCCAGGGATCGGCCAACGACTTCGCGGGCAGGAAGGTCGTGTGCTCATCCCTGGAGTTCGACGCCACTCCCGAGCCCTTGCACAGCGGCTTGCGCAATCGCATCGTCGGGCAGAAGTCGAGCGTCAGGGCTCCGGTGAACGTGTCCTTGGGCGATTGCGCGAGCACGGCGTAGGCGAAGGTGGCACCGGACCCAAGGCCCATCAGCACCGGTGGCCGATAGGTCGGCAGGTGCGCATAGGCCTGCAGGAAATGACTCAGGTTCTCGATGTCGCCGTCGGGGAAGACGCACTTCGCCGCATCGGCTTCGAGGTTCTTCCGGAAGGCGGGCCAGTCGATGCCGGCCACGAGGTGTCCTGCGCGCAGCAGCTGCGCGGTGAGCCGCTCGGCCTGCGCCGTCCAGCCGGCATCGCCCGTGAACAGCAGCACCACCTCGTGCACCTTGCCGGCGGGGCGGTACAGGCGCAGGTGGCGGAACCTCCCGTGGTTCAGTCGTTGCACGGCGGGCGGCCGCGCGGCCGCGGTGGACGTGGTGGAGGCGGGCACGGCCGCCGTCGCCGCCAGTGCGCTGGTGGCCCACGCCACGGCGATCAGCAGGCATGAAGCTCTCGCCGTGCGGGGGATCGACCGGTTCAAGCGCCGCGGGCTTTCGCCTGCCGCCGGAACCGGTGCAGCAGGGGCTCGGTGTAGCCGTTGGGCTGGCGGGTGCCCTCGAAGATCAGCGCGCGCGCGGCCTGGAAGGCGAGGCTCCCCGACTGGTTCGAGGCCATGGGGCGATACGCGGGGTCATCGGCATTCTGCGCATCGACCTTGGCGGCCATGCGGCGCAAGGCCGCCTCCACCTGTTCCGCCGTGCACACCCCGTGCAGCAGCCAGTTGGCGATGTGCTGCGAGGAGATGCGCAGCGTGGCGCGGTCTTCCATCAGTCCAATGTCGTTGATGTCCGGCACCTTCGAGCAGCCGATGCCCTGGTCGATCCAGCGCACCACGTATCCCAGGATGCCCTGCGCGTTGTTGTCGAGTTCGTTGGCGATGTCGACCGCCGACCAGCCCTCGCCGCCCGCGAGCGGTATCGTGAGCAACGCGTCCAGCGCCGGCATGGATTCCTTCGCCAGTTCCGCGCGACGTGCGAACACATCCACCGCATGATAGTGCAGCGCGTGCAGCGTGGCCGCGGTGGGATTGGGCACCCACGCGGTGTTCGCGCCGGCCTGCGGCTGTGCGATCTTCTGCTTGAGCATGTCGGCCATGCGGTCCGGCGCCGCCCACATGCCCTTGCCGATCTGCGCCTTGCCCGACAGGCCGCAGGCCAGGCCCACCGCGACGTTGCGCGCCTCGTAGGTGTTGAACCAGCGGCTGTCCTTCATCGCGGCCTTGCGCACCACCGGACCGGCCTGCATGGCCGTGTGGATCTCATCGCCGGTGCGGTCGAGGAAGCCCGTGTTGATGAAGACGATGCGGCTCTTCACCGCATGGATGCAGGCGGCGAGATTCGCGGAAGTGCGCCTCTCCTCGTCCATGACGCCCACCTTGATGGTGTGGCGGGGCAGGGCGAACAGGTCCTCCACGGCATCGAACAGCGCATTGGTGAACGCCACTTCCTCCGGACCGTGCATCTTCGGCTTGACCGTGTACATCGAGCCGGTGCGGCTGTTGCGCAGGGGGCCCTTGCCCTTCAAATCGTGCAGGCCGATGAGACCGGTGTACACCGCATCGAGAATGCCCTCGGGCGCCTCCTGGCCGTCGGCCAGCAGCACCGCCGGATTGGTCATGAGGTGCCCCACGTTGCGCAGGAACAAAAGGCTCCGCCCGGGGAGCGTGAGCGTGCCACCGCCGGCCGCCTGCCAGATCCGGTCGGGATCCATCGCGCGCCCCTGCTGCCGGCCGTTCTTCTCGAAGCTCGCGCGCAGGTCGCCGCGCATCAGGCCCAGCCAGTTGGCGTAGGCCAGCGCCTTGTCCTCGGCATCCACGGCCGCCACCGAATCCTCGAGATCGATGATGGTGGTGAGGGCTGCTTCGAGCACCACGTCCGCGATGCCGGCCGGGTCGTCCCGCCCCACCGGACGGGTGCGATCCACACGCAGTTCCACGTGCAGTCCGTGATGCCGCAGCAGGATCGAGACCGGCGCGTCGGCCGGGCCGTCGAACCCGACGAAGGCGGCCGGGTCCCGCAGCACCGGCACCAGCTTCTGTTCCTGCACGGCGAGCCGCCCCACCTGCGACCAGCGGCCGGAGGCCAGCGGAAAGGTCTCGTCCAGGAAGGATTTCGCGCGCTCGATCACCGCGGCGCCGCGCGCGGCATCATAGCCGCCGGCTGCGGCGCGGCCCGGCAGCGCATCGGTGCCGTACAGCGCATCGTACAGGCTCCCCCAGCGCGCATTGGCCGCGTTGAGGACGAAGCGGTCGTTCATCGAGGGCACGACGAGCTGCGGACCGGCGAGCGTTGCGATCTCGGGATCGACGTTGCGCGTGTCGATCTGGAAGGCCGGCGGCTCAGGCACGAGGTAGCCGATCTCGCGCAGGAAGGCGAGGTACTGCGCCTGGTCGAGCGGCTGGCCGCGACGCGCGCCGAGCCACGCATCGATCTGCGCCTGCAGCGAATCTCGCCGCGCGAGCAGTTCCCGGTTGCGCGGCGCGAAGCGCGCGAGGATGGCGGCCAGTCCCGACCAGAAGGCCTCGGCAGTGACGCCCGTGCCGGGCAGGGCGTGCTGCTCGGTGAAGTCGATCAGGGGCTGTGCCACGCGCATGCCGGCGCGATCAAGGTAGGAACTGGTTGCGGTCACGTCAGGGTCTCGTATGGGGAGCGGCCGGTCGGCTGGGTCAAGATTTGAAGTTTAGCGGCAGCGATGCGTCAATGCACGGATGCACGCCGCAACGTCGAGCTGCCCGCGCCGGAACACGTACACGCGGGGCGGCGCCAGTTATGATGCCAGGCCATGACGCCCGAACCTGAACTGCGGGACCAGCCTTCACAGCGGCCGGACGATGCTGCCGTGGACACCTCGGAGCTGCCATTCGTGGCGCCCTGCCGCTCGCTCGCCTGGAACGAGCCGCTGGGCTGGATCAGGCTGGGGGTGGCGGACCTGCAGGCAGCTCCGCGCCCGAGCCTGTTCTACGGCTGCCTGTTCGCGGCGCTGGGCGCCGGCATCGCCGGGCTGACCTGGCGCTATGGCCTGCTGGCTCTGTACATGGGACTGGCCAGCGGCTTCGTCTTCCTCGGGCCGCTGCTGGCGATGGGGCTGTATTCGATCAGCTACCAGCTCGGCGAAGGGCGCAGGCCCACGCTGGCCTACAGCCTGCAGGTGGGCCGCTCGCACATCCGCGACACGCTGGTGCTCGGGCTGTGCCTGCTGGTGGTGCTGCTCGTCTGGGCGCGGGCCGCGACGCTGATGGCCGTGTTCAGGCCGATGGACGCCTTCCCAAGCTGGCGCGACCTCATCCCCTACATGGGCATCGGCACCGTGGTGGGTGCCATATTCAGCGCGGTGATCTTCGCGGCCACGGCGTTCTCACTGCCCATGCTGCTGGAGCGGCGCGTCGATGCCATCACCGCGGTGGTCACCAGCATCAACGCCTCCCTGCGCAACAAGCCGGCGATGCTGGTCTGGGGCGCGATCATCGTCACCTGCGTGCTCATCGGCTTCGCCACGCTGTGCCTCGGCTTCATCGTGCTGATGCCGGTGCTGGGGCATGCGACCTGGCATGCCTATCGGCGTACGATCGATTCCTCCGACTGGCCGCCCACGCACACCGGCGGGGGCTGATTCCCCGCGATCCGGTGGGTCACGCGGCTGCGGTCGCCTGGTGGCGGGGCCGGGTTGATGTTGCGAAGGATGGTGGGCTGAATTTCAGACTCGCAGGTCCTTGTCGGTCGCCCCCGCGGCAACGGGAACCGTGAACTTGAAGCACGCTCCGGACGCACGGTCCGTCAGCAGGCGAATCGTGCCGCCGTGAGACTCAATGATCGTGCGGCATATCATGAGCCCCATCCCCAGCCCCGTGTCCTTGGTCGTCACGTACGGCTCAAAGATCGATCTGGCCCTGGCCGGAGGAACCCCCAGACCCGTATCACTCACCTGAACGGCGACAAAAGACTTTCGATCGCAGCTCATGCGAATCGTGAGTGTCCTGCGTGCTGGCGGCACGGAACTCATCGCGTCGATCGCGTTCACCATCAGGTTCACCAGCACCTGCTGCAGCTCCACGGGACGGCCGAGCGCGAGGGGTAGGGGATCTTCGATCTCCATCATCACGCGCACCCCGGCGGCACGTAGCTGGATATCCAATAGCGCAAGGGTCCTGTCGGCAAGGTCCTTGAGATCAACGGACCGGAGATGTGGCGTATGTCGCGACAGAAATGCCCTTACATTTCCAATGATGGAGCCTGCCTGAGTGAGGTGAGTGGTGATCTTCTCCAGCGCATGCGCGAGCTCCGGCCTGTCTCGAAGCTCGTCGGCAAATCTGTGTCGAATCCCCATCACGTAGCTTTGGCACGCGGTGAGAGGTTGCCCGAGTTCGTGGGCGAGTGCTGTCGCCATCTGGCCCATGAGGGACACTCTGCTCGCATGGGCGAGGGCAGCACGCTGCTCATATTCGCGCTCGCGTGCGAGGTGCTGCGCGGTCTCGTCCTGAAAGGCAATCACCGCCCCCAGACCATGTCCTGTCAGTGCAGCAGCGACCGCAGAAAAGTGCCTCAAACCGCGGTTCGACTGCCAGGCGACCTCGAACCTCTCGACGCGACGCGTGTCGGTAGGCACGTGACGCCTTATCAGCTTCGCAAGCGAAGTGTCGCCCTCGGCGTCTCGTGCGCGCGTCTCATCCTGTATCAGTCGATCGAGCTCGCCGCGCGTGCTGGCAGCCAGGTAAGCCTGCATCGCGCGATTGGCTTCGACGATGTCGCCTTGTTTGTTGGTGACGACGACGCCCATTGGTATGTGCCGAAAGAGAGCGCGATACTTCTCCCGAGTCTCGGCCGATGCGAGCTGCGCCGACTGGCGTCGCACGATTTCGCGCTGTAATGCTTCATAGGAGCGGCGCAGATTCTGCGTGCGTCGTTCCACGGCGTGCTCGAGCCGTACGTTCGCGCGCTTGAGTTGGTCCTCCGCCCGCTTTCGGTCGGTGAGATCCTGCACGACCCACACCGAGGCCGGATTCGGATCGTCGTCACTGAGCAGCCGACCTGAGACCCGACACCAGATCAGCTCGCCGCTCTTGCGCACCATTGCGCGCTCATGCGTATAGAAGGCGCTCGGTGAGAGGGTGGCATGCATCCGGCCGACGTCGTTGTATTCGTCATCGGTCACGTAGAGATCACGAACCGAGCGACCGATCAATTCTCCGGGAACATAACCAAAGATCTCCGCCATTCGGGCATTGGCCCAGAGAAAACGGCGATCGCGCATGTAGCTGACGCCGACGATGGTGTTGTCCAGTACCAGTTCGAACGGGAGTGCGGGACCGGTCCAGCCAGGGGGATGCGCGGGAGCGGGCGCTCTGTTAGATCGGGTGGGTCTCCGTGACGTGCTCATGAGGCCAATGATGCGCGCTGCGCCGAGCCCCTGCCAGATGATGTTGCGGCGCATTAGGTAGTTTGGTTTAGGCGCATACGGTGTCGCGCTTGATGCGGGTCCCGCGTTTCTCCCTCTACAGTGGCTGCCATTGGTGGTTGGCGAGGAACCGAGCCGATGCTCACGATCGACATCGACACTGGGGGGACGATGACGGATGCGCTGGTCTCCGACGGCATCCATCGCCACTCCTTCAAGGTAGACACGACTCCCCACGACTACACGGTCTCGTTCCTCGCTTGCCTCGAGGAGGCGGCTCGAAAGCTCGGCTCGGCGAGCGTCGAGGTGTTGCTCGCGGACGTGAGTCTCATTCGTTGGTCCTCGACCATCACGACGAACGTGCTCGGAGAGCGTCGCGGATCGAAAGTGGGGCTGCTGGTGACGCGGGGTCACGAGAGCACGCTATATGGGAACCGCCATTCGCCGATCGTCGGCGAACTGGTGGCGCCCACGGACATCATCGGGATCGGCGATGCGCCAACGGCGGCCGAGATACTCGCCGGCGTCAAGCAGCTGCTCGAGGGCGGTGTGAGACGCGTCTGCGTGTGCCTGCGGGGTGCGTTCCCGGACAACGCGGCTGAGCGCGGAATCAAGTCGACCATAGAGCAGCAGTATCCGGATCACATCATCGGCGCTGTGCCCGTGCTGCTCGGAAGTGAGATGGCGCCGGTCCGCGACGATCAGACACGGGTGCATTACTCGGTAATCAATGCCTATACTCACACGCAGCTCGCAGCCTCGCTGTTCAAGGCGGAGGATCTTCTCAGGGATGAACATAGATGGCGGGGCCCGCTGCTCATTGGACACACCAACGGTGGTGTCGCTCGTATCGGCAAGACCAAGGCGGTCGACACGATTGAGTCGGGCCCGGTCTTCGGCACCTTCGGCGGTGCACACATGGCACAACTCTATGGTCTGCGTCGTGTCGTCTGCCTCGATGTCGGTGGCACTACGACCAAGGTCTCGATCCTCAGGGACGGTACGCCGGTGTTTCAGCGCAGTGGTGAGCTGATCGGTGTGCCCGTTCGTTCGTCGCTTCCCCTGCTTCGCTCGGCGGTGGTCGGCGGTGGCTCGGTTGCACGCGGTCGCGACGGCCTGATCACCCTCGGCCCGGAAAGCATGGGGGCGACGCCGGGTCCGGCCTGCTACGGGCTCGGCGGAGAGGAGGCAACGCTCACCGATGCCTTGCTGACCTTGGGGTATCTCGATCCGGAGAACTTCCTGGGTGGACGCCGGAAGCTCGACGTCGAACTCGCCCGTACCGCAATCGAACGAGCCGTGGCGAATCCGCTTGATACGTCCGTGGAGGTCGCAGCGCTCGCCATACGCGATGAGGCGGTTGCGATAATGGCGGAGTTGTTGCGGGAGACGTTGGACGAGGCAGGCCTCGCACCACAGGAGACCACGCTTTTCGCATACGGCGGAAACGGACCGATGTTCGCCGCCTTCGTGGCCGAGCGGCTTCGTCTGCGCAGTGCCTATCTCTTCGATCTCGGCCCCGTCTTCAGCGCGTTCGGCTCGTCCATGTCCGAGGTCATGCACCGCTACGAACGCGGTGTGGACCTCCCGTGGGTTGCCGAGCAGGCGCACGAGGTGAGCTCCGTCGTGCGTGAGCTGCATGATCAGGCGCAGCGTGATCTGCGTGGCGAGGGCTTTGACCCGGTACGAGCCCGCTACGAACTCGCGGCGGACTTCGGAGAGAGCGACGCCGATGTCACCACGATTGCCGCGGAAATCGCCAATGGAGCGGATGCCGACCCGTATGGTGCGCTGAAGAGTGCCGCGACGGCATCGAATGTGGTTGAGGGGCGTCATCGCATGCTCGGCATCCGGCTGTCGAGCCGATTCGAGATCGGTACTCATTCGCTCGCCAAGCGCACGAAACCGGGTACCCAAAATCGCACGGGCCAACGACCCGTGCGATTCGACGGAGCACCGGAGGCGATGGCAACGGTGCAACCCTGGGAGGCAATGAACGTGGGCGATGAAGTGTCCGGTCCTGCGGTCGTCAATGGCGAGACGCTCACGTGTCCATTGCCGCGGGCGTGGACACTCCGTGTCGATGAGTACGGGAACGGGGAACTGTGCCGTTCGGCGTGACGTGACCGGCCGCAGAATCCCAAGGAGTCAGCATGTACGACCGTATCCGCTTCACCGAATACCTCGATCTCGATCTGAATGACGAACATTGGTATTGCCACAGTTGCA
>JAXMGQ010000024.1:0-75160 GCA_046347195.1 Steroidobacteraceae bacterium
TCCCTCGGCTGGCCCACCGCGGGCGGCTTCGCCACCGGCGCCATCCTCTCCGGCCTCGCCGGCTACGTCGGCATGAACATCTCCGTGCGCGCCAACGTACGCACCGCACAGGCGGCCACCGGCGGCATCAACCCCGCGCTGAAGGTGGCGTTCCGCGGCGGCGCCATCACCGGCATGCTGGTGGTGGGCTTAGGGCTCCTGGGCGTGGCCGGCTACTACTACCTGCTGGGCGGCACGAGCAACGACGATGCCGTGCGCGAGCACGCGCTGCGCTCGCTGGTGGGCCTGGCCTTCGGCGGCTCGCTCATCTCCATCTTCGCGCGACTGGGCGGCGGCATCTTCACCAAGGGCGCCGACGTCGGCGCGGACCTCGTGGGCAAGGTCGAGGCCGGCATTCCCGAGGACGACCCGCGCAACCCGGCGGTGATCGCCGACAACGTGGGCGACAACGTCGGTGACTGCGCCGGCATGGCGGCCGACCTGTTCGAGACCTATGCCGTGACCCTGGTGGCGACCATGCTGCTGGGCGGCCTCATGATCGGCACCGCCGGTCCCCAGGCGGTGATCTTCCCGCTGGTGCTGGGCGCCGTGTCCATCGTCACCTCCATCATCGGCACCTTCTTCGTGTCGACCCGCGAGGGCGGCAAGATCATGAACGCGCTGTACAAGGGCGTCATCGTCTCCGGCGCGCTCTCCGCCGTGGCGTTCTACTTCATCTCGAAGCACATGATGGGCGAGCAGGCCATGACCTACTGGTACTGCACGCTGGTGGGCCTTGCGCTCACGGCGGCGATGATCGTCATCACCGAGTACTACACCGCCACCGAGTACGCACCGGTGCGGCACATCTCCTCGGCCTGCCAGACCGGGCATGCGACCAACATCATCGCCGGCCTCGGCGTGTCGATGAAATCCTGCGCCCTGCCGGTGATCTCCGTGGCGCTGTCGATCTGGGCCTCCTACCAGCTCGCCGGCATCTACGGCATCGCCATCGCCGCGACCGCCATGCTGTCGATGACGGGCATGATCGTCGCGCTGGACGCCTACGGCCCGATCACCGACAACGCCGGCGGCATCGCCGAGATGTCGGGGCTCGACAAGAAGGTGCGCGACGTCACCGACCCTCTGGATGCGGTGGGCAACACCACCAAGGCGGTGACCAAGGGCTACGCCATCGGCTCGGCGGGCCTCGCCGCCCTCGTGCTGTTCGCCGACTACACGCACAACCTCAATGAGCACCTGGGCCACGCCACCAGCTTCGACCTGTCCGATCCGGCCGTGATCATCGGCTTATTTATAGGCGGCCTCGTGCCCTACCTGTTCGGCGCCATGGCCATGGAAGCCGTGGGCCGCGCGGCGGGCTCGGTGGTGAACGAGGTACGGCGCCAGTTCCGCGAGATCAAGGGCATCATGGAAGGCACGGCGAAGCCGGACTATTCCAAGGCGGTGGACCTGCTGACCCGCGCGGCCATCAAGGAGATGATCATCCCCTCGCTCCTGCCCATCCTCGTGCCCATCGTCCTGTACTTCATCATCAACTTCCTGATGGGGCCCGGCGCGGGCGTGAAGGCGCTCGGCGGCCTGCTGATCGGCACCATCGTCACCGGCCTGTTCGTGGCCATCTCGATGACCACCGGCGGCGGCGCCTGGGACAACGCCAAGAAGTACATCGAGGAAGGCAACTTCGGCGGCAAGGGCTCGGATGCGCATCGCGCGGCCGTGACCGGCGACACCGTGGGTGACCCGTACAAGGACACCGCGGGACCTGCCATCAACCCGCTGATCAAGATCATCAACATCGTCGCGCTGCTGCTGGTGCCGCTGCTGTAGTTGCCCGGCTCCCGCGCTTCGATCAACTCAGCGACACAGGGCGGATCAGCGCCGGGTCGTCCGCGCTCACCGAATTGATCCGCGGGCTCACGGCGTAGGCGAGCATGCCCTCGGGCGGATACTCACCGATCGCGGCCATCGCCTCGGCCGGGGTTCCGCGCACCCAGGTCGCGTAATCCTTGCGCCTCAATATCGCGGGCATGGAACGGCTGGTGTTGGCGATCTCGCGCATCAGTTCATTGGCGCGCACGCTGATGATCGAGAAGCTCTCGATGACGTCCTCGTCCTCGCCTTGCGAGCGGTCCCAGATGCCCGCGAGGCCGAACGCGGAACGGTCCGGCAGCGCGATGAAATACGGCCGCCGGTAGTTCTCCGCGGTGTGCTGCCACGCGTAGAAACCGGCGACGGGCACGATGCAGCGCTGGCCGTTGTACCAGGGCTCCCGGTGGCGGGGCGATGTCAGGATGTCGCCCACCGCGACCGCCGGAGGGGGCACCGACTCGGGGCGGCATTCCTCCCAGGCGGATATGAGACCCCAGCGCATCATCAGGCCTTCCGAGTGATCGCCGTGCAACCGGATCGCGGGTACATACTGCTGCGCACGAACGTTGAATCGTTGCGCAAATCGCCACCAGGCGCGATCGGGCACGAATTCCAGCTCGGCCGCGCTCTGTTTCGGCAGGACGTATCGCTCAAGCATCGGCGTCAAGATTAAGTCGCATGCGCGGCCGGAATCCGTGACCGGGGTCCGGTCCCCGCGAATCGGGGAAACCGGGCGCTCAGATGTCGAAGTACAGCGCGTCGGATTCGAGCACCCCGTCGCGCGAGGCGACGCGAAGCTCGGGATCCTTCATCGACACGCGCGAACGCGGCGGCACGCTGCGCGTGAGAAACACCGAGCCACCGATGACGCTGTCGGCGCCCACGACAGTCTTGCCGCCGAGCACGGTGGCATTCGCGTACAGCGTGGCGCCGTCCTCGACGGTGGGATGGCGCTTGCTGCCGCGCACCAGCTGGCCGCTGGCATCGCGCGGGAACGACAGCGCGCCCAGCGTCACGCCCTGGTAGAGCTTGACGCCCGAACCGATGTCGGTGGTCTCGCCGATGACGACGCCGGTGGCATGGTCGATGAAGAACGCCGGACCGATGCGCGCACCCGGATGGATGTCGCAACCGGTCCTGGCGTGTGCCCATTCAGTCATGATGCGCGCCATCATCGGCACGCCCAGGGTGTACAGCTCGTGGGCGATGCGATACACGCTCACCGCCATCAGCCCCGGATAGGCCAGGATGATCTCGTCCAGGTGCGTGGCGGCCGGGTCCCCGTCGTAGGCAGCCTGCACGTCGGTGACCAGCAGCGCGCGGATGCCGGGCAACCGCTGCATCAAGCTGCGCGCGAGGTCCCGCGCCCGCGGTGCGCACGGGCCGACCTCGGCGTTCACATCGTCGCGCTCCCGGCCGTAGCACAGGCAGTGCTCGATCTCGCGCTCGATCTTCGGCTCCACCCGCGCCAGGATCTCCGCGACGTAGGCCGGCAGGTTCTGCTCGCTCAGGTCGCGGCGGCCGAAGTAGCCGGGATACATGAGGTCGAGCAGCAGCTGCAGGATCTCGACGATGGCCTCGCGCGAGGGCAGGTAGCGGCGGGAGATGCGCCGCGCACGCGCATCGCCCAGGTAGCTGTCGAGCAGCTCCTGGGCGAGCGCCTCGCGCTCGGAGATCAGCGTCCTGGGTGCGGTGCTCATCACGGGGTTCCGGTCAGCCTACCGCCTGCATCTTCTCGACTTCCTCGAACAGTCCCTCGAACAGCGCACCGGAGAGGTAACGCTCGCCGGCATCCGGCAGGACGGTCACAATGGTCTTGCCGGCATTGGCCGGGACGCTGGCGAGGCGCAGCGCTGCGACCATGGCCGCGCCGCAGGAAATGCCGCTGAGGATCCCCTCCTCGCGCGCCAGGCGCCGCGCCATGGCGATGGCATCCTCGTTGCTGACCTGCTCCACGCCATCCACCAGCGACATGGTCGAGGTTCTTGGGCACGAAGCCCGCGCCAGGCCCTGGATTCAGGTGGCGAGGGCGCAGTGCCAGCCGCTCCGGCGGTGACACCGGTGAGGCCGTCGGTTCCACCGCCACCGTGAACAGCGACTTGCCCTTGGTGTGCTTGAAGAAGCGCGACACGCCGGTGAGCGTGCCGCCGGTGCCCACGCCGGAGACGAAGATATCCACCTTGCCGCCGGTGTCCTCCCAGATCTCCGGGCCTGTGGTGCGTTCGTGGATGGCCGGGTTGGCGGGATTCTCGAACTGCTTCATCAGCACGTATTTCTTCGGATCGGCAGCGGCGAGTTCCTCGGCCTTGGCGATGGCACCCTTCATGCCCTTGGCGCCCGGCGTGAGCACCAGCTTCGCGCCGAAGGCGGCCAGCACCTTGCGTCGTTCCATGGTCATGGTGTCGGGCATGGTGAGCACGCACTCGTAACCGCGCGCGGCCGCCGCGAAGGCCAGCGCAATGCCGGTGTTGCCGCTGGTGGCCTCGACGATGGCGGAACCGGGCTTGAGCAGGCCGCGCTCCTCGGCATCCCACACCATGGCCGCTCCGATGCGGCACTTCACCGAATAGGCGGGGTTCCGGCCCTCGATCTTGGCGAGGACCGTGGCCTTGCCGCCGGCGTTGAGACGGTTGATGCGGATCAGCGGCGTACGCCCGATCGAGCGCGAATTGTCGTCGAAAATCGCCATGGAACACCTCGTGGGATCCAAACGGAACCGATGCCAGGGATTGTCCTCCCAACGGCGAGCCTTGCGTTACAGCAAGCCGTTATATGCCCCTGTCGCCGCGTTATATGCTCAGAACGGGGCACCGTGCCATTTGCGCCTGATTCGCCCTCTGCGGTGTTGAACCCGCGGGTGGCGCTCAACCCGTCAGGATGGTTCTGCTAGCTGACAGGCGTCATCGACAGCGGCTGCGGCCGCCCGATGATGAAACCCTGCACGAAGTCGATGCCCATGCGCTTGACCGTGTCCAGCGCGGTCTGGTCCTCGACCTGCTCGGCGACCACCCGGAAGTTCATGCTGCGCGACAGCTCGATCATCGCCGACACCATGGCCTGGCTGACCGCATCCTGCGCGAGGTTGCGGATGAACGACCCGTCGATCTTCAGGTAATCCATGGGGAGCGATTTGAGGTTGGCGAAGGATCCCAGCCCACTGCCGAAATCATCCAGCGCGAACTCCGCGCCCATGCCGTGCAGCACCTCGACAAAGCGCCGCGCATGCTCGACATTGGCCACCACCGCCGTCTCGGTCAGCTCGAAGCACACATCGCGGGGCGAGGCTCCGGTGTGGTCGAAGCAGTCCACCACGAATTCCAGGAACTGCGGATCGGCCAGGGTCTGGCCGGCGATGTTGATCGCAACGCTCCTCCCTTCCGGCATCTTGAGGCCGCCGCGCCCCAGCGCCGCGAGCACGGTCTGCACGACCCAGCGGTCGATGTGGGGCATCAGCCGGTAGCGTTCGGCCGCCTTGAAGAAGTCCGCGGGCGCGATGCTGCTGCCATCCTCCTCGTCCAGGCGCAGGAACACCTCGATGGCCGGACCATTGATGACATCGCTCTGCGCGTGGGCGATGGGCTGGAAATACAGCTCGAAGCGGTTCTCCCGCAGCGCCCCCTGCAGCTTCTGCAGCCAGTGGATCTCGCCGGTCTGCCGGGCGGCGGCTTCCTCGCGCGCCGAATACACGTGGATGTGCGAGCCGCCGCGCTTCTTCGCGATGTAGCAGGCCGAGTCCGCCGAACTCATGATGTCCTCGATCGAACTGCCCTCACGGCCCAGCTCGACGAGGCCGATGCTCACGCCGATGTTGAAGATCCGGTCCTTCCAGACGAAGCGAAAATCGTTCACCGTCCGCACCACGTTGTCGGCGATCTGGCGGGCCTTGTCGAGGGGGCAGCCGACCAGCAGCAGCGCGAACTCGTCCCCGCCGATGCGTCCGACGGTGTCGGAGTCGCGCACCGCATCCTTGATGAGGGTGGCGACCTCCCGAAGCATGTTGTCGCCGGCCGTGTGCCCGCAGGTGTCATTCACCTGCTTGAAGCGGTCGAGGTCGAGGTAGCACAGCGCATGGGTGGCATCACCGGCGTGGGCATGCTCCATCGCTTCCTGCAGCCGCCGTTCGAATTCCCGCCGGTTGACGAGCCCGGTGAGCGCGTCGTGGCTCGCCTGGTAGGACATTTGGCGGGTGAGGCCGCGCACCTCGGAGGTGTCGTGCAGCACCAGCACCACGCCCAGGATCTCCTTGCTCTCGGAGGTGAGCGGCGAGACGCTGATCTCCACCGATCGCTCGACTCCGCCTGGCGAGGGCACCAGCACGGCGCGCCGGCCCATGGTGATGCGCCCGCCGTTGGTCAGGCACTTGCGCACCGGATCGCCCAGCGAGCGCCGGTCGGCCTCATCGATCAGCGAGGCCACCTCGCTGAACAGGTGGCCGACGAGCTGGTCGAACTTCTGGCCGAGCAGGACTTCCGCGGCGTGGTTCACGTAGTCGATGCGGCCATCGGTGTCCACGGTCACCACGCCCTCGCCCATCGCATCGAGCGTGGCCACGGCCCGCGGACGCGCGGTGGCGCCGGCGATGGCTGGTGGTGGCAGCATCTCCACCGCCGTGAGCAGCAGCGCGGGCTCACCGGCGCTGTCGATCAGGGCGCTGGAGAGTTCCACGCGCGTCACCTGGCCATGGCCGGCCGAGAGCTCGACCTCGTACCGCTCGGCGGCGGGCTCGTTGAGCAGCCGGCGGCCAAGGTTGTCGCGGACCAGGTCCGCATACTCGGGTGTGACGAACTGCGCCAGCGGCTTGCCGATCAGTTCCTTGGCTGTGGTGCCCAGCAGCGAGAGGAAGCGCGTATTGGCGAACAGGATGACTTCACGGTGCACCAGCACCGCCTCGTGCACCGATTCCACCAGGCGCTGGAAGAGCTGCTCGCGTTCCTGCAGGCGGATGCCGCGATGCTCGAGGCTCTCCAGCAGCTTGTTGACGGCGAGCCCGAGGTCGCTGATCGCATCGCGACGTCCATCCAGACGGATGCGTCCGGAGGCGTCCGGGTCGCGGGTGAGACGCCACACCTGCCGGGACAGCTCATCGACCGCGCGATCCTGCCGCTGTTTCCAAATGAATAGACCCAGCAATCCGATTGCCAATACACTTGAGGTAGCGGCGCACCACTGGATGGAAGATTGGAGCAGCATTCTAGGCTGTGAGAATAGCGTAAGGTGTTGGCGCTACCCGCCAAGATTCACCATAATCAAGAGCTATATGAATACTACGTCAGCCCGTCGGCAAATGGTGGACCAGCAGATCCGCACCTGGGAGGTGCTCGACTCGCGCGTGCTCAACGTGCTCGCCGAGGTGCCGAGGGAAATCTTCGTGCCGCGGGAATATCGCGAGCTGGCCTTCGCCGACAGTTCGATCCCGATCGGCTGCGGGCAGAACATGCTGGCGCCGAAGATCCACGGGCGCATCCTGCAGACGCTCGACATCACCCCGCGCGACCGCATCCTCGAGATCGGCACGGGCAGCGGCTACCTGACTGCATGCCTCGCGCTGCTCGGCGCGCAGACCACCTCCATCGAATACCACGAAGCGCTGTCGGCGGCGGCCGCACAGAACCTGCGTTCGGTCGCCGGTGCGCGCGCCCAGCTCCAGGTGCGCGACGCCTTCGGACGTGAACCTCTGGGCGAATACGACGTGATCGCAGTGACGGGTTCACTGCCGGTGGATGATCGCGTGTTCGAGAAGGCGCTGGCGGTGGGCGGACGCCTGTTCGAGGTGGTGGGAACCGCTCCCGTCATGGAGGCCCGTTTGGTACGGCGCGTGGAGGCCGACCAGTGGATCCGGGAAAGCGTGTTCGAGACCGTGATCGATCCGCTCATCAACGCACCGGCGCCTCCGAGGTTCGTGTTTTGAACGCCCCGCAGATGTCCCCGTATTGAGGCAGCGGCTCACGGGTGATATAGTCATATACAACACTATATGACCTACGAACGACCGGAAATGGTAGACAAGCGTATGAGCAGACTGGCATTCCTGTTCGGGTTGGGCGCGATGTTGGCGCTGGCGCCAGCGGCTCGCTCGACCGATCTCGTCGATGTCTACCAGCGTGCGCTGCAGAACGATCCGCAGCTGCGCGAGGCGGAGGCCACGCGCCTGGCGGCGCTCGAGGCCAAGCCGCAGGCCGTCTCGGCATTGCTGCCGCAGATATCCGGGGTGGGAAGCTGGCAGCGCGACCACGAGAGCGGCCTCCAGGATCAGGTGCAGCGGATCACCGACCCCACCAACCCGACGGGCAACACCGAGATCCACTTCAACCAGGATGGCACCAGTATCACCAGGTCCCATCGCTACGGGCTGGAGCTGCGGCAGAGCATCTTCAGCTGGACGAACTGGGTGGCGCTGAAGCGGGCCGACTCGCAGGTGGCGCAGGCGGAAGCCGACTACCAGAGCGCGCGCCAAGAACTGGTCACGCGCGTGGCGCAGCGCTACTTCGACGTGCTGGCCGCCCAGGACGACCTCGACGCGCAGCAGGCCGCGGCGAATGCCATCCAGCACCAGCTCGACCAGTCGGAACAGCGGTTCAACGTCGGCCTGATCGCCATCACCGACGTGCAGGAGGCGCGCGCCGCGCACGACAGCGCCGCGGCGGATGTGATCGCCGCCAAGCGACAGCTCTCCACCGCGCAGGAAGCGCTTCGCGAGATCACCGGGGAATCCTTCGCCAGCCTCGCCCGGCCGGTGGAGTCGATGGAGCTGGCGAGCCCCAGCCCGGCCAGCGAGGAGCAGTGGGTACAGAAGGCGCTGGAGCAGAACCTCGCGCTGATCTCGAGCCGCCTCAGCGCGGACATCGCCCGCGAGGACATCAGCACGGCGCGCGGCGGCTACACGCCCAGCGTCGACTTCGTTGCCACCGGCGGCAAGAACGTCAGCGACGGGGACATCACCTACAGCCTCGGCGGAACCGGCGCGTCGGCCATCGACCTCAACTACCGGACCATCGGCGTGCAGGTGACCATCCCGCTGTACAGCGGCGGCGCCACCAACTCGCGCGTGCGCGAGGCCGTCTACCGTCACCGCGCCTCGCGCGAGCGGCTCGAGCGCATCGCCCGCCAGACCGAGCGGGATACCCGCGATGCCTACCTCGGCGTGCTGTCGGAGATCTCCCGCGTCAAGGCGCTGAAGCAGGCACTCGAGTCGAACCTGACGGCATTGAAGGCCTCCGAGGCGGGATACGAGGCGGGGACGCGAACGGCCGTCGATGTGCTGCAGTCACGCCGGCTGCTGATCCTCGCGCAGACGAACTACGCGCGCAGCCGCTACGACTACATCCTCAACATGCTCAAGCTCCAGTCCGAAGCGGGCCTGCTGACGCGGCAGAGCCTGGACGGCATCAACACGCAGCTCAAGGACAGCGCGCCGAAGATCACGGACCCGGGCATCGCGCCGAACGCACCGCCCGCCAACCCGGGCGGCTGAGCGCGGGCGGCAGAGCGGCGCGGGAGCGATCCCGCGCGCCGGAGCACGGCTCACGCGCGCGGCAGCGCCAGGTCCACCAGTGCGAGCACCCGCTGCAGCGATCCGCGATTGCGGGCAACCACCGCCCGGCCGATGGCGCCGATGCGCGCGCTTTCCCCCGGCTCGATCAGCCATGAGCTGATCGCATCGGCCAGCTGCGTGGCATCGGTGACCTGCACCGCCGCGCCGCTGTCGAACATCAGCCTGGCGATCTCCGGGCTGTTCGACTGGTGCGGGCCGCTCGCCACCGGCACCCCCAGGGCCGCCGGCTCGAGCAGGTTGTGGCCCCCGATGGGCACGAGACTTCCGCCGACGAACGCGGCATCCGCCGCGGCATAGAACAGGGGCAGTTCGCCCAGCGTATCGAGCAGCAGGACTTCGACGTCGGCGCCGGGCGCCACGCCACCGCTGCGCCGGACGAAGTTGACGGCACGGCGTTCGAGCAACGCCGCCACCGCATCGAAGCGGTTGGGGTGGCGCGGCGCGAGCACGAGCAGCGCGCCCGGCACCGCGGCACGCACCAGGGCATGCGCGTCGAGCACCCGTTCCTCCTCCCCGGCATGGGTGCTGCCGGCCGTCCAGACGCGCCTTTCGCCGAGGTCGCGGCGGCGAAGCTCCCGCCCTCCCGCGCGCGCCTGCGCATCGACGCTGACCTCGAACTTGAGATTGCCATCCACCTGCACCGCCGTTGCCGGCGCACCCAGCTCGCGAAAGCGCGCCGCGTCATCCTCGCTCTGTGCGGAAATGTTCACCCCGCGCGCGAGCAGCGGGCTCATCAGCCAGCGCAGCCGGCGATAGCGCGGCCATGAGCGCGTGGACAGGCGGGCGCTGGCGATGATCCGCGGCACGCCGCGACGCAGGCACTCCTGGTGCAGGTTGGGCCACAGCTCGGTTTCCATGAAGATCGCGACGCGTGGCTGGACGCGATCGAAGAAGCGCCGCACGGCGCCGGGCACATCGTACGGACCGAAGCGGATCCGTACGCCATCGCCTGACAGCAGTTCCCGCGCCCGTCGCGCACCGGTGGGAGTCGCGGTGGTCACGACCAGCGGCAGGCCGCCGGCGTGCGCGCAGGGCGCGCACCAGCGAGGCAGCGGCGGCGACCTCGCCCATCGGATACCGCATGCACCCAGATGCAGCCCTGCTGCTGCAGGCGCTCGCCGAAGCCGAAGCGTTCCGCCCAGCCCGTCCGATAGGCAGGATCGGTGATCGAACGCCACAGGACCGATGCGAAGGCCACCGGAGCGGCGAGCCGGGTGATCAGCGAATACAGCACACGCACGGCCTCAACGCCCCGCCGCGGCCGCGCGACCGGCATCGCCGGCCTCTGCGTACCCGGCACTCAGCTCGGCCCAATCCGCCGCCCCGAAACGATCGGCGGGAAGCGAGGCGGCGACCTTCACGAGCGATCGATGGAGCCTGGCGAGATTGCGCCGTCGCCAGGCTCCGGCGCGACGCAGGCGGCCTCGATCGAAATCCACCAGGCTCACCGCCCCTTGCGCATCGATCAGGATGTTGTGCGCGTTCAGGTCGGCATGATCCAGCCCGTTGGCGTGGAATCGCGCGATCGTCCCGCCGACGGTGCGCCATTGTTCGGCCGGCAGGCGGCGCTCCCGCAGCCGGCCGCTCAGGGGAAGGGATGCGGGTATGCGCCGCGTGATGAGGTCACAGCGGTAAGTGCCGCCGCTGCGCACGTAGCGCGCCGCCACCGGTTCCGGGACCGGCAGGCCCAGCGCGTGGAGACGCGCGGTGAGACGCCATTCCGCAAACGCGCGGACCCGCGATTCCCCCAGCCAGCAGTAGCGATCCTCGAGGAACCGGCCCGGCAGTCCACCGCGGCGATAGTGCCGCAGGACCCAGTGTTCCTCCCCGGCCTCCACGAACCACGCGCTGCCCCGCCCCCCGGGCGTGCCTTGGAGCGCGTGGCGCGCGCGCCAGTGTTCGGGATCGAAGCAGGCCGTGAGGCCAGGGCCGCCGGCGGATTCGAGTACACTCGCGGCCGCGGAGGACAGCAACACGGCCCCCGCCGGAGTGCGCATGGCAAGCTCGCCAGGGGAGATCAAGGGATGACCTTGCGGTGGCAGACCCCGCCGGCGAGCGTGTGCCTGCTGCGGCTGTCCGCGATCGGCGATACCTGCCATGCACTCGCGGTGTTGCGCGCGCTGCAGGCAGCGTGGCCGCAGACGCGGTTCACGTGGATCATCGGCAAGATCGAGGCCCGATTGATGAGTGCATTGTTGCCGGAGGTGGAGTTTATCACCTTCGACAAGCGCGCCACGCTGGCCGGGTTGCGCCGCATCCGTCGCGAGCTGGGCGCGCGCCGCTTCGACCTGCTGCTGCACCTGCAGCTCTCGATCCGCGCGAGCCTGGTGTGCGCCGCCGTCAGGGCCCGCGTGAAGCTCGGCTTCGACCGCGCCCGCGCCCGCGAGCTGCAATGGCTGTTCACCAATGCGCGCATCGAGCCGCGTTCGCGCGAACACGTCCTCGATTCCCTGCTCGGCTTCGTCCGTGCCTGCGGCATCGAACCCGGGGCACCGCGCTGGCAGGTCGAGCCTCCCGCCGAGGCGCTCGACTACGGCCGGCGCGTCCTCCCCGGTGGGCAGCCGAGCCTGCTGATCAGTCCCTGCTCGAGCCGGCCGGTGCGCAACTGGCCCGCCGCGCGGTACGCCGAGGTCGCCGCGCACGCGGTGCGCGTGCACGGCATGCGCGTCGTGCTCGCCGGCGGCCCGAGCGAGGCCGAGCGGCACATGGGCGAGGCGATCGAGACGCGGGCCGGCGTGCCCGTGACCAACCAGGTCGGCAAGGACACCCTGCCGCTGCTGCTCGGGCTGATCGGGCGCGCAACGGTCCTGCTCACCCCGGATTCGGGCCCTGCGCACATGGCCACCATGGTGGGCACGCCGGTCATCGGGCTGTATGCGGCCACCAACCCGGCGCGCAGCGGTCCCTACCTCAGCCTGCCGCGCTGCGTCGACCGCTTCGAGGCCGCCTGCCAGCGCTTCCGCGGCCTCCCGGCCGCAGCGCTCCCCTGGACGACCAAGATCGAGGAGCCGGGCGTCATGGAACTGATCGAGACCCAGGCCGTCATCGGACGGCTCGATGAGCTGATGCGCGATCGCTAGCCTAAGTTGCGCAGAATCGCCTGTGGGGCGTAGGGAAATCAATGAGTTGCCGAAAAAGTCGGCACTACATTTTGGCGCAGGGTTGGATCAGGCGCTGAGCGCGATCGGGAGGTTGTCGTCGATGCGCAAGCGCTTGGGCAGTGTGATGCCAAGCCGCTCGAACAGAAGTGACTGAAGCTCATCGGGCTGCGTCACGCAGCGCAGGCGGATCTCGCCGTGCGAGAGGGTCGGCAGACACACATCGTGGCACTGGATGCGCTTGATTTCCTCGAGCACTGTGCGCGGGGAGTTGCCGAGCTCGGCACGTCGCTGCCAGAGCTCAAGGGTTTTCCACAACACGAAGGCGAGGAAGCACACCAGGATGTGTGACTCGACACGGTCGGCTCTCTGGTGCCAGATCGGGCGAATCGACAGTTCGCTCTTCTGCACGCGAAAGGCGGCTTCCGCTTGGGCGAGCTGGATGTAGGCGCGCCAGAGCTTTTCATCGTCCCAGTCCGTCACGTTGGTTTTGAGCGCGTAGCTGCCCTCGGAGACCCTCGCCCAGTCATCGAAGGCTTGGCTGATCTTCACGTTGAGGTGGAAACCCGCCGGGCTGTTGGCATCGACGAGAGAGACCTCGTAGCGTGCAGCGGCGCGCTGGTTCTTCTGCAGGAGCCGTCCGATCTGACGCTGAATCTTGGCCCGATCCAGTGGCCGACGGGCGCGCTCGATGCGTTCGGCGAGGCTGGCAAGACCGGTCTCGATGCGACCGGAGAACTTCTCGTGCATCGCCCGTTCCTTCTCGCGCCGCTCGGCCGAACGAGCCAGCACCACCGTGTCGCCCGTCTCGGCGCAGCGGGTGAGCCGGACCTCGACGCCTTCGCGCAGCGTGCGCCAGCCGTGGCTGTCGGCCAGAAGCGGCGCATGCTTCTTGAGCTGCGACTTGGGCGCCCCGATGATGTACCGCCGGCCCGAGGACCTGAGCCACTGAAGGTTCGCGCGGCTGCTCATGCCGCGATCTGCGATCCAGACCCGGCCGATGACCCCGTGGCGCGCCTCCATCGTGGTGACAATGCTCTGCACGGTGCGCGAGTCGCTCATGTTGCCGGGGAACACTTCGTAGCCCAACGGAAACCCATCAAAGCTCACCACCAGAGCGATGCACACCTGCTTGCAGTCGGGGCGGTGATCACGCGAGTAGCCGCGCGCGGCGAGCGCATTACCCTTTGCTTCGCCCTCGAAATAGGTGCTCGTGACATCGTACAGCAGCACCTCGTGATCGATCGAAAACAGCTCCCCGCACCGGTGCGACAGGTGTGCCTCGATCGCCGCCTTGTGCGGCAAGAGCTCATCGAGCGCGCGATAGAGCCGATCCTTGTTGACCTGTTCGGCCGGCAGCTGCAGCAGATCCGACAGCGCCGTGCGCCGATACCAGTCCTCGGCAATGTGCAGCTCGCTGGAGGGCTCACACAATCGGGCCGCCACCAGCACCGAGATCATCTTCGACCAGCCGACCCGCTCCTTGCCTTGGCCCACCAGGCTCTCGCACAGCCTCTCCAGGCCCGTCCCGCGCCACAAGGCGAGCGCCAGGTACACATCCCCGAACTGCCGGCCCCGTTCAATCCGGATCCCCTTCAGACGCACTGGCACCGCAACATCGGCATGCCCGTCATCGAAGAGCTGTCCCTGCTCGGGCGAACCGATCAGATGGCGTGCGAGCGCCCGGGCCCGTACACGGCCTTCAGCATCGAGTTCACCGAGCTGCGCGACGGTACGTTGGATGACTCGGCGGCCCACACGCACGTTCTCGACCAACCGCCAGTAGCGATGTGTCTTGCCGTCCTTCTTGCGTGTACTCGCTCGCAGAAACATCGAACGACATCACACCCGATGCTCAACGCAAAGAAAAGGGGCAAGGTCGGCACTACACCGCCAAAACCGCCTCATCATGTATGCAAGTGGTTGAATGCACTCAGCCGGTCAGCCTGAAAATAGGCAAACCTACCGACCAACTGCGCAACTTAGGCTAGAATACCGGCGCATGAGCGAGCAAGAGATCCTGGTGCCGGTATCGCCCGGCGAACTCATCGACAAGATCACCATCCTGCGCATCAAGTCGGCACGCATCGGCGATGCCGCCAAGCTCGCCAACGTGCGCCGCGAGCTCGAGGCGCTGGAGCGGACCTGGCGCGCGCACCCCTACGCGCGGCAGGACATCAGCGCCGAGGAGCGCGAACTGCAGGCGGTGAACGAACGGCTGTGGGTGATCGAGGACGACATCCGCGACAAGGAACGCGCCAGGAGCTTCGATGCCGGGTTCGTGGCGCTCGCCCGCGCCGTCTACGTGGAGAACGACGAACGGGCGGCGATCAAGAAACGGATCAACCTCAAGCTGGGCTCGAGCCTGGTCGAGGAGAAATCCTACCGCGACTACAAGTCCTGAAGGGTCCGGGAGACCGCCTCATCGCTTGAGGGTGTACTCGGCTCCGCAGTAGTTGCATTTCGCCCAGCCGCTGGCCTGGATGGCGAGGTAGACGCGCGGATGGGAATTCCACAGGTACATGCCGGGCATCGGGCAGGACAGGGGCACATCGCCCTCCCCCACCTCGTACTGGTGCTGGGCATTGGCCTGCACCAGTTGGCGCGGCGGCGCCACACCCGGTGCAGGGCCTTCCACATCGATATACACGTTGGCGGACATGTGATCCTTTCCCGTTGCTACTGTTCCGCGGACGCGAAACCCCGTGCCCGCAGCAAGGCCTCGATGCGCGGATCGCGGCCGCGGAAATTGCGGTACGCCTGCGCCGGGTCGAGGGTGTTGCCCACCGACATGATCGCATCCTTCAGGCGTTTCGCAACCGCCGGATCGAACGGGCCCTGCCCTTCGGTGAATGCTTCCCAGGCATCGTTGTCGAGCACCGCGGACCACAGGTAGCTGTAGTAGCCGCCGGCATAGTCATCGCTCGAGAACAGGTGGCCGAACTGCGGCAATCGATGCCGCATCGCCATCTGCGCCGGCATGCCGAGGTCGGCCAGGGTCTCGCGCTCGAAGGCGGCCGGGTCGATGTGATCCTGGGTCGAGAGGTGCAGTTTCATGTCCACCAGCGCCGAGGCCAGGTACTCGACGGTCATGAACCCCTGGTTGAACTTCGCCGCGGCCTGGATGCGCTCGAGCAACGCCGCCGGCAGCGGCTCGCCGGTGCGGTAATGCACCGCGAATCGCGACAGCACCTCGGGAACCTTCAGCCAGTTCTCGTTGAGCTGCGAGGGGAACTCGACGAAATCACGCACCGTGCTGGTTCCGGCCAGGGTGGGAAAGACCACCTGCGAGTTCAGGCCATGCAGCGCGTGACCGAATTCGTGGAACAGCGTGACCGCATCGTCCCAGCTCAGCAGCACGGGTTCCCCGGGCCTCCCCTTGATGAAATTGGAGTTGTTCGACACGATCGCGGTGACCGGCGAGCCCAACTGGCGCTGGGCGCGATACTCGCTCATCCAGGCCCCCGAGCGCTTGCCCGGACGCGCGTAGGGGTCGAAGTACCACAGTCCCACGTGGGCGCCCCGCGCATCGCGCACCTCCCAGACCCGGATGTCCGGGTGCGCGACGGGAACCTGCGTCGCGGGCGCGAACTCGAGTCCGTAGAGCCGGCCCGCGACGTAGAACATGGCTTCCCGCAGCTTGTCGAGCTGCAGGTAGGGCTTGACGAGCCCCAGGTCGAGGTCGTAGCGCGCCTTGCGGACCTTCTCCGCGTAGTAGCGGTAGTCCCATGGCTCGATCGTGATGCGTGGTGAGTCGCGATCGGCGATGGCCTGCATGTCGGCCACTTCCTCGCGCACCCGCTGCGTGGCCCGCGGCCATACCTGCATCATCAGCGACAACGCGCTGTCGGGGGTCCTGGCCATGGCATCGTCGAGGCGCCAGTGTGCATGCGTGGCGAAGCCCAGCAGGCGGGCGCGCTCTCCCCGCAGCGCGAGGATCTGCGTGATGATGCCCTTGTTGTCGTGCGCGTCACCATTATCGCCACGGCTGTAGAACGTGCGCCAGGCACGCTCGCGCAGCTCGCGCCGGCTGGAATACGTGAGGAAGGGCTCCACCGCGGAGCGCGTGTTGACCACGGCCCAGGCGCCGTGATGGCCGGATTCGGTCGCGGCCTGCGCCATCGAGGAGCGCAGCGAGTCGGGCAGGCCGGCGAGCTGGTCCTCGGCCGTGAGGTACAGCGTATGACCCTGCTCGTCGGCCAGCAGGTTCTGGTTGAAGCCGGTGTACAGCGCCGCCAGGCGCTGGTTGATCGCCGCGACGCGTTCCTTGCCTGCCTGCTCCAGCTTCGCGCCGGCCCGCACGAAGCGCTCGTAATGCACCCACAGGAGCCGCTGTTGTTCGGCGCCCAGCCTCTGCCTCGAGGGCGACTCGTACAGCGAGCGCACCCGCGCGAACAGCGCCGCATCCTGCAGGATGCGGTCGTTGAAGGCCGCGATCTCGGGCTCGAGCTGCGCCTGCACGGCGGGAAAGTCGCCGGTGTTCATCGTGCCGGACCAGACGTGGTACAGCGCAAAGACCCGTCCATAGGCCTCTCCGGCCAGCTCCAGCGGCACCATCGTGTTCTCGAAGGTCGCCGGCGCGGGGTCGTCCGTGATGCGGCGGATCTCCGCCAGGTTCTCCTGCATGGCGGCGCGCAGGGCAGGAACGAAGTCCTCGACCCTCACCCGGTCGAAGGCCGGCACGCCGCCGTAAGGCCCGCTCCAGGGGGAGAGCAGTGGCTGCGGGGCGGCAGGAGCCGCGGCGAGGGACGAACTCAGGCTGATGGACATGATGATCGGGGTGATTCGCGACAGGAACGTCATGTGAAGGATCGCGCGCTCATTCCGCGAAGGCGTCGTGCCAGATCTGCCGGATGCGCTGGCGCGATGCCTCGAAGGGCGCCGCATCCACCACCCGCTCGCCATCGCCCTCGAGGGAGAGCCGGTGCAGGACGCCGCGGAATTCGCGATAGGTCTGTGCCAGCCAGTCGGCCGTGTCCTGATCGAGGATGCCGGTCTTCGCCAGCGAGTCGAGCTGGCGGATGTTGTCGGGCCAGTCCAGCAGTTCCGGATGCTCGCGCGCATGCGCCAGCACCCAGTACTGCACGAGGAACTCGATGTCGGCGATTCCGCCGGCATCCTGCTTGATGTCGAACTGGCCGCGCTGCGCCTTCGACAGCTCGCTGCGCATGCGGGCGCGCATCTGCGCAACTTCGGTGCGCAGCGTCGCATGGTGCACGGCCTCCGACAGCACGCGCCGGCGCACGGCCTCGAACTCGCCGCGCAGCGCAGGATCACCGGCCACCGCCCGCGCCCGCAGCAGCGCCTGGTGTTCCCAGGTCCAGGCTTCCTCGCGCTGGTAACGCTCGAATGCCGCGATGCCGGTCATCAGGAAGCCGCCCTTGCCATTGGGCCGCAGGCGCATGTCCACCTCGTACAGCCGCCCCGCGGTGGAATGCATGGTCAAGAGGTGCACGATACGCTGGCCCAGGCGCAGGAAGAACACGCCGTTCTCGATCGGCCGCTCGCCGGCCGTCTGCTGGATCTCCCCGGCCGAATCGTGCAGGAACACGAGGTCGAGGTCGGAGCCATAGCCCAGCTCCAGTCCGCCGAGCTTGCCATATCCGGCAACCGCGATGCGCACCGTGCGCAGCGCGCCCGCTTCCTCGCCGCACCGGGGCTCGCCATAGGCATCGCCCATCTGCCGCCAGGCCAGGTCCATGCAGCATTGCAGGATGAGTTCGGCGATGTCGGTCAGCCGGTCGCTGACCTTCATCAGCGGCAGCCGGCCGGTGAGGTCGGCGAGGGCCACCGCGAAGATCGCCGCCTTCTGGAACTGGCGCAGCGATTCCACCTGCCGCTCGGGATCATCGGCGGCAACGCGCTCCATGCGGGCCGCCAGCTCCGCCGCAAAGCCCTCGCGCGAGGGCAACTCGTGGAAGAGCCGTGCATCGATGAGCTCATCGAGCAGCAGCGGGAACTCGGCGATCTGCCGGGACAGGAAGCTGCTGATTCCGCAGACCTCGACCAGGCGCTCGAAGGCGGCCGGCTGTTCGATCAGCAGTGCAAGATAGGAGGAGCGCGAGCCGATGGCCTCCAGGACCCGCAGCACGCGCGCCGTCGGCACGTCGGGATGCGGGTGTCGGACCGTGCGCTCCACCAGCCGGGCGATCAACTGCCGGATGCGCCGCCGGCCGGCCTCATCGAGCCTGCGGTAGGACCCGCTCTGGTGGTAGGCGGCAAGCGCCTGCGCGGCGGACTGCGCCGCCGCGGGCTCGAATCCGCGCACCTGCAGCTCGCGTCCCAGGCTTTGCGCATCGGCACTGAACCAGGCGGCCCCGGCATCGGCCGAGGTACGCTTGGCCTGCGGCGGGCCGAACACCAGCGATTCGAAATGATCCGCCACCACCTTGCGGGCGGCAGCGATGCGGGCAGCCGCCGGTTCCCACTCGCCAAAGCCCAGCGCGACCGCGAGCCGCAGACGGTCGATCTCCTCGGCCGGGATGGAATGCGTCTGCTGGTCGTCGATCATCTGCACGGCGTTCTCCGCCTTGCGCAGGACGAAGTAGGCCTCGGTCAGCTCCTCCACCGCCTGCTCACCGAGGAACCGCGTACCCGCGAGCAGCGGCAGCACATCGAGGATGCCGGCGTTCTGCAGCCGCGGATCGCTCCCGCCGCGCACCAGCTGGAAGGACTGGGCGATGAACTCGATCTCGCGGATGCCGCCGGTGCCGAGCTTCAGGTGCTGGTCCAGGTCGCGGCGCGCGACCTCGCGCGCGATCATCGCCTTCATCTCGCGCAGCGACTCGAACACGCCGAAGTCGAGATACCGGCGATACACGAAGGGCCGCACGCAATCGCGAAACACCGACGCATAGGCGGCCGGGCCGGTGATGGGACGTGCCTTGATCCAGGCATAGCGTTCCCAGTCGCGGCCCTGCTGCTGCAGGTATTCCTCCAGCGCCGGGAGGCTGATGGCCAAGGGACCGCTCTGCCCGAAGGGCCGCAAGCGCATGTCGACCCGGCAGACGAAGCCATCCTCGGTGGTGGCATCGAGCAGGCGGATCAGCTCGTTCCCCAGGCGCTTGAAATAGTCGGCATTGTCCAGGACCCGTGGACCGCTGGTCTCACCGCCCTCCGAGTACAGGAAGATGAGGTCGACGTCGGAGGAGAAATTCAGCTCGCGCCCGCCGAGCTTGCCCATGCCCAGCACGATGAACTCGACCGCCCCGCCCTGCGCATCCCTCGCCTGGCCGAAGGTGGGCTCGAGCTGGCGGACGGCGTGCGCGGCGGCCGCACGTATCGCCGCGTCGGCGAGACCGGAGAGCGCGCGCAGGGTCTGTTCCCCGCTGGCCTCGCCGTTGAGGTCGCGCCACAGCAGGCGGAGCATCTCGCGCTGGCGCCAGCGGCGCAGGGCCCGCATCGTCGCCGCCTCATCCGCGCCAGGCTCCTCCGGGGGAGGGCTGGCCGACTCGGGCGCGCCCGAGACCGCGAGCTGCAGCAGGCAGGCAGGATCGCGCAGCAACGTGCGCGCCGCGAACTCGCTCACGGCGACGCAGCGGCTGAGCGCGATCCAGCGTGACTGCTCGATGCCACGGCAGCCGTCGGCCGTGGCGGGGTCCTCCAGCACCCGTTCCCACCACCGGGCAACCTTGGGACGCAGCGCGGCGGGCAGGTGTGCGAGGTCGAACCGGCGGGCGCCGGCAGCGCGGGTGGCGGCGTTCATGCCGGCGGCAGCGCCTTCTCCATGAAGAGGCTCAAGGGATCCGGCCGGTAGGCACCGAACGGCGCGCGCTCGACATAGCCCAGCCGCCGGTACAGGCCCAGCGCCTCGGGCTGGTGGATGCCGGTCTCCAGCCGTGCGCGGGGAATGCCCCGCTGCAGCAGGCCTGCCTCCAGCGCCTGCATGATGGCCTTGGAGATGCCCTTGCCGCGATGCTCATCGAGCACGAACACACGCTTGATCTCGCCGTAATCGCCATCGTCGTGCAGGATCTTGGCGCCACCGCAGCCGACGAGCTGCTCGCCGATCCAGGCACCGAACAGGAAGGAGGATGGGCCGATCAGCGCCTGCACGCTCTCCAGGTGATTGCTCTCGGCCGGGTACAGCTCGCCCGCATAGGCATCCGACAGCGCGATCAGCCTGTCGAGCGACGGCGTGGTGGCAACGATCGGCCGTATGGCCACCGAACCGCTCATGCTGCGCAGGCCCTGACCAGCGACAGCACCGGCGCGGGGCAATGGCCCTCGAGCGCAGCGCGTTCGGGCTGGAACAGCGTGGCGATGAAGTAGGGATGCGCCTCGAGCTCCACGGCCCGGACCTCGCCGTCCGAGTCGTGCGCGCTGGCGTGCAGCGGGCCACCGGTGAGGTAGTACTCGAAGCGCGGGTTCAGTCCGTAGCTGCAGTGGTACTTCTCGGTGACGTAGTCGTGCGCATAGACGGTGGCGAGCCGCGTGCGCCGCTCCACCTTGATCTCGTTCTGCGTCTCGATCAGCGGGCACTTGAGCGCCGAGATGACGGCGCGGCGCGCATGGGGCGCCGTTTCCGCCGTCTCGGCGTCACGCCAGCCCAGGACGTTGCGCGCGAACTCCAGGATCACGTGCTGGAACCCTCCGCAGGTGCCGAGGAACGGCACGCCGTGCTCGCGCGCATGGCGGATCGCCACCAGGGCGCCGGCGGTGCTGTGATAGGGGCTGCCGGGCACGCACCACAGCCCGTCGAACAGCTTGACCTCCTGTGCGGACTGGATGGCCCCGGTATCCAGCCATTCGTGTTCGACGGCGATGCCGCTGCGCTCAGCAGCGAGCGCAAGCGCCACGGGTATCGCCTGGTGCGCGGTGATGCCGGGATCGAAGTCACCGACCAGTCCGATGCACACGGAATGCCGCCGCGGTTCGACGCCCGTCAAGTCGAGCACATAGGCCTGGTCACAGCGCGGGGGCATGGCGCCCGGACGATGCTGGCGCTGGAACCCGAAGCGCTGGTACAGCGCAATCGCCTCCTTCAGCACCGAGGCCGTCTCCAGTACCATGCGCTCGAAGCCACGCCCGCGCGCGCGCGCGATCAGTTCGCGCAACAGCCGGCCGCCCAGTCCATGGCCGCGCGCCTGGGGCGCCAGGTACATCTTGCGCAGCTCGACCTGTCCCTCGCCATGGGGCACGAACCCGCCGCCGCCGACCACGATTCCGCCATCGTCGACCACGACGAGAAAGGCGCCGCCGGGCGCGACGTAGGACGCCTGCAGATCCTGGAGATCGGCATCCGTCGCGTCGGGGTCGGGGGCGAGCCCGAATTCCTTCAAGCTGTCGTACACGATGCCCCGGAAGGCCGGTTCGTCCCCGGCCACGGCATCACGAATGGAAAACACCGCCATGCAATGCAAGCCTCCTGATGGAACGGCCATCATTGCACACCCGCGGGGTCAATTTCAGATCAGTAGCTGACTGTCACCGTGATGGTGTCGCTGTAGGCGCCCGGGGCCGCCGCCTGGTTGGCCGCGCTGTCCGGCAGGCTGCCGAACACGCGCACGTTGCGGACCGTGGCGAGTCCAGCGCCCGTGCCGGTCCTGACGGCGGTGCTGGCGCTGCCATCGCCGAAGACCGTGGTGCGCGCCGCCGTCGTATAGAGATTGTATTGCAGCCTCCCCGCGCCCAGGGCCATCAGGCGCTGGGCGAAGGAAGCCCCGGCGGTGGTGCCGGCATCGAGGCTCACCGTGAAGGCCGTGTTGCGCGTGCAGCGCACGCCGATGGTGGTGTTGGCCGTGCGGGCGCCCGCCCCTGGCGTGTAGGCCGGAAAGGCCAGGGCGTTCACCGTGGCGCGGCAGTTGCCCTGCAGATTGGTGCGCACGCCGAAGGTCGCGACGCTGGTGGCCGCCGGGACCGTTCCGATGCACAGCACCGCCATGGCGCCGGCACCGGCGAGTCGACCGAGGATGCTCACGCCTGGCATCCAGCCGCGGCGCCGCGCCTGCCCGTCACGCAAGCGTCGCTCCTCAGTACGTGACCGTGACGGTGATGGTGTCCGTGTAGTTGCCCGGCACCGTCGCCTGGTTGGCCGCGCTGTCCGGCAGGCTGCCGAACACCGTGAGGGTATTGGCCGTTCCGATGCCGGCGCCGGTACCGGGCACGGTCGAGGTGGAAGCCGAGCCGTCACCGAACACGTTGGTGAATCCGGCGGTGGTGTACAGGTTGTACTGCAACGTATTGACGCCCGAGGCCATCAGGCGCTGGGCGAATGTCGAGCCCGTGGTCGTGCCCGCGTTGAGCGCGACGGTGTAGGCCGTGTTCTTCGTGCACCGCACGTTGATGGTGGTGTTGCCGGTCTTCGCGCCCGCGCCGGGCGTGTAGGCCGGGAAGGCCAGCGCGGAGGCCGTGGTGCTGCAGGTCGCCTGCAGGTTGGTGGTCACCGCGAAGGTCGTCGTGCTGGTCGCCGCCTGCACGCTGCCCGCGAAGGTCGCCGCGAGCACCGCAGCGCCCGTCAGTCTCTTGATCATGCTCGCTCCTCGATTGGCGAAATGGCCCATGGGCAACATTGTTGCGACATAAGCGAGGCGCGTCGTGACCGGCATCGCAGTTCCGCATCGCCAGCCTCAAGTTTCCGGCGATTGTGCCGGGCAGCTCTCAAATGCTGGCCGAAAATCCGCAGGCTGGCCCAAGCCGAAGCGCGAAACGTGGGCACCGACCCGATCCAGGTTCCCGTGCGCCGTCGGACGCCGCTAGAGCGTGTTCAGGAACGCCACGAGCTGACGCTTCTGTCCGGCGCTCATCCCGACCTTGAAGCGCCGGTCGTAGAACTCGACCAGTTCCTCGAGCGTGGCGGCCGCGCCGTTGTGGAAGTAAGGCGCACGACCGGCAAGACCCCGC
The DNA here is from genome assembly GCA_046347195.1 of Steroidobacteraceae bacterium. Taxonomy (GTDB): domain Bacteria; phylum Pseudomonadota; class Gammaproteobacteria; order Steroidobacterales; family Steroidobacteraceae; genus TMP-86. Next base: position 23,365 of record JAXMGQ010000024.1, read on the forward strand.
AGGATGGGGCCCTTGATGCGATTGAAGTCGGCGCACTTTCCGCTGATCAGCGCCTTGCCGGGATCGGTGGTGTAGAACGACTCGGCCTGGCCGGCGTTGAAGGGATTCGGACATCCGCTGATCAGGAACACCGGCAGGTCGGGCATGCTGAGCGCGGACAGCGCATCGGCGATCACCGCGTCGGTTTCCAGGCCAGGATCGGCACTGTGGCCCGTGCCGATGTCCAGCGGCAAGGGCATGGAATGATGACCCACGTTGGGCGCATCGTGGCAGCTCGCACAGTTGCCGACGAAACTCGTGGGGCGGCCTACACCTTCGTTGTCGTTCAGGCCGCGCACGTTGCTGATGGTCATGGGCAGCGAGTTGAACAGCTTTTCGCCCGCCGCGATGTCCGCACGCGCCGCGGCAGTGCGCCGATCGAGCTGACGTGAGCGCTGCTGTTCCCAGGGACGGTACAGCGTCATGCTCGCGGCATCGAAGGGGATGCCATTCGGCTCCCCGCCGAGACTGTCGTTGATGCCGGGGTAGTAGAGCTGATCGGACAGGGCGAGCGGGCCGCCGCCGGCGCCGCCATCGCTGAGCGAGCCTGCCTTCCAGTCCCACATCTGGCTGGAGTAGAGGCCCAGTTCGAAGGAGACGATCGCCTCGAGCTGTGCATCGCTGGGCGCCGCGGCGCCTTGCGCATGGCCCAGCGTCGCATCGATGGCCTGGTGCCTCAGGTTGGTGCGCAGGTTCGCCTCCAGCGTGGATGCATCGGTCAGGGGCACCACGGTCTCCCGGCCGTCGAACATGACGGCGCTGAGGAAGCCGAGGTTGGCCGACGGCAGCGGACGGCGATACACCGACGCGGTGAGCAGATGCGTCTTCGGGTCGATCCGCAGCGCACAGCCGTAGGGATCGTGCACCGCCGTGATGGTGTACTCCGCATTCGCCGGCACGGCATTGGCCACGCGGATCAGCCCGGCCTTCAGGATCAGGCTGTGGCCCGCAGGATCCTGGCGCGCGACATCGTCACAATTGGCGCCGTCCACGTTCGCGAACAGGGGATCCGCACCGCGGGTCTGGCGAAAGAGCTGCTGCGCATGCTCCGGCGTGAAGCTCATGGCCTGCTCGGCAATATGACAAGTGGCGCAGCTGCGGCCGTTGGTGCCCAGATTCATGAAGAACTCGTTCCTCCGGTCGATGGGTCCGTCCACCTTGAGCGTGCCCAGCACGCCGTGGGCATTCATGCCCATCACCAGAGGAGAGCCTGATCGAGGGCCATCGGCCATCGCGAGCCCCGCCACCAGACACCCCATCACCGCCATCCCCAGCCTTCCGGTTGTGCGCGTGCCCATGTTCCTTGCCTCCCCCTGAATGCCAATGCCCAGTGCTGCTGACCGGATACATCGCAATCGGGCGCAGGAACACGACACGACCACCGCGCATTTTTCGGATCGCACCGCAGCGCGGCCTTGCGACGGCGCGGAGGCCGCCAGCATAATCTTCCCGCATGCCGGAGGCCGAGGACGAATCCGCATCGACGGAGAAGCTGCGCGACCTGCTCCGCGCCTCGGGGCCGGGCGGGGAGCCGGTCCCCGAGCTGTTCGCCAGCCTGTACGCCGAGCTGCATCGCATCTCCGAGCGGCAGCTTCGCCGCTGCCAGGCGGATCTCACCGTCAGTCCGACGACGCTCCTGCACGAGGCCTACCTGTCGGTGGCCGGGCGGGACGGCAGCCTCTTCCCGGATCGACATCGTTTCCTCGCCTACGCCGCGCGCGCGATGCGCGGGCTGGTGATCGACCACCTGCGCCGGCGACGTGCCCAGAAGCACGGCGGTCAGTTCTTCTTCACCGTGCTCGACACCCAGATCCTCGAGGCCACCCCTTCTTCCGTCGAGGATCTCTCGCGGCTCAGCGATTCGCTCGATGAACTCGCGCAGGCGGAGCCGCGCCTGGCCGAACTCGTGGACCTGCGCTTCTTCTGCGGCATGTCGCTGGCGGAGATCGCATCGCTGCGCGGCGCCTCGCTTCGCACCATCGACCGTGACTGGATGAAGGCCAAGCTCTACCTGCGGTTCCAGCTCGATGACGCCCATCGACCCGGCTGAATGGCAGGCGCTGAGCCCGCAGCTCGACCGGTTGCTGGACCTGCCGGAGGCGCAATGCGAGGAGGAGCTCGAACGCATCGCTGCCGGTGATGCGGCGCTGGCGGCGCGGCTGCGCCAGCTCCTGTCGTTGCGCGAAGTGCCGGGCCCGCTCGACGATCTCGCCGTGGAGATCGAACATGCCGCTCCCTGGACGCAAGGCTCACGCACGCTGGCGGGCCTGAAGTTCGGCGCCTACACGCTGGTCCGGCCGCTGGGCGAAGGCGGCATGGGCAGCGTCTGGCTCGCGCGCCGCCATGACGGCCGCTTCGAAGGCCAGGTCGCGATCAAGCTGCTGCACCTGTCGCTGGTGGCGAGCCAGGGCGAATCCCGGTTCCGGCGCGAAGGAAGCCTCCTCGCCCGGCTCGCGCATCCTGGCATCGCGCGGCTGCTCGATGCGGGCATCGGGCCTGCCGGCCAGCCCTTCCTCGTGCTGGAATTCGTCGCAGGAGATCACCTCGACCGGCATTGCGACCAGCACCGCCTCGACATCGGCGCGCGACTGCGCCTGTTCGTCGAAGTACTCGAGGCCATCGCCTACGCGCACGCCAACCTCGTCCTGCACCGCGACCTGAAGCCCGCCAATGTCCTGGTCGACGCGCAAGGACAGGTGAAACTGCTGGATTTCGGCGTGGGCAAGCTGCTCGAGGACATCGGCGACGGAGATGCCCCCAGTGAATTGACCCGCCTGGGCGGGCGCGCCTTCACGCCGGACTATGCCGCGCCCGAGCAGCTCCAGGGCCAGCCGGTGAGCTCCGCCACCGACATCTACGCGCTGGGAGTGATGTTGTACCAGCTCCTGACGGGGGTGCTGCCCTGGCACACGCGCAACGCCGGCGGTACCAGCCGCACGGAACGGACCCAGCGCATCCTGCGGCCCAGCCTCGCGGTGACGACGAGTCTGGGCGAGTTGCAGCACACCGCACAACGACTGCGGGGAGATCTGGACTGGATCTGCCTGAAGGCACTCGCGCCGGAGCCGGAGCGGCGGTATCGCTCCGCCGCGGAATTCGCCGATGACCTGCGGCGATACCTGCAGGGCCGCCCGGTGCGCGCGGTGCCCGACTCCTGGGGCTATGTGCTGCGCCGGTTCATCGGCCGCAACCGGCTCGCCACCGCGGTATCCGCCGCCGCCCTGCTCGCGCTGCTGGTCGCCAGCAGCATCGCGCTGTGGCAGGCGCACGCGGCGCGGCTCGCGGCGCGCACCGCCGGGCTCGAACGCCAGCGCGCCACGGAGGCCCGCGACTTCCTCGTGCGCATGTTCCGCGCCAGCGATCCGCGCGTCGCGAGCGACAAGCCACGCGGCCAGATCACCGCCAAGGAAATGCTCGACCAGATGACGCCGCGAATCGGGGTGGAGTTCGCGCGCGATCCGGCCACGCGCCTGGAGCTGCTGGGCGTCGCCGCTTCCATCTACCGCGCCTTCGACGATCCCGCGCGATTCCACGCGTTGAACCGCGAGCAGGTCGCGCTCGCGCGCGAGCTGTACGGCGATGACCACCCCATCGTCATCGACGGGCTGATCGAGGAAGCCCAGGACCTGGTCGACAGCGGCGATACACGCGGCGCGCAACGGATGCTGGGGCGCCTGGATGCGCTGATCCGCGACGCCCGGCTGGATCGTTCCACCACCCGTGCCCACTGGTGGCTGGTGCGCTCGAACGCCTGGTGGTCGGACTCGACCGCGTGGCCGCAGGTGGTGGCATCGGTGCGCCAGGCGGTGGACCTGTACGCCCAGGTGGCGCCGCGCGACCCGGAGTACGTCACCGCGCTCAACCAGCTCGGCAACGTCTACAGCACGCACTGGCAGGATGCCGAGGCGGTCACCGTCTACACCCAGGCGATCCGCATTTCCGAATCGCTCGCCGAATCCGACCAGGCGCAACTGCAGACCTTGTACGGCAACCTGGCGGAGTCCAACCTGTACCTCGGACGCTTCGATGCGGCCGAGGCGGCCTTCGCGCGCGCCGTGGACATCACGCGGCGCACCACCGGCGTGGAGCACTTCCGTCACTGGCCGACCATGGCCATGTACGCGCGCACCGTCCACCTGCGCGGCGACCGCGAGCGCGCGCTCGCGATGTTCGCGCAGCTCCTGGCGATCATTCCGGCCGAGCGCACCACCCTGCAGGAGCAGGAGGCTGCGAACGTACGGGAGACCTACGCGGGATGCCTCGCCGCCGAAGGGCGTCCCGCGCTGGCCATTCCGATGCTCGAGGAACTGGAGCGCCGCTACCAGCAATCCTCGCCCTACGAGTTCGACCTGCGCAGCGTGCGCGCCACGTTGGGCGATGCCTATGACCGTGCCGGCCGCAGCGCCGATGCGCGCCGCACGCTGAAGGCTTCGCTCGATGACTGGGTGGCGAAGGGTGCACCGGACTACCCGCCGGTGCTGCGCATCCGTGAGCGCTGGGGCCGCTTCCTGCTGTCACAGGGGGACCTGCCAGGCGCGGAAGGACAGCTGCGCGAGGTGCTCGCGCAGGCGCATGGCAGAACCCTGGTGCCGGTGATCCTGGCGGAAGACGAGTCTGCGCGGCTGGCGCTGGCGCGCGGTGATGTCCCCGCCGCGCGCCGCGCCAGCGACCAGGCGCTCGTGGACTGGGACCACGTCACCGGGCTCAGGGACCTGCGCGTCGGTCCGATGCTCTGGCTCTCGCACGCACAGGTGTTGCGGGCGGCAGGGGAGCCGCGTGAGGCAGGTGAATGGGCGGCGCGGGCGCTGGCGAGGAGCCGGCAGCTCGATGCGCCGGAGGCGCAGTCCATCCGCGAGGCGCAGCGCCTGCTGGCTGTCGCGCAATGAGAAACGGGCCCTTTCGGGCCCGTTCTCGTATCAAGGCATTGGATTCGCGGACCGCGTCGGCCCGCGGGCGCGGACTTACATGTCCATGCCGCCCATGCCACCCATGCCGCCCGGAGGACCGGCGTGGGAATGCTCCTCGTCCTTCGGCGCCTCGGCGATCATCACCTCGGTGGTGAGCAGGAGGCCCGCCACGGAAGCCGCGTTCTGCAGGGCCAGACGCGTCACCTTGGTCGGATCCAGGATGCCCATGTCGATCATGTCGCCGTACTCGCCCGAAGCGGCGTTGTAGCCGAACGTGCCCTTGCCCTCGCGCACCCGGTTCAGCACCACCGCGGCATCTTCGCCCGCGTTGGCGACGATCTGGCGCAGCGGCTCCTCGATGGAGCGGGCCAGGATGCGAACACCCGTGGTCTGGTCCTCGTTGCTGCCGGTGAGCTTCTCGATGGCCTTGAGCGCACGCACCAGGGCGACGCCGCCGCCCGGCACCACGCCTTCCTCGACGGCCGCACGGGTGGCGTGCAGGGCGTCCTCGACGCGGGCCTTCTTCTCCTTCATCTCGACCTCGGTGGCCGCACCGACCTTGATCACGGCGACACCGCCGGAGAGCTTGGCGACGCGCTCCTGCAGCTTCTCCTTGTCATAGTCGGAGGTCGCTTCCTCGATCTGCGCGCGGATGCTCTCCACCCGAGCCTTGATGTCGGAGGCCTTGCCGGCGCCGTCGATGATGGTGGTGTTCTCCTTCTCGACGACGATCTTCTTCGCCTCGCCCAGGTCGTTGATGGTCGCCTTCTCCAGCGACAGGCCCACCTCGTCGGAGATGACCGTGCCGCCCGTGAGGATGGCGATGTCCTGCAGCATGGCCTTGCGGCGATCGCCGAAGCCCGGCGCCTTGACGGCGGCGACCTTGACGATGCCGCGGATGGTGTTGACCACCAGCGTGGCCAGCGCCTCGCCTTCCACGTCCTCGGCGACGATCAGCAGCTGCCGGCCGCTCTTGGCGATGCTTTCGAGCAGCGGCAACAGCTCACGGATGTTGGAGATCTTCTTGTCGACCAGCAGGATGAGCGGCTTGTCGAGCTCGGCCACCTGGTTCTGCTGGTTGTTGATGAAGTACGGCGAGAGGTAGCCGCGGTCGAACTGCATGCCCTCGACCACTTCCAGCTCGTTCTGCAGGCCCGAGCCCTCTTCAACGGTGATCACGCCTTCCTTGCCGACCTTCTCCATCGCATCCGCAATCGTCTTGCCGATGCTCTCGTCGGAGTTCGCGGAGATCGTGCCGACCTGCGCGATGGCCTTCGCGTCCTTGCAGGGCTTGGAGAGCTTCTTCAGCTCATCGGTGGCCAGCGCGACGGCCTTGTCGATGCCGCGCTTCAGGTCCATCGGGTTGATGCCGGCGGCGACGGCCTTCAGGCCCTCGCGGATGATCGCCTGGGCGAGAACGGTCGCGGTGGTGGTGCCATCGCCCGCCTCGTCGGAGGTGTTGGAAGCGACTTCCTTCACCATCTGCGCGCCCATGTTTTCGAACTTGTCCTTCAGCTCGATTTCCTTGGCCACGGACACGCCGTCCTTGGTCACGGTCGGGGCGCCGAAGCTCTTGTCGAGCACGGCATTGCGGCCCTTGGGACCCAGGGTAACCTTGACCGCGTTGGCCAGGATGTTGACACCCTTGAACATGCGTTGCCGGGCGTCATCGCTGAAGCGTACGTCTTTTGCTGCCATTTGAATGTTCCTCGAATCGGTTGGATGTGTTGATGCGCGACCGCAGGGCTTACTTGCCCTCGATCACCGCCATGACGTCTTCTTCGCGCATGACGACGAGCTCGTCGCCATCCATCTTCACTTCGGTGCCGCTGTACTTGCCGAAGAGGATCTTGTCGCCGACCTTCACGTCGAGCGGCCGCACGGTGCCGTCCTCGAGGATCTTGCCTTTGCCGACGGCGACGATCTTTCCGAAGATGGGCTTCTCGGTCGCGGTGTCGGGGATGAGGATCCCACCGGGTGACTTACGCTCCTCTTCCTCACGTTTCACGATCACACGATCATGAAGTGGACGAATCTTCATAGGCCTCGCTCCTGATGCTGTTGACGGATCTGACTAATATGGTGGGGGGTTTGTTAGCACTCCCCCGTGGCGGCTGCTAATGATAGCGACGAGTTTTGGGGTTTCAAGGGGCAATGCGATAATCCCTGGCATGAAGCGCTGGCTCGGCTGCCTGGTCTTGCTCCCCGCCCTGGCCCTTGCAAAGCCCTGGTGGATGCAGGGCAGCCAGGCCCCGGAAGGCGATTTTCTTCCACCAGATGAAGCATTTAGGGTCACCGCCCGGGTCGATGGCGCGCTGTTGCGGGTGCACTGGGACATCGCCGACGGGTATTACCTGTACCGCAGCAAATTCGACATAACGGCCCAGAGCCCGGGCCTCAGCGTCGAGCCCGCCGTGTTTCCGCCCGGTATCCCACGCACCGATGCCTGGTTCGGATCGCAGGAGATCTTCCAGCACGACGTCGAGGCGCTGGTGGGATTCCGTCGCACCGACGGCGGCGCCCACCCACTGCAGATCCGGGTTGCCTACCAGGGCTGCGCCGAAGCGGGCCTGTGTTATCCCTTGCTGATCAAGGTGCTCGGTCCGGACGCCAGGGCGATGCCCATGGCCTCGCCGGCGATCACACCCGCGCACCTGCCGGCACGGTCACCGGCGGCAGCCTCGCCGGCGGCAGCCGCGCCGGCTGCAACCCGCGCACACGACTCCACGGCCTGGCCCGCGGGAATCACCCTGGCCGGGGTTCTGCTTTTCTTCCTCTCGGGGATGGCGCTGCGACGCATCCATCCGGACACCTCGCTGTGACGAGGTCCGTGCGGCTGGCGCTGCTGGTCGCCATGGCCGTTGTCGCCGGCTGGGGCGGCGCCCTCGCGTTCAGCTGGCTGCATCCGGAGCCCCTCGCCGCCGCACCCGGCTTCCCGCCGCCGGATTCCGCTGCACCAGTGGAAGCTCCCAGGGCCGGTGTGCAGGCCTCCCCGGGGATACCCGAGCGGCTGCCGGACTTCAGTCTCGCCGACCTTGCCGGAACCTCGACGCCCGTGACCCGCTGGCAGGGTCACCCGCTGATGTTGAATTTCTGGGCCACCTGGTGCGCTCCTTGCCGACGTGAGATCCCGTTGCTGCAGAGCCTGCACCGCGAACGCGCGGCATCCGGCCTCACGGTGATCGGCATCGCCGTGGACTTCCCCGACAAGGTGCTGAAGTTCCGTGATGAGATGCGGATCGGCTACCCGCTGCTGGCGGGCGAGCAGGATGCCCTGGACCTGATCGCGAAACTGGGCGTGGCCTCCCCCGCCTTTCCGTTCACCGTGTTCACCGACCGGCAGGGGCGCATCGTCACGCTGTACCTGGGCGAGCTGAAGCGCCCCGTGGCCGAGGCCATCCTCGCCACCGTATCGCAGGTCGATCAGGGCTCGATCGCCCTGCCCGCGGCCCGCGAGCGCATCGCGGCCGAGGTGCGAAAACTGCGAGGCGAATAGCGCCGCACCGCTTACTTCTCCCGCTTCCTGAGCCGCAAGCTGGATGCATTCAAGGCGATCACTCGCGTGTGGTCTCAAGCTCGCTCGGGCAAGCGAAGTGATCGCGCAAAGTCGAGCACGCGAGCCGCGCTGTGCCTGGCGCCGGCAGCCTCGAAAACGAGGCCGCCGTGCGTGAACGGGGCGCTTTCCCACTGTCCATTCGGAGCCGCCTGCGCGCGGTGCGCCTCTTGCATGAAATGAACGATGGCCTGCGACTTCTTCCGGGACGGCAGAATCCGAGCGAGAAAGCCACTCTGCTCCGGCAATCTGGAAGCACTGATCACGAGGCGCGGCGGCATGGATTTGGCTTGCGCAATCGCCGCTTGAAACTCTCCGATCTGGTCAAGCTCGAGAAACGCATTGCGCATCGAAACCGGAGAATGCAGCGCGGTCTTGCGCAGCAGTTCCGCCTCGGCAGGCGGCAGTGCTCTTGCTATTGCTCTATAGACAGGATCCGGAAGACCCAGTCGCGACATGAAGGTCGTGATGCGCGTGACCAGCTTCATGGTGCTTACCATCTTCATGGCGAATGGGCTCTCGCGCGACGGCGTCGCGTCCAACTGCACGTATCCAACCACGCACCGTGGCTTCTGTGCAGCGTGCAATGCGCACATGAGGCCGCCGTAGGACTGACCAACGACGACGATCGGTGTTTCGATACCCAGTGCGGCCAACATTGCCTCGAACTGATCGCTCAGGCTTCGTGCGCTTTTCGGCGCTTCAAGTGTGCTGCCGCCGATTCCGGCGCGGTTGTAGAACAAGAGCCGGGCGTGCGGCGCGAGTTCGCGCTCGACCCAGATCCAGTAGTGGTACGACGCACTCCAACCGTTCTCGAACACGATGACGGGCAAGGTCGTCTCTTGTCCCACCAATCGGTAGCGAAGTGAAGCTCCTGGAACCTGGACCACACCTTCTTCGGTCTTGAATTCATCCATCGCTTTGATGCCCGCCGACAGTCAGGAACGGAAATGGAACAGCAACACCGCCTGCTGCAGCGTGATGACGAATCCCCATCCCAGCGGCAGCAGCACCGCCGCCCATGCGAGCAGCAGCAGGGGCGCGCGGGTCGTGCCCGGTGCCGCGGCAGCGCCGCCGCCGGCCCCCACCGGCACCGCCGCGTGCGGTTCCTCGACGAAGGCATCATCGGCGACCGGGCGGACCCAGAAGTTGCACAGCAGGCCCACCAGCAGCAGCCCGGCCAGCAGGTACATGGTCACGCTGTAGCTCGCGGCCCGCGCGACGCCGTGATCGATCTGGTATTCGCGGATGTAGTTCACCAGCAGCGGTCCGAGAACGCCAGCCGTGGACCAGGCGGTGAGCAGTCGCCCATGGATCGCGCCGACCATGCGGGTGCCGAACAGGTCGGCGAGATACGCCGGCACCGTGGAAAAGCCCCCGCCATACATCGACAGGATCACGCAGAAGGCGGCAATGAATCCGGTCAGCGAACCGGCGCGGGCGCTCAAGGGTACCGAGGCGTACAGGCCCATGCCGAGCACGAAGAACACGGCATACGTCGTCTTGCGGCCCAGGTAATCGGACAGGGAGGCCCAGAAGAATCGCCCGGCGATGTTGAACAGGGACAGGAGCCCGGTGAACCCGGCCGCCAGGGTGGCAATCTGCGCCTTCTGCGCGCTGTCGAGCTCGGTGAACGACTGGGTGGTGCCGATCAGCCGTCCGCCGAACACTTCCTGCAGCAGGGGTGATGCCATGCCGAGGATGCCGATGCCAGCCGTGACGTTCAGGCACAGCACCGCCCATACGAGCCAGAACTGCCGGGTGCGCCAGGCCCGTTGCAGGGGCACGTACCGGTGGATGGCCGGGGCACTGGTTTCGGGCATGCCCGCCGGCCGCCAGCCTTCCGGCGGGAGCCGGTAGCCGAACGCCCCACCCATCATGTAGATGAAGTAGATCCCGGCCAACACCACGAAGGTCTGCCACACCCCCACGGACGTTGAGCTGGCGAACAGCTTCATCAGGCGATCGGCCAGCGGCGCGCCGATCATGGCGCCACCGCCGAATCCCATGATGGCCATGCCCGTGGCCATGCCGCGCCGGTCCGGAAACCAGCGGATCAACGTGGACACTGGTGAGATGTAGCCGAGTCCGAGACCGATCCCACCGATGACACCGCTCCCCAGCCAGAGCATCCAGAGCTGGTGCAGGTACACGCCGGCGGCGGAGATCAGCAAGCCTCCGCACCAGCAGAGCGCGGAGACACTGGCCGCGAGCCGCGGGCCCACGCGTTCGAGCCAGCCGCCCCAGATCGCCGCTGCCGAGCCGAGGAACACGAAGAACAAGGTGTACATCCAGCCCAGTTCGGTGATCTTCCAGTCGCATGCCGTGGAGAAGATGCGCGCGACCAGGGAGATCGATGCACCGCACTCGGCGGTGTGTTCGATGCCGAGCGCATGCGAGAGCGGCAGCCAGAACACGGAAAACCCGTAAGCCACGCCGATGCACAGGTGGATGGCCAGCGCGGCGGGCGGCACCAGCCAGCGGTTGAACCCGGGTTTCGCGATGATGCGCTGCTTGGTGAACAATCCCTCGAGGACTTCCCCCATGGCTGCTCTCTTGCTTGTTCGTGATGGAGATGAGCGCCTTGCGGCGGCCCTTTCGCAGATCCGCGGCCGGGTCATTATTAACATGTTCCCCGCCCCGGGGTCATCGCCCAGCGGATTCGGGACCGGAGCCGGTAGGCGCCGGGTTGGTTGCAGTTCGCGTCCAATTGAACCATGATCGGCGCAATCGCCTTTGGGAAGGCCTTGCTCCCGTGGCGCCACCCCAGTCTGGATCCCGCACACCGGCGAGGCACCCTGAGCGCGCCAACCGCTTCCCGGTCTCGGACAGGTTGCAGGATTTCCCTCACAATAGCGTACTGATCGCCGTTTTTCGACGCGGATCGATGCAAAATCTTGCACGTTCCGCCGGGAATCTGGTTAACATCGAGCACCTTCGTGACGCCAGGCGCCCTGCGAACAACCATCGTGGCCCGCATTCTGCTGATCAACGGCCCCAACCTGAACCTGCTCGGCACGCGCGAGCCGGAAGTCTATGGGCGGGAAACGCTGCCGCAGATCGAGGCCCGGCTGCGCGGGCTCGCCGAGCGCAGCCAACACGAGTTGCAGGCCTTCCAGAGCAACGCCGAGCACGCGCTGATCGAGCGCATTCACGCGGCGCGGCAGGATGGCACGGCCTTCATCCTCATCAATCCGGGCGCGCTCACCCACACCAGCATCGGGCTGCGCGACGCGCTGCTCGGCGTCGGGCTGCCCTTCATCGAGGTGCACCTGAGCAACGTGTTCGCGCGCGAGAGCTTCCGGCACCACTCCTTCCTGTCGGACATCGCGGTGGGCTGCATCGTCGGCCTGGGCGCGCAGGGCTATGAACTGGCGCTGGAAGCGGCGATGCGCCGCGTGCGCGCCGGCTGACCGGCATCGATCCGTACTGACGCATTTCGAAAAGGGTACACGGCAATGGACATTCGCAAGGTCAAGAAACTGATCGAGCTGCTCGAGGAATCCGGCATCGCGGAACTCGAGATCTCGGAGGGCGAGGAATCGGTGCGAATCAGCCGCTATCCCCGCGGCGGCGCCCCGGCAGCGGTGCAGGTGGCGCAGGTCCCGGCCGCGCTGCCGATGTCCGCACCGCCGGCCGCCCTGGCCGCCCAGCTACCCGCCCCGGCCACCTCGCCGGGCTCGCCCGCCGGCAAGGATGGCAGCACCGTGTCCTCTCCGATGGTCGGCACCTACTACTCGGCGCCCTCGCCCGGCGCCAAGTCCTTCGTGGAGCTGGGCATGGACATCAAGGTCGGACAGGTGCTGTGCATCATCGAGGCGATGAAGATGATGAACCAGATCGAGTCCGAGAAGGCTGGCCGCATCACGGCCATCCTCGCGAAGAACGGGGACCCGGTGGAATTCGGCCAGCCCCTGTTCATCATCGAGTGATCACCATGCAAGGATCCTCGCGCCCTCGCCCGCCCCTGGCCGTGCTCCCGCAATGATCGAGAAAGTCGTCATCGCCAACCGGGGCGAGATCGCCCTGCGCATCCTGCGCGCCTGCCGCGAGCTCGGCATCAAGACCGTTGCCGTCCATTCGACGGCCGACTACAACACCAAGCACGTGCTGCTCGCCGACGAGACCGTGTGCATCGGGCCGGCTCAGTCCGCGAACTCCTACCTCAACATGCCGGCGATCATCAGCGCCGCCGAGGTGACCGATGCGGTGGCCATCCATCCCGGCTATGGCTTCCTGTCGGAGAACGCGGACTTCGCCGAACGCGTGGAGAAGAGCGGCTTCATCTTCGTCGGGCCCCGGGCGGAGACGATCCGCACCATGGGTGACAAGGTGTCGGCGATCCGCGTGATGAAGGCCGCCGGCGTGCCTTGCGTGCCGGGCTCCGACGGTCCGCTGGGGAACGACGCCGACGAGAACTTCCGCATCGCCAAGGACATCGGCTATCCCATCATCATCAAGGCCTCGGGCGGCGGCGGCGGACGCGGCATGCGGGTGGTGCACACCGATGCCTCGCTCCTCTCCTCCATCACCGTGACGCAGTCGGAGGCGCTGGCCGCCTTCGGCAACCCGCAGGTCTACATGGAGAAGTTCCTCGAACGCCCGCGCCACATCGAGTTCCAGGTACTGGCGGACAACCACGGCAACACCATCCACCTGGGCGAGCGCGACTGCTCGATGCAGCGCCGCCACCAGAAGGTGATGGAAGAAGCCCCGGCGCCCGGCTTGTCGGCCAGGCAACGCAAGCAGATGGGCGAACGCTGCGTCGCGGCCTGCAAGGCCGTGGGTTATCGCAACGCCGGCACACTGGAGTTCCTCTATCAGGACGGGGAGTTCTACTTCATCGAGATGAACACACGGGTGCAGGTGGAGCATCCGGTCACGGAACTGGTCACCGGCATCGACATCGTCAAGGCACAGCTGCTGATCGCCGCCGGCGAGAAGCTGGCCTACACCCAGAACGACATCCAGATCCGCGGCCATGCGCTCGAATGCCGCATCAACGCGGAGGATCCGAAGACCTTCATGCCGAGCCCGGGACCCATCCGGCTGTGGCACGCGCCTGGCGGCCCGGGCATCCGCGTGGACAGCCACGTGTACACGGGCTACCAGGTGCCGCCTTTCTATGACTCGATGATCGGCAAGGTGATCTCGCACGGCGATACGCGCGATACCGCCATCGCCCGCATGCGCAATGCGCTGGCCGAGATGGTGGTGGAAGGCATCAGGACCAACATCCCCCTGCACCAGGAAATCTGCAATCACTCGGCCTTCCGGCAGGGTGGCACCGACATCCATTACCTGGAGCGCCGCCTCGGGCTGAAGTAGCCGGTCGCGGGCCGGTTTCCCGCTCCCAAGGTACCCTTTCGTGTCCTACGTGCAGGTCGAATTCCCGCTCGGAACCGCCGACGGCGAGCGCATCGCCGCGGCGCTCGAGCAACTCGGCGCCTTGTCGGTGACCTTCCTGGACCGGGGCGATGAGCCCGTGCTCGAACCGATGCCCGGCGAAGTGCGGCTGTGGCGCGACACCCTGGTGCGCGCCCTGTTCGACGCCACCTTGCCGGCGCCACGGCGGCTGGAGCAGGTGCGCGAGCGGCTTGCGCCCGAGGCCTCGCACGCGGCACGCGTGGAAGTGCTCGCGGAGCGGGCGTGGGAGCGCGAATGGCTGCGTCATTTCCACCCGCTGCGTTTCGGACGGCGGCTGTACGTGTACCCCACGGCCTGGGAAGAACCTCCGCCTGAGGGTGCGATCGTGGTGTGGCTGGATCCGGGACTGGCGTTCGGGACGGGTACGCACCCGACCACCGCCCTTTGCCTGGAGGCAATCGACTCCATCGACTGGAAGGGCCGGACCCTGGTCGACTACGGCTGTGGCTCCGGGATCCTCGCCATCGCGGCGGTGAAGCTCGGCGCCGCCTCGGCGATCGCGGTGGACCTCGACCCCCAAGCCTTGCTCGCGCTGGCCGAAAACGCGCGCCGCAACGAGGTATCGGATAAGATCACGCCACAGGGCGTGCAGGCGCCGATCGATCCCGTGCACTGCGTGGTCGCGAACATCCTGGCGCAACCCTTGATCGACCTCGCGGGCCGGCTGGGGGCCGCCTGCCGGGACGAAGGGCTAATGATCCTGTCGGGGATTCTCGAGTCCCAGGCCGGGGCCGTGCTGGCCGCCTATGCGGCAGCCTTCCGGCTGTTGGAGCATCGCCGCCGGGACGGCTGGTCCTGCCTGTACCTGCGGAAAGCCCGTTCGCAACCCGGCGCGGACTGAAGCAACGTCGGTGCACCGTCGCGCCCTCGCCGGTACGATCGGCTCGAGCGCAGGAGATCCAGCAACTTGTTCACCCAGTGCCCCGCCTGCGAGACCATCTTCAAGCTGTCGGCCGAGGTGCTGCGGGCGGCCGCGGGCGAGGTGCGATGCGGTCGCTGCGGCGAGGTGTTCAACGCCCTGCGCAGCCTCGCGGAGGAACCCCGTGCCTTCACCTCGGGCGAGTCCGCCGAAGAGCAGGAGGCGCGTGCCGACCGGATCCTGCGCTCGCCCCCGCCGGAAGCCCCCGCCGCGACCGACCAGCCGCTCGAGATCGAAGGCGCACCGGGGCCGCAGATCGCACAGCTCGAGATCCAGGGCGCCGAAGAGATGATGGCCTGGAACGAGGAAGATCCGCCCGCCCCGTTCGACACCCCCGAGGCGAGCACGGCCGATGCAGCGCCGCGGGGTGATGAGCCGGGTGGCCTCGAACACGCCATCACCGCCTCGGATGAAGCCGACGCCCTCGATGTCCAGGATGCCGGTTCGCCGGCACCGTCGGGCGATCTCGAACTCTCCGACGATCGCTCGCTCGAGTTCACCCTCCCGCCGGGCGAACTGGATCGCATCTTCGTCGCGGCGCGCCCCTCGCATTTCGAACCTCGCCGCCAGCCCCTGGCGCTGCAGGGGCTGGAGAATCTTGCGCCCGCATCGCCCCGGTCCCTGCGGCCCGAGCCCGCGCTCGCACCCGAGGTGGCGCCGGACGCGGGCGCCGAGGTGCCGCCGGCCGACACCGGCGGGATCGACGATGCCATGGAGCATGACATCGATGCCGTGGAGGCACCGGCCGCAGAGCCAGCGGCAGCCCCCGCAGCGCCAGTTCCCGGGACCCGTCCGAAGGACTGGATCGGGCAGATCATGCCGACGCTGCGAGTCGAGGACCTGGAAGCAGCGCCCGCGCCCCACCGGGGCGCCTGGATCGCGGCCTGCATCCTGTTCGCCGTGCTGCTGCTCGGGCAGCTCGCGCACCAGCATCGCGATGCGCTGGCGCAGGCCCCCGGCATCGGCCCTGCACTGCGTTCGCTGTACCAGGCCACCGGCCATCCGATCCCGCTGCAGATGAACCTCGCCGCCTTCGAGGTGCGCCAGTGGGGAGTGACGGGCGATGCCAACGCCAGCGGCACGCTGCGCGTGCGTGCCAGCCTCATCAACACGGGTCCCGAACCGCAACCGTATCCGCTGCTGCGGTTGACGCTCGCGGACCGCTTCGGCACGCGGGTGGGCGCGCGCGATTTCCAGCCCGCGGAGTATCTGCGCCACGTTCCGCCACGGCCGCTCGATCCGGGCGAGCGCGCCGATGCGCTGATCGAGATCGTCGATCCCGGCAAGAGCGCCGAAGGGTTCGAGATCGACGTCTGCCAGCGAGGCCTCGCGGCTCAGGTGACCTGCGCCAACGATTCTCCCGCGCACGCCCGATGAACGCGCTGCGCATCGGGCCGTACGAACTGCCATCGCGCGTCCTGCTCGCGCCCATGGCTGGCATCACCGATCGCGCCTTCCGCTCGCTCTGCCGCCGGTTCGGCGCCGGCCTCGCCGCCGCGGAGATGCTGACCTCCGACGTTCGCCTGTGGCGCAGTGCCAAGTCGCAGCGCCGCAGGAATTTCGACGGTGAGTCGGGCCTGCGCGTGGTGCAGATCGCCGGTTGGAATCCCGCGATGATGGCCGAGGCTGCCCGCCGGTGCGTCGATGAGGGCGCGCAGATCATCGACATCAACATGGGGTGTCCTGCGAAGAAGGTGTGCAACCGGCTGGCCGGCTCGGCGCTGCTGCAGGATGAATCGCTTGTCGCTCGCATTCTCGATCGCGTCGTTCGCGCGGTGAATGCGCCCGTGACGCTGAAGACGCGCACGGGGTGGGACCACGATCACCGCAACGGGCTGCGCGTCGCGCAACTCGCGCAGGAGCTGGGCATCGCCGCGATCGCGATGCACGGCCGCACGCGCAGCGACCTGTACAAGGGCAGCGCGGAGCACGACACCGTGCGCGAGGTGAAAGCCGTGCTGCGCATTCCGGTGATCGCCAATGGCGACATCGAGTCGCCGCAATCCGCGCAGGCGATCCTGCAGCGCACCGGGTGCGATGCCGTGATGATCGGACGCGCGGCCCTTGGTAAGCCATGGATCTTCGATGATGTCAATTTTTTCCTCTCGACGGGTGGGATGCGCGAGTCGCTAGCGTCCGAAATCGTCCGTGATATCATGCGCGCCCACCTCGAAGACCTGTACTCGCTGTATGGCGACGAGACAGGAGTTCGTGTGGCTCGCAAGCACTTGAATTGGTATTGCCGCCAGCATCACGGCCGGGAAGTTGTCAGGGGGTCTCTGCTGCGTGCGATGACGCCGCGGGAGCAACTGGCAGGGGTGGCGCAACTCTTCGGGTGAGTGGCGGGCGACACGCGCAGGTGCGACGGACGTTCACGGAAGCAGTCGACATGGCCGCCGGAAAAAAACACAGATCCGCCCGACACGCATCGCCGCCGTTCGATGGCCGCGACATCAAGGTCAATGGCAAGGGAGTGCCGCTGCGTTCGCACGCCGAGGAAGCCCTCCACAGTTATTTCCAGACGCTCAACGGCCATCGTCCGGCGCGCCTGTACGAGCTGGTCATGCGCGAGGTGGAGGAGCCGTTGTTCAAGGTGGTCATGGGACATGTCGCCGGCAACCAGAGCCGCGCCGCGGACATCCTCGGAATCAACCGCGGAACCTTGCGCAAGAAGCTGAAAGAGTTAGGTATCAGCGAGTAGAAAGTCTTGCCCAATTCCGTTCGAGTCAGTCGGGCCCTGTTGAGCGTTTCGGACAAGACGGGCGTGGTCGAATTCGCCCGCGCCCTCAAGGAGCGCGGCGTCGAGCTGCTCTCCACCGGCGGCACCGCGCGCCTGCTGGTGCAGCATGGCATCACCGTCAAGGAAGTCGCCCAGCACACCGGCTTCCCCGAGATCATGGACGGCCGGGTCAAGACGCTGCATCCGAAGATCCACGGCGGCCTGCTCGGCCGGCGTGGCATCGACGATGGCGTGATGCGCCAGCACGGCATCGAGTCCATCGACCTGCTCGCGGTCAACCTGTACCCCTTCGCCGCCACCGTGGCGCAGCCGGGCTGCACCTACGAGATGGCCGTGGAGAACATCGACGTCGGCGGGCCCGCCATGGTGCGCGCCGCCGCCAAGAATCACGCCTCCGTCACGGTGGTGGTGGACCCGCAGGACTACCGCAACGTGCTCGATGAACTGGCGGCCAACCAGGGCACCACGCTCCTGCCCATGCGCCAGCGGCTCGCGGCCAAGGCCTTCGCGCACACCGCGCAGTACGATGCCATGGTCTCGGCCTACTTCACCGGCCGCCTCGGGGCGAAGCCGGGATCGATCGACGCACCGACCTTTCCCGACGACCTCAACATGTCCTTCCGCAAGCGGCTGGACCTGCGCTACGGCGAGAATCCGCACCAGCAGGCGGCCTTCTACACCGATCCGCGCGGGCTGGGGGCGAGCGTGAGCCTCGCGCGCCAGGTACAGGGCAAGGAACTGTCGTACAACAACATTGCCGACAGCGATACCGCGCTCGAATGCGTGCGTCAGTTCGACGCGTGTGCCTGTGTCATCGTCAAGCACGCCAATCCTTGCGGCGTCGCGCTCGGCGCAACACCGCTGGAAGCCTACGACAAGGCCTACCGGACGGATCCGACCTCGGCCTTCGGCGGCATCATCGCCTTCAATCGTCCCCTGGATGCGGCCGCCGCCGCCGCCATCGTCGATCGCCAGTTCGTGGAGGTGATCCTCGCCCCCGCGGTCTCGGGCGAGGCCGAATCCATCCTGGCCGCCAAGGACAATGTCAGGGTACTCATCACCGGCGCGCTCGATGAGCCCGTCGCGCAACTGCTCGAGTACCGCAGCATTGCCGGCGGCCTGCTGGTGCAGACCCGCGACACCGCGACGCTGGGCGAGCGCGACCTGCGCGTGGTCACGCGCCGCGCACCGACGGCCGCGGAGATGTCGGACCTGCTGTTCGCCTGGCGCGTCGCCCGCTTCGTCAAGTCCAACGCCATCATCTACGCGCGCGATGGCATGACCATCGGCGTGGGCGCAGGGCAGATGAGCCGCGTGGTCAGCAGCAAGATCGCCGCCATGAAGGCCGCCGATGAGAAGCTGTCGACGAAGGGTTCCGCCATGGCCTCGGATGCCTTCTTCCCGTTCCGCGACGGACTGGATGTCGCGGCCGGTTTCGGCATCGGTGCGGTGATCCAGCCCGGCGGCTCGAAGCGCGACGATGAGGTCATCGCCGCGGCCGACGAGCACGGCATGGCGATGGTGTTCACCGGCATGCGCCACTTCCGCCACTGAGCATGGACGTCCTCATCGTCGGCGGCGGCGGGCGCGAGCATGCGCTCGCCTGGAAATGCGCGCAGAGCCCGCGGGTCGGCCGGGTGTACGTCGCGCCGGGCAACGCCGGCACGGCCACCGAACCCCGCGTCACGAACGTGGACATCGCGGCCGATGACCTCGCCGCGCTGCGCGCTTTCGCCCTGCGCGAAGACATCGGCCTCACCATCGTGGGACCGGAAGTGCCGCTGGTGGCAGGCATCGTCGATGAGTTCACCCGCGCCGGCCTGCGCTGCTTCGGGCCCACGCGCGCCGCCGCGCGGCTGGAGGGGTCCAAGGCCTTCACCAAGGATTTCCTGCGCCGCTACCGCATCCCGACGGCCGCCTACGCGCGTTTCACGCGCGCGGACCTCGACGAGGCCTTCATCCGCGCCCGCCCGCTGCCCGTGGTCGTCAAGGCCGACGGCCTCGCCGCCGGCAAGGGCGTGGTCATCTGCGACACGCACGATGAAGCCGTGCGCACCGCCCGCAGCATGCTCGATGGCGCCTTCGGCACGGCCGGCGACACCATCGTGGTCGAGGATTTCCTGCAAGGCGAGGAAGCCAGCTTCATCGTGGTGGCGCACGACCAGCAGCTCATCGCGCTGGCAAGTTCCCAGGACCACAAGCGGCGCGATGACGGTGATGCCGGCCCGAACACCGGCGGCATGGGCGCCTATTCACCCGCGCCGGTGGTCACGCCGGACATCCACGCCCGCGCCATGCGCGAGGTCATCGAGCCGACGCTGCGCGGACTCGCCGCCGACGGCAACCCCTACACCGGCTTCCTGTACGCGGGCCTCATGATCGCGCCCGATGGCACCCCCAACGTGCTCGAGTTCAACTGCCGCCTGGGCGACCCCGAGACCCAGCCCATCATGGCGAGACTCTTGAGCGATCTCACCGACCTGTGCGATGCCGCCATCGACGGCCGGCTGGACCAACTGCAGCCCCGCTGGGATCCCCGCGCCGCCCTGGGCGTCGTGATGGCCGCCGGCGGCTACCCCGACACCTACCGCAAGGGCGATGCCATCACCGGCCTGGACACCGCCGCCACCCTCCCCGGCAAGGTCTTCCACGCCGGCACGAGCCTCGACGCCTCAGGCCGCGTCCTCACGAACGGCGGCCGCGTGCTCTGCGCCGTCGGCCTCGGCACCACCGTCAGCGAGGCACAGGGCGAAGCCTACGCCCTGGTGAACGCCATCCACTGGGAAGGCGTGCAGTTCCGGCACGACATCGGCTACCGCGCGATCCAGCGCGAACTCACCCGCAACGCTTAGCTGTCTGTCGGCTGGGAGTTCGGAGGAGGCATGCTCCTTCTTCGCGTGGTCGCGCGGTAAAGGCACCGTTTCGAAGCGGTCGGCTGCTAGAGCACATGACCTCATCGTGAATTCCGGCGTTACCGCTCAGCGCAGCCGGCGCTTCGAAACGGCCGCGCTCTACACGCGAAGAAGGAGCATGCCTCCTCCGAACTCCCAGCCGACAGACGGTGAGGTGACGCGAACGACTTCGCGCCGGATCAGCCCGTCTTCAGGAGCATCTGCCCCAGGAAGTCGCGCTTTCCCAGTGCAACGCCTTTCCAGCGCAGGATGTCGTAGGCAGTCGTCGCGTGGAAGAAGAAGTTCGGCTTGGAGAAACTCAGCAGGAAGTTCTCCGCGGTGAACGGGAGCTTGAAGTCCTTGAACTCGAAGCGCATGTCGCGGCCGACGAAGCCGTTCACTTCCTCCGGCTTCAGGGCGCGAAGCGAGGCCAGCGCGTCCTCGACCTTCTGCTTGAGCCCGGAGAAAGTCGTGGGCGGTGGCGTCATGTCGGGCGAGAAGACGCCCTTGCGGACGCCCTCGATGGCGCCCATCGAGTGCACGGCGGTGGACTTGACCTGGTAGGCGAAGGGGAACATGTCGGGGGCGAGGCAGGCGCCGACGAGGTCGGATTCCGCGACACCTTTCTCCTTGCAGTGCGCACCGGCCTTGTCGATGAGCCCGCTCACCGCGCCGAGCATCTGGCAGTAGAGGGGAATGGTCGCCGAATACAGGGAAATGCTCATGTGCGCCTCGCGCTGGAAGTTGGTTGGTTGCCGTGCCGGTCCGCCGCGGAGCCGGCACGGGAATTCTACCGGCAAAGCGCCCCGAGGTTGCCGCTCATCACCTGCCCCGTCCCGCACTTCCCCCGTCCGCGCGGGAACCTCTCCGGGCCGAAGTGGATGCCGGGGAGAAGGTCGATACCAGCATCGCGCGCGACTCGGCGGAATCCCAGTCACGCGCGCCGATCACCCGTCGCAGCACCCGGCCCCGTGCATCGACGAACACGGTCAGCGGCAGCCGCGAGGCGCCGAGCATGTCCTCCATCTCGCGACCGCGGTCCAGATAGTGGCTGATCGTGGCGTGCGTGCGAAGGATCAGCGCGAGCGCCGCGGACTTCTCATCATCGGTCGAGATGCCGATGATCCGCACGCTCACCGGCAGCTCCCGCCAGGCAAGCCGCTCGAGTGATGCCATCTCCGCCTGGCAGGGTCCGCACCAGCTCGCCCACACGTTGATCAGGAGCGGCGTGCCGCGCAACTGCGACAGGTGCAGGTCCGGTCCGTTGAGTCCGGCGAGGCGCGCCTCGCGCAGCTCGGCGCCGACCGGCAGCTCACCCGGCGTGCCGGCCACCGAAAGCCCGCAGAGCAGGGCGAGCAAAACCATCCGCGGCGCAGCCCTGATCCTGTAGAGTCCGCTCACCATCGGATCTCCTGGAGACGACCGGCCGGCATGCAGCGGCCCGACCACCGCGTGGCCACTTTCCTGCTTGCGTTCGGCGCATTGTTTTCCATCGTGAATCCGCTGTCCGGCGCGTTCATCTTCTACGGCGCGACACGCGACCTGGCGCCGCGCACGCGCGCGCACGTCGCCCGCTGGGTCAGCATCTACGCCTTCTGCATCGTCACGGTATCACTGTACATCGGTGCGTACGTGCTGTCGTTCTTCGGCATCTCGATCCCGGTGCTGCGGGTCGCCGGCGGCATCGTCATCTGCATGTCGGGCTGGCGCATGCTGAACGAGCCCGACGCCACCGGCACGCGGCAGAGCGAGACGCCGACGCCGCGCTCCGTCGACGTGCCGCCGAGCCGGCTCGCGTTCTATCCGCTGACCATGCCCCTCACCACGGGGCCGGGCACGATCTCGGTGGCCGTGTCGCTGGGCGCGAACCGGCCCAGCGCCGGAGCGGTCTCGCTGCTGGAGTTCTTCGTGGAGACGCTGTCGGCCACGGCGCTCCTGGCGGCGCTCATCTACTTCCTGTATCGCCATTCCGCGCGGTTCGCCGACCTGATCGGCGGAACCGGCACGACCATCATCGTTCGCCTGTCTGCGTTCCTGCTGTTCTGCATCGGCATCCAGGTGTTCTGGACCGGCGCCGCGGAACTGCTCGCCACGCTACCCCTCAACGCCGCCCGCTGAGCCGCGGGTCAGCCGCGCGTGCGCACGCGCAGGCTGGTCCAGCTCGTATCGGAGATCCAGCCGCCATCCACGGGCAGGCTGACGCCGTTCACGAAGCCATTGCGCTCGCTGTCGGCGAGGAAGGCGATGGCCTGCGCCACGTCCTCTGGTCGTGCGAAGCGTGCCATGGGCACGCGATCGATGATGTCCTGGTCCGAATAGGCACCGCTCCCCTGGTCCTTGAGGTCCATCTCGGTCT
This sequence comes from Steroidobacteraceae bacterium, assembly GCA_046347195.1. Lineage (GTDB taxonomy): Bacteria > Pseudomonadota > Gammaproteobacteria > Steroidobacterales > Steroidobacteraceae > TMP-86. The sequence continues at coordinate 46,197 of JAXMGQ010000024.1, forward strand.
TGATCCAGCCCGGGCACACGGCATTCACGCGCACGCCGCGGCCACCCCACTCCGCCGCCAGGGTCTGCGTCAGGCCGATGAGCCCATGCTTGGAGGCGTTGTAGGCGGCCCGGTGGCTGATGCCCGCGAGCCCGGCGACCGAGGCGACATTGACGATGCTGCCGCGGCCGCGCGCCAGCATCTGCGCGCCGAGGTGCCGGCACAGCAGGAAGGGGCCCAGCAGGTTGATGTCCATGACCTGCTTCCACTGCGCTGCCGTGGTCTGCTCGGCCGGGCAGATGAGGCTGATGCCCGCATTGTTGACCAGCACGTCCAGCGCACCCTGCGTGGCAGCGACCGACCGGGTCACCTCCAGCACGAAGGCTTCCGAGGCGACATCACCGCTGTGGCCGACGGCCTCGATGCCCTCGCGGCGCAACTGCTCCACCGCCGGCTGGAGCGGCTGGAGGTCGAGCAGCACGAGGCGATGCCCGAGCCTGCCGAGAACCGAGGCGGTCACGAGTCCAAGGCCCTGGGCGGCGCCGCTGATCAAGGCGGTCTTCATCGTCGCGATCATCCAGGATGAGAAAAAAGTGGCGCGCAGTATAGACCGTCGACATACGTGGGTCGGTTAGAATCCGCGCATGCAGGCGCTGTCCCTGGTTCCCCACCCCTCCACGCCGGCGACGCCTGTCCAGGCGGTCGTCGCAACGCTGGAGGCTGGCCCCGGCGGTTCGCTCGAATACACCGTCCGCATCGAGGCGCCGCGGCAGGCGTTGGCGTGGCCCGCCTCCCGGCCGGCCGCCTTTCGCGATGAGCTGTGGCGGCACACCTGCGTGGAGCTCTTCGCCCGCGCCGACGAGGAGGCCTACCGTGAGTTCAACTTCTCCCCGTCTTCCGAGTACGCCCTCTATGATTTCGACGGCTACCGCAGCGGCATGCGGCCGGTGCCCGCATCGCGCGGGCCGGTGATCCGCTGGCGCGAGGAGCGGGAGGCCATGACCATCAACACGCTCATCCCGGGCGAGCTGTTCGAGGTCCATCGACGCACGCCCAGTGCGTTGGCGCTGGCGGCCGTCATCGAAACCCTCGATGGCCGGCAATCCTTCTGGGCGTTGCATCATCCCGCACGCAAGCCCGATTTCCATCATCGCGATGGATTCATTCTCCACTGGCCGGCGTCGCGGCCACAGGAGCCCGTGGCGTGAAATTCGGCATCGAGCGACTCCTAGAGGATTCCATGCTGCGCCGCGGCCTGTCGGGCCGGCGCGTCGCGTTGCTCGCGCATCCCGCTTCGGTCACCCGCGACCTCACGCATTCGCTCGATGCGCTGGCCGCGGCCGGTGACGTCCAGCTCACCGCGGCGTTCGGCCCCCAGCATGGCCTGCGGGGCGACAAGCAGGACAACATGGTGGAATCGCCCGATTTCCAGGATCCGCGGCTCGGCATCCCGGTGTTCAGCCTGTATGGCGAGGTGCGCCGCCCGACGCCCGCCATGCTGGAGAGCTTCGATGTCCTGCTCGTGGACCTGCAGGACCTGGGCTGCCGCATCTACACGTTCATCACCACCTTGCGCTACGTGCTCGAAGCCGCCGCCGCCGCGGGCAAGTCCGTGTGGGTGCTGGACCGTCCCAATCCCGTGGGCCGGCCGGTCGAGGGCCTGTCGCTTCGCGCGGGCTGGGAAAGCTTCGTCGGCGCCGGTGCGATGCCCATGCGGCACGGGCTCACCCTCGGGGAGATGGGCCGTTGGTTCATCCGCGAGTTGAAGCTCGAGGTGGACTACCGGGTGGTCCCGCTCGCGGGCTGGCAGCCGGACGCCGCGCCCGGCCATGGCTGGCCGCTGGGCGAGCGCACCTGGATCAATCCCAGCCCCAACGCGCCCAACCTGTCGATGGCGCGCTGCTACGCCGGCACGGTGATGCTCGAGGGCACGACCCTGTCGGAAGGACGCGGCACCACGCGTCCGCTGGAACTGTTCGGCGCGCCGGACCTCGACGCCGAGGAAATCATCGCGGGCATGCATGCGCTCGCGCCTCGATGGCTCACCGGCTGCCGGCTGCGCGCCTGCTGGTTCGAGCCCACCTTCCACAAGCACGTGGGCAAGCTGTGTTCGGGGGTGCAGGTCCACGTCGAGGATGGCAGCTATCGGCACGGTGATTTCACGCCGTGGCGCCTCCAGGCCCTGGCCTTCAAGGTGCTGCGCAAGCTGCGGCCCGACTACCCGTTGTGGCGCGACTTTCCCTACGAATACGAGCGCGACCGGCTCGCTATCGACCTGATCAACGGCAGTCCCCTCTTGCGCCAGTGGGTCGATGATGCCGCCGGCGCGCCCGCCGATCTCGACGCACTCGCATCGCAGGATGAACGCGCATGGCGTGAAGCAAGCGATGAGTTGCTGCTGTATCGCAGCGCGTGAGTCCCAGCCGCGGAAGGATTATGTCTGCTTCATCCCCACGCCGGCCGAAACCGTAGTATTTCGTCTGGGAATTGTCGCGGTGATCGCGATCTTGGAGGCAAGGACCGCATGAACCAGCGAAGCCTGATCCAACGATGGCTGTCCGCATGGCGTGGCAGTCCCGAAAGACCCGAGGGCGAGACGCCGCATCGATGGCGCGCCGTGTCGATCATTCCCGGTGAACGGTGTTGCCGCAGCGCCCAGCGTTGCGGTTCTCACCGCTGGCTTTCCACCCAGGCACCGCGGCTGCCGTTGCCGGCCTGCGACGCCGCGGTGTGCGACTGCCGCTACCGTCATCATCCGGACCGTCGCGGCCGCTCGCGGCGACGCGTGGACCGGGAAGAGATCGCACGGCATTTCGAGGGCACGGACCGGCGACGCGCGGATCGCGGCCGGCGCTCGTCGGATCGCATCGCGATCCCCTGATCCGCGCGGCGCGGTGAGGTTCAGCCCGGCTTTGCGGCGCCCGCGGCGGCGCTGCGCGATGAACACGCGTGGCGGGAAAACTGCCGCGAACTGCTGCTGCATGAAGATGATTGAAACGCGCCGATCACCTACCCGCCGGCGCGCGGCACGCTGACCCGGCGGCCGCGGCCGGCCGACCGGACGATCGCCGGTCGATCTCGACCTTGCCGTCCTTCATCACCCACACAACCTGCCGGGTCACGGCGCGGATATCCGCCAGTGGCGTGCCGCGGACCCCGACGATGTCCGCCATGAACCCCGGCACAAGCCGGCCGAGGCGATCCTGCTGGCCGAGAAGGCGCGCGCCGTCGACGGTGGCCGCGCGCAACGCCTCGGCCGGCGTGAAACCCGCCGCGACGAACCACTCGAGTTCGCGGGTGTTCTCACCGAACATCGTCATCACCGCGTCCGAGCCCATCGCGATCGGCACGCCCGCCCGATGAGCGCGGCCGAGCATGTCGAGGTTGCGTTCGACGAACGCCTGCAGCGCCCGGGCCGCATCCGCGTCGTAGCCGTACTCGAGGCGGTGCTCGGCGTAGTAGCGATTATGGTCGACCGTCGGCACGTAGAACACGCCGCTGGCCGCCCAGCTACGCAGCGTCTCGTCGTCGACGCCGACCGAGTGCTCTATCGAATCGACCCCCGCACGGATCGCCTCGGGCACGACCGACGGGCCGTAAGCGTGCACCGCAACCCGTACGCCACCCGCGTGGGCGATATCGACGGCCGCTTTGATCTCAGGATACTGGTAGATCTGCTCGCCCGTGAGGTCTGCGCCTGTACCGGTGGTTGCGAAGATCTTGAGCCACGACGCTTTGCTCGCCACGACCTCGCGTGCGCGCTGACTGAAGGCGGCGACCCGTTCGTCGGGTGTCCCTCCCGCCCCCAGCGGCATGGTGAGAGGATGGATGCCGACGCCCGACAGGTACAGCCGCGGCCCTGGCACCACGCCGTGGTCGATCAACTCGCGCAGCTCGAAGTCGACTCCGTCGAGCGCGAGCAGGTCACGCGCGGTCGTCACCCCCACCGCGAGCGTCCTCGCAGCGTTGTCGATTCCAGCGAGCAGCCGCTCCTGCGGCGGTGTTTCGTTCAGCAGCTGCTTCCACGGATCTCCTCGTGAAGCGGCACAAAACCCGTAGGTCATGTGGACGTGTGCGTCGATGAGTCCGGGAATCGCCGTCAGGCCGGGGAGGGTGATACGCCGGGCCGCCGGGTAACGCCGCTTCAGACCTGAGCCGATCGCCACGATGGTTCGGCCCTCGATGACGATCTCGCGGCCGGCGAGCCGCTCACCTGTACCGTCGACGAGCGATTCGAACACCAGCCGCAGCTGGCGCGGCGCAGACAGCGTTCGCGTACTCATCGCCGCGCCGTCGGACACGGTTGGCGTCAGGCCCGCACCGGCGACCAGCAGCGCCAGCCACGCGAGCCAGCCCGCGAGGGCGGAAGCCGAACCGTGCCGGCGCGTCGAATTCATCTCCGTCTCGCTCAGAACCGGACACCCACATCGGCGCCGTAGGTGCGCGGCCGCGCGAACAAGCTGAACGGAACACCGAGAAAGCTGATGCCGCGCATCGTGCGGTAGGTCTTGTCACCGAGATTCTGGCCGTACAGGCTGAGCTGCCAGCGATCGCTCAGGTCGAAGTTGACGGAAGCGTTCCACAACCCGTAGCCGCCCTGCCGGTCGTTCTCGCGGTTGTCGGGATTGAAGAACTGCTCACCCCGGTAGCCGTAGCCGAGGGCCGCCCGCCCCTTTACCGAGCCCATCGGAAACTCATAGGCGGCGGTTACATTGGCGGTCCACTTCGGCGCGCGCGGCAGGACGTTGCCCGCCACGTTCAGCAGCCCGCCGGTCGTGGCATCGACTGCACCGCCGGGGAAGTCGTCGAACGTGGCCTTGCTATAGCCGAGGCCGACATCGAGACTGAAGCGATCGGTGACGAGTGCCGTCGCCTCGGTCTCGAAGCCACGGGTCTTGACGGATGCGGCATTCGAAACGAGCAGAGCGGTTGTGCCGGTGCCCGGATCGAAGCGGAACTGGAACACCTGGTAGTTACGGTATTTCGCGAGGTAGGTCGCGAGGTTGAGGCGCAGCCGGCCGTTCAGGAGATCGGACTTCACCCCCAGCTCGTAGCTGTCGACCTTCTCTTCCTGGTACGGCAGGTCCGAGGCGACGCGGATCAGGTCGACGTTGTAGCCACCGCTCTTGTAACCGCTCGAGTAGGTGAAGTAGGCCGAGGACCTTTCGCTGAGCTTGTACTTCAGGCTCGCCGTCTCGGTGAAGTAATTCTCGCTGCGGCTGAGGTTCTCATCGAGAAGCAGCGCAAGGCCGAAGCCGGGAAACACGTTCTGGTGGATCTTCGCATCCTTGCGCTCGTCCGTGAAGCGCACGCCGCCGCTCAAGGTCAGGCGCTCGGTCAGGTCATAGTTTGCGTTGGCGAACAGCGCCCAGTTGCGGGTATCGACCGCCGAATGCTGCGTGGCGGCGTCGACCCCCTGCGGCGGGCCGCCGAAGCCGGGTCCTAGCGCGACGATGCGGTCGGTGTTGGCCTTCTGGTCGAAGTAGAAGGCGCCGAGCACGTATCGGAAGCGCTCACTACCGCGAGAAGCGAGGCGGAACTCCTGGGTGAAGTGTTTGAAATGATCCTGGAAATAGCGCGCATTGAGCGTGAACACGCGTGTCGCGTCCTCATCGCTCCCGGTCTTGCGATCGGCGGCGCGATAGCCGGTGATGGCCGTCAACACGAAGTCGTTGGCAAGCTTGTAGTCGATCGTCAGGCCGCTGCCCCAGCCCTTGTTGTTGTCGATGAGGTCGGCGTCCTGGTCGACAATGAAGTTGGGCGCAGCCGCCGGGTTGCCGACGGCGTTCTCGTAGGACGCGTCCGGCTCGAGGAACAGCGTCCGGTTGTTCTGACGGCGAGCGTCGAAGCTTAAGTTGATATCGAGCGCATCGCTCGGCTTGAACAGGAATCTCGCGCGTGCCAGCGTGAAGTTGTTGGTCATGAGCTTGCTGCCATCGAATAGGTTGTCGATATAGCCGCCTTGGCGCTGTGTGGCGACGGACAGCCGTGCCGCCGAGCTCTGGCCGAGCGGCAGGTTCACGACACCTGAACCGTTGAATGTGTGGAAATTCCCGCCACCCACGCGCCACTCGCTGCTGAACTCACCGATCACCGGCGCGTTGGTGATGATGTCGATGACGCCGGAGGAACTGTTCTTGCCGAACAGAGTGCCCTGCGGCCCGCGCAGCACCTCGATCTGGCGCAGGTCGACCAGGCCCTGGTCGACTGCCAACGACTGGCCGGCGAACACTCCGTCGATGTAGACGCCGACGCGGGTGTCGAAACCGATGTTGCGCGCGAAGTCGCCGATGCCGCGGATGCCGATGAAGGTCTCGGCGGACGCTCCGGTCTCGCCAAAGACCATGTTCGGCACCGAGAACTCGAGTCCCTGGAGCGTCGCCTCGTGCAACTCCTTGATCATGGTGCCGCTGAGAGCGGTGATCGACAGGGGCACGTTCTGCAGGTTCTCCTCGCGATGCCGCGCGGTGACGACGACCTCATCGAGTGCCGTGACCGTGGCCTCGGACTGCGGCCAGGCAGGAGCTGTAATGAAGCTCAGACCGAGCGCCAGGAATGCAAACGAAGGCGTCTGCGAAGTCGTCATGGAGTCCTCACCAACGGCGGCGCCGGGCTCACTGCCGGCCAGCCGTAACTTAGGTAATGGACGTCCGGGGATCTTGCGAAATCCGCACTTCCACTTTCGGCGGCGTCACTTTCGAAGCCGGACGTGGCGTGGCGTGATGCCGAAGTGCTGACGAAAGGCGGTGGAGAAGGCCGCCGCCTGCCCATACCCGACCCTGTCGGCGACGACCGCAATCGGCAGCGAAGTCTCCTGCAGCAGCTTCCAGCCGAGGGCTTGCAAGCGGAGCTCGAGGCGATACTCCGAGATCGTCTGTTCGAACAGATGCTTGAAGCCGAAGGTGAGCTTGTTGCGGTTGATGCCGACGCGCCGGGAGAGCGCCTGGATGCTCGGCTTTCCGGCCGGGGTCTGCGCGAGGATTCGCCGCACCTCGTGCAGCGCGTCGACGTCCCGCGGCAGGAGCCGAACGGTTGATTCGGCATGGCTGCACGGCCGCAGCACCTTCGACATCATGCAGATAAGTTCGGTCGCCTTGGCCTCGAGGTGAACGCGCCTGAGGTCCCCCGCGTAGCGCTCTCCGAGCAGCTGGTTCATCGCCAGCGCCATTTCGGCCGACAGCGACCAGTTTTCCAGCACGAAGTCGTCAGCGCCTTGGGCAAGCCGGCGCAGCGGGTCGGTAAGGCCGATCGAATCGAGCCTGAATCGCTCCGTCAATAGCCGCGGGCGCATGAACACCGTCACCCAGTCGAAGGCGACACCGCCCTCGATCCACTCCTCGTCAGGCAGTCCGACCGGCTGGTGCAACACCTGGCAAAGCGGGCCCTCGAGTTCGCTGCAGGCATGGCCCTCGAACTGCATCAGGGTACGCGCAGCCTTGCGGAAGTGGACCCGCGTCCAACCCTCGCCGACCCCGTGATAGCTGAGATCGCGATCGAAGCGACAGCGCATGCCGACGACGATGAGTTCGTCGTCGAACGACGCGATATCGAGGGTGCCGCTGCCGAACTGCGGCAGGATCCGCGAATTGATCAGGGAGATATCGCCATCCTTCGTCAGCATCGGCTGCGACGACTCGCCGCAGAGCATGCGATGCCAGTGGCCTATCCCTTCGAACAGGTTGGCCGAATCGAGCGCGTGGACTTCGGAAGAGCGCATCTGTTGGTTGTCCAGGCCATCCACAGCGCACATTCCGCGGGCCACCTCAGCTGGCGGGCGGCGTCACGGAACTCTTGCGCGAAATGCTGGTGGCAAGGCTCACGATGGAGGCGAGGTCGGTGAGGTTCGCCGGCACCACCAGCGTGGTGCCGGACTGGGCCAGCTTGCCGAACTGGCGCACGTATTCCTCGCCGATGCGCAGCTGCATGGCCTCGATGCCGCCGCGCTCGCTGAGCGCGACGCCCACCTGCTTGAGCCCTGAGGCGGTGGCGGCAGCCACCGCCAGAATGGCCTCGGCCTGGCCCTGAGCCTCGTTGATCGCCTGCTGCTTGGTGGCCTCGGACTGCTTGATGACGCGCTGCTTGTCGCCTTCCGCCTGGTTGATCTTGGCGTCGCGGTCGCCCTCCGAGGTCAGCACCACGGCGCGCTTCTCGCGCTCCGCCCGCATCTGCTTCTCCATGGCCGAGAGCACATCGCGCGGCGGGGTGATGTTGCGGATCTCGTAGCGCAGCACCTTGATGCCCCAGGGAGCGGTGGCCTTGTCCAGCTCGCTCACGACGTTGGCGTTGATGGTGCCGCGGGCCTCGAAGGTGCGGTCCAGCTCGATCTTGCCGATCTCGCTGCGCAGCGTGGTCTGCGCGAGCTGCGAGATGGCGAAGTTGTAATTGGTGATGCCGTAGGAGGCGAGCCGCGGATCCAGCACCTGCAGGTACAGCACGCCATCCACGCCCACCTGCACGTTGTCCTTGGTGATGCAGATCTGCTCGGCGATCTCCATCGCGATTTCCTTCAGGTTGTGCCGGTACGCGATCTTCTCGGCGAAGGGGATGAGGATGTGGAAGCCCGCCTGCAGCGTGCGGCTGTACTTGCCCAGGTACTCGACCACGAAGGCGCTCTGCTGCGGGACCACGGTCACCGTCTTGACGAAGGCGATGACCACGATGATCGCCGCGGCGATGAAGAAATAACTCACCGGAATCTCCTCCATGGGTCTGCTGGCCTCAATCCCGCAGGTACAGCTTCAGGCCCTCGACCCGCTCGATGCGGGCGCTGGCGCCCGCCTGCAGGGTGACGGGCCCGTCGTTGATGGCATCCCAGGTGCTGCCGCGGTACTCGACGCGGCATTCCTGTCCCGCACCCAGCGCCACCGGCACGTGCACCCGGCTGCCGACGAGGCCGTCCGGAAACTCGGGCAGGCCGCGCCGGAGGCGTGCGTAGATGCGCTGGCGGAAGCCCGCGAGCGCGACGAGGGCGAGCAGGATGAACAGCAGCCACTGCAGCCAGGGCGCGAGGCCGACGCCCGCCACGGCGAGCATGCCGACCACCAGGGCGGCGCCGCCGATGAACACCAGGTAGAACTGCGCATCGACGAAGGCGAGCTCCGCCCCGAGCAGAATTGCGCCACCCGCTATCCAGCCCCACCATTGCATGTGCCGCCCCGGCGCCTTCAGCGCTTCATCGCATCGAAGAAGTCCGCGTTGGTCTTCGTATCCTTCATCTTGTCGAGCAGGAACTCGATGGCCGCCAGCTCATCCATCGGATGCAGGAGTTTGCGCAGAATCCACATCTTCGACAGCTCCGCCGGATCGGTGATGAGCTCTTCCTTGCGGGTGCCGGAGCGGTTGATGTTCACGGAAGGGAACACGCGCTTCTCGGAGATGCGCCGGTCGAGATGAATTTCGGAATTGCCGGTGCCCTTGAACTCCTCGAAGATCACATCGTCCATCTTCGAGCCCGTGTCCACCAGCGCGGTGGCGAGGATGGTCAGGCTCCCGCCCTCCTCGATGTTGCGCGCCGCGCCGAAGAAACGCTTCGGGCGCTGCAGCGCGTTCGCATCCACGCCGCCGGTGAGCACCTTGCCGGAGCTCGGCACCACGGTGTTGTAGGCGCGTGCCAGGCGGGTGATGGAATCCAGCAGGATCACCACGTCCTTCTTGTGCTCGACCAGCCGCTTGGCCTTCTCGATGACCATCTCGGCCACCTGCACGTGGCGGCTGGCCGGCTCATCGAAGGTGGAGGACACCACCTCGCCCTTCACGGTGCGCGCCATCTCGGTCACTTCCTCGGGCCGCTCGTCGATGAGCAGCACGATGAGGTAGCACTCGGGGTGGTTGGCCGCGATGGAGGTGGCGATGTTCTGCAGCAGCATGGTCTTGCCGGCCTTGGGCGGCGAGACGATGAGGCCTCGCTGGCCCTTGCCGATGGGCGAAACCAGGTCGATGGTGCGCGCGGTGAGGTCCTCGGTGGAGCCGTTGCCGCGCTCCAGCTTCAGGCGCTCGGTGGGATGGAGCGGCGTCAAGTTCTCGAACAGCACCTTGCCGCGCGAGCTCTCCGGGGAATCGAAGTTGATCTCGCCCACCTTCAGCAGCGCGAAATACCGCTCGCCGTCCTTGGGCGGGCGGATCAGGCCGGAGACGGAGTCGCCGGTGCGCAGGTTGAAGCGGCGGATCTGGCTCGGAGACACGTAGATGTCATCCGGGCCGGCAAGGTAGCTCGAGTCGGAGGAACGCAGGAAGCCGAAGCCGTCCTGCAGGATCTCCAGCACGCCATCACCGTAGATGTCCTCGCCCTTCTTGGCATGCGCCTTGAGGATGGCGAAGATGATGTCCTGCTTGCGCGAGCGGCCCGTGTTTTCCAGGGCCATGGATTCGGCCATCTTCACCAGTTCGGTGATCGGCTTCTTCTTCAGGACCGTCAGGTTCATCGAGCTGCGGCTGCGCGCAAGCTCCGCTGGATCTATGATCTCGAGGTCATCGCCGTTGTCCGGCAAATCGCCGAAATCCTCGTGCTGGCGCTGGCCGCCGTTGTTGCCGCCGCGGTGCTCACCGCGCATGCGGTTGCCCTTGTTGGGCCTGTTGCCGCCGCCCTGCCCGCCCCGGGGCTGATTGCCGAGATAGCCTCTCACAGGTTGCTGTCCAGGAAGGCCGCCAGCTGGGACTTGGTGACCGCGCCGACCTTCTGCGCCTCCACCGTGCCGTTCTTGAAGAGGATCAGCGTGGGGATGCCACGGATGTTGAACTTCGGCGGCGTCGAGGGGTTCTCGTCGATGTTGATCTTGGCGATGGTGACCTTGTCCTTGTAGGTCTCGGCGATCTCATCGAGGATGGGGGCGATCATCTTGCAGGGACCGCACCACTCTGCCCAGAAATCGAGCAGGACGGGCTTGTCGGATTTCAGGACATCCTTGTCGAACGTGGCGTCGCTGGTATGAACGATGCTGGGACTACTCACTGAGGTGGCTTCCGGCGTTGGGTTTGTGGGGACATTCAAGTGTGATGAAAACGTGCTTGACGTGGTGCATATTGCGAAAAGAGGTGGTTTTGGGCGCCCGCGCGAAGTGACGATCGCCGGGCTTTGCGGCACAATACAGCGGCTTGGTTGACCGATTTTTACCCTTAAGAAGGATACCGATAGAGCGGTTGGGTGGCGCGGAACCAATTTTTTCCGCGTGGCGAGGCGCATCTTTCGCGCCGGATGAGCCTATTTTGAACCCGTCGCCCACCAGATTGCAAGTTTATGCCAGACGATCATCTCAGTAGCCTCGAGTTCGCCAGCCTCGAACTCCCTCCAAGTCTCCACCGCGGCATCGCCGAGCTGGGCTTCACCCATTGCACGCCCATCCAGGCACAGACGCTCCCGCGGGCGCTCGCCGGAGGTGATGTGGCCGGCCAGGCGCAGACCGGTACCGGCAAGACGGCGGCCTTCCTCATCGCCCTGATCAACCGCCTGCTGCGATCACCCGGGGACCCCAACAGGCCCGTGAACGCGCCGCGCGCCATCGTCATCGCGCCGACGCGCGAGCTCGCCGTCCAGATCCACGCCGATGCCGTGGGGCTCACCAAGTACACCGGGCTCAAGCTTGCGCTGGTGTTCGGCGGGGTCGACTACGACAAGCAGCGGCGCGAACTCACCGAGGGCGTGGATGTGGTCATCGGCACCCCGGGCCGCATCATCGACTACTTCAAGCAGCATGTCTTCGATCTGCGACATATCCAGGTCGCGGTTCTCGATGAAGCGGATCGCATGTTCGACCTGGGCTTCATCAAGGACATCCGCTTCCTGCTCCGCCGGCTGCCGCATCCGACCCATCGGCTCAGCATGCTGTTCTCGGCAACCCTGTCGCATCGGGTGCTCGAGCTCGCCTACGAGCACATGAACAACCCGGAGCTGATCCGCATCGAGCCGGACAAGATGACGGCGGACCGGGTGCGCCAGCTCCTGTATCTGCCTTCCTCGGAAGAGAAGATCCCGTTGCTCATCGGCTTGCTGCGTCGCATCGACGCGCGTCGCACCATGGTGTTCGTCAACACCAAGCGCATGGCGGAGCTCCTGGAACGCACCTTGCTCGCGAACGGCTTCGTGGCGCAGGCCCTTTCCGGTGATGTGCCGCAGAAGAAGCGCCTGAAGATGATGCGCGATTTCCACAGCGGCGAAGTCGCGGTGCTGATCGCCACCGACGTCGCCTCGCGGGGCCTGCACATCGCCGACGTCAGCCACGTGTTCAACTTCGACCTGCCGCAGGATGCGGAGGACTACGTGCACCGCATCGGCCGCACCGCGCGGGCCGGTGCGGAAGGCGATGCGATCAGCTTCGCCTGCGATGAGTTCGCCATCTCCTCCCCGACATCGAGAGCTACATCGGTCACCAGATCCCGCGTGGCCCCATTGCCTCCGCCGACCTCGCCGAGGTCGTTCCCCCACCCCCGGCGGAGTGGCGCGAGCGCGCCCCCAGCTTCGGTCGTGGCGGACGCGGCCGGCCCGGCGGCGGGTCCCGGTCGGGCGGTCCGCGATCGGGCGGCTCCCGTTCCGGCGGTCCGCGGTCCGGCGGCAGGCCGCGGCATTCGGGTGCAGGACCCGGCTCGCGTCCGCACCCGGATGCAGGACACCCCAGCCGGCCTCGCGATTCCGGCGGTGGTGGTGTCGGGGGACCGGCGGGGTCCGCCTCACCCACCAGCGGTGAGAGCGGGGAAGCCGCCCAGCAGGGAGAGCGCAAGCGTCGCCGCCGGCGACGTGGGCGGGGCGGTGGCGGTGGTCCCGGCGATGCCAATGGTGGTGGGCCGGGCCCCGGCGGCGGGCCGGCGCAGGCGCCGCCGGCTGGCTGACCGCGGCTTCGCGCGGGCGGCGTCAGTCGAGCAGCTCGCCGACCCCCTCTATGCCGATGAACTCCCCCGTGTCCTTCGGTCCGTGGCCGCTGTCAGGATGCCGCACCGCTCGCAGCTCGCGGATGCCGTATGCCTGCGCGGCCCGCAGCACCGGCAGGCTGTCGTCGATGAACAGCGTGCGCGCGGGATCGAAGGGCTCTGCCTGATGGAACCGCGGCCAGAATCGCGCATCCTCCTTCGGTGCGCCGAAGGGATGGGTGGAGAAGCAGGCATCCAGGTGGTCCGCGAGCCGCACGCTATCATCCTTGATCGCCAGCGTCCCGGGATGTGCGTTGGTGATCAGCACGCGCCGCTTGCCGAGCGCGTGCAAGCGGGCCAGGAACTGCTCGGCCTGCGGCAGGAACTGGACCTGTTCGTGCACGCCGCGCTTGATGTCCGCGATGTCGAGCCCGAGTTCGCGGCTCCAGTGGTCGATGCAATACCAGTCGAGCGTGCCCATGGAGGCGCGGAACTTCGGCGCGAGGATCTCGCGGGCACGCGCCGCCGAGAGACCGTGCGCGCTCGCGTAGTGCGCCGGCACCAGTTCCTGCCAGAACCAGGTGTCGAAGCGCAGGTCGAGCAGCGTACCGTCCATGTCGAGCAGCACGGTATCGATGCGCGCCCAGTCGACCGGTGCGGATCCTGGCATCCGGGGATGATACCAAGTGCTGCCTGACCCCGAGGCGCTGGCGCGCGTCATCCTGCCGGTGGTCGAGGCCGCGGGACGCGCGATCATGCGCGTGTACGAGGGTGAGTTCGAGGTCCGCACCAAGGACGATGACTCGCCGCTCACCCTGGCGGACCTCGACAGCCAGCGCATCATCCTCGAGGGTCTCGCCGGCATCGAACCGCGGCTCCCCGTGCTGTCGGAGGAGTCCGCGCACGCACCCTGGAGCGAGCGCAGGGATTGGTCGCGGCTGTGGTTGGTGGATCCTCTCGATGGCACGCGCGAGTTCGTCAAGCGCAACGGCGAGTTCACCGTCAACATCGCGCTGGTCGTCGATCACGAACCGGTGTTCGGCTGCATCGGCGTGCCGGCGCGCCGGCAGTTGTACTGGGGCGCTCGCACCTGTGGCGCCTTCGTGGTCGAGCGGGACCTGCCGCCGCGGCGCATCGGCGTCAGCCAGCCGGGAACCCCGCCGCGGGTGGCGTGCAGCCGATCGCATCGCGATCCGGGCACCGAAGCGTTCCTCACCCGGATGGGACCGCATCGCACGCTGCAGGTGGGCAGCTCCATCAAGTTCTGCCTGATCGCCAGCGGTGAGGCGGACCTGTACCCCCGCTTCGGCCCGACTTCCGAATGGGACACGGCGGCGGGACAGGCGCTGCTCGAGGCCGCCGGGGGCCACGTCACCCGGCTGGATGGCCACCGCCTGCGCTACAACTGCCGCGAGAGCCTCATCAACGGGGATTTCATCGCCTTCAACCATCACCGGGTGCTGCCCGCGTGATCGACCAGGAGCCCCTCGTCGGCCTGATCCTCGCCGCGTTGACACTGGCCATCGCCTACAAGTCATGGCGCGATGCGATGGATGCGCGGGAACTGGCCAACCGCGTCGCCCGCGATGCCTGCTCCCGGGCCGTGGTGCAGCTGCTGGACGGGACCGTCGCCTTCGCCGGCTGGTCGTGGCGGGGCAACGCGCGCGGTCATCGCAAGCTGCGGCGCACCTATACCTTCGACTACAGCCGGGATGGCTTCGAGCGGGAACAGGGCTTCGTGGTGCTGGCAGGGTTGCGCGTGGAGTCGGTGGGCATTTCGGGGCCGGCCGCATGAACGGGCCGGATGGCATCGACCTGCACTCGCATTCGCACTACTCCGACGGAGCCCTCTCGCCGGCGGAGCTGGTCGCGCGGGCGGCGGCCGCCGGGGTGCATACCCTGGCGCTGACCGATCATGACTGTCTCGCGGGCCTCGGGGAAGCCCGCGCCGCCGGTGAACGCCTCGGCGTCCGGATGATCGACGGCGTGGAGATCTCGGCCGGCTGGCGCGCGCAGACCGTGCACGTGCTGGGGTTGTGGCTCGACCCGGGCCACGAGCCGCTGCATCGGCACATGGCCGCGCAGGAGCGGCGGCGACTCGAGCGCATCGAGCAGATGTGCCAGCGGCTCGAGCGGCTGCGGTTACCCGGCACCGCGCTGCGCGAAAACGTGCTCGGCTGCACCGGGGTCATCACCCGCACGCATCTCGCGCGGGCCATGGTCGAGGCCGGTCTCGCGCGCCACGTCGGGGACGCCTTCCACCGCTACCTCGGCCAGGGCAAGCCTGCCTACCGGCGGGTCGAATGGCCATCGCTCGCCGAGGCGGTCTCGTGGATACGCGCCGCCGGCGGGCATGCGGTGCTTGCGCATCCGCTGCGCTACCGGCTGTCGGGCGGTGCGCGCCGGGCGCTCCTCGGCGAGTTTCGCGATCAGGGCGGGACGGGGCTGGAGGTGGTGAGCGGCAGCAACCCCGGGCAGCCGGTGGAGACGGCCGCGGCGCTGGCGCGGCAGTTCGGGCTCGCCGGCACGGTGGGTTCGGATTTCCACGACCCCAATCTCCCTTGGAATCCCCTGGGGCGGTTGGCTAAGCTACCCGCTCACATCATGCCGCTGTGGGACCAGGCTCGACAAGCAACGTGAACGACGATACGAACAACGTCAATCGCGACCTGTTCAGGAACATCGAACGGTTGCGCTCGCTGCGCATCGAGCATCGCGACCTCGACGATGTGATCGCACGGCTGTCGATGGACTTCAATGCGGACGAGGTGCAGATCAAGCGCCTGAAGCGCCGCAAGCTGATGCTGAAGGACCAGATCACGCGACTGGAGAGCCAGCTCATCCCGGACCTGAATGCATGAGCCGGCTTGAGCAGAAGCTCGGTGAATTCCTCGACATCCTGTTCACGCGCAATGTCCTGATCGAGCTGTCCGGGATTGCGCTCTGCCTGCTCGCGGCCTGGTTCGCCGGCCGTGCCGTCCATCGCTGGTACGAGAGTCGCGGCCGGCATCCCCCGCCTGCCATGAACAGCGCCTACCTGAGCCGGCGCATCGGCCAGGTCACCGCTCCCTACCTGATCGCCCTGGCCCTGCTGTTGCTGCTGCGGCTGGCGGTGAGCGCCCTGCATCTCGACGATGCGCTGGTGGAGATCGCCGTCCGCCTGGTCAGCGCCTACGTGTTCGTGCGCATCTGCGTGCTCGTGTTCGAGGCCACCCTCGGCGAGAAATCCTGGCTGCAGAGCTGGGAGTCGCGCGCGGCGCTGTTCATCTGGCTGGTGGTGGCGGCCGAGATGCTCGACTGGCTCGACCCGATCGTCGCCACGCTCGACCAGGTCGGCATCACGGCAGGGCGCAACCGCATCACGCTGTGGTCGATCCTCAAGCTCCTGTTCACGCTCACGATCTTCATGGTGGTGGCGACGTGGATCGGCCGGTGGATCGAGCGGCGGCTGATGAAGCTGCACTCCGTGGCGCTGTCGACGCGCATCGGCATCTCGAAGTTCCTGAGCGCCGTGCTCATCGGCCTGTCGATCCTGCTCGGCCTCAACGCCGCGGGCGTGGACCTCACCGCGCTCACGGTGCTGACGGGCGCCATCGGCCTGGGGCTGGGCTTCGGCCTGCAGTCCATCGCCGCCAACTTCGTCAGCGGCTTCGTGCTGCTGATGGACCGCTCGATCAAGCCGGGCGATGTGATCAGCTTCACCGGACAGACCGGCACCAGCACCGAAGGGTTCGGCTGGGTGCAGGAGCTGCGCGGACGCTACGTGGTGGTGCGCGACCGCGACGGTGTGGAGATGCTCGTGCCGAACCAGCACCTCATCTCCAACCCGGTGATCAACTGGAGCTACACCGACCCGCGCGTGCGGCTCAAGCTTCCGGTGCGCATCAGCTACCATGACGACCCCGAGCTCGCGATGCAGTTGCTGCTGCAGGCCTGTGACGGACAGCGGCGCGTGCTGCACGATCCGCTGCCGGTCTCGCGGCTGATGCACTTCGGCGAGAACGGCATCGACCTGGAACTGCGCTTCTGGATCTCCGATCCGCAGGAGGGCGTCAACAACGTGCGATCCGAGGTCAACCGCACCATCTGGCGCCTGTTCAAGGAGCAGGGCATCACCATCCCCGTGGCGCAACGCGAGATCTACATGCGCGCGGCGCGCGACCCCGACTGACGGCCTGCCACGATGGAGGAGGTGCCGCAGGAGCCGGTGGAGATCCCGCACCGCGAACTGTCGTCCGAGGCATTGCGCGGGGTGATCGAATCCTTCGTGCTGCGCGAGGGCACCGACTACGGCGAGCGCGAGTTCTCGCTGGAGCAGAAGGTGGCGCACGTGCTGACACAGCTCGACCGTGGCGAGGCGCAGGTGCTGTTCGACCCGGCCACCGAGACGGTGCACATCGCCAGCGTCCCTCCCCGCGAACGGCGCACGCCCTTCGATGAGGGTGCCTGATGCTGCCGGACTCGGATCTCGAATGGAAATTCATCCGCGCCGCGGGACCCGGCGGCCAGAACGTCAACAAGGTGGCCAGCGCCGTGCAGCTGCGCTTCCTGCTGCCGCAGAACACGACCCTGTCCGCCGCGGTGAAGGAACGCCTTCGCCGGCTCGCGGGACAGCGGCTCAACGAGGACGGCAGCATCCTCATCACCGCCCGCAGCGAGCGCAGCCAGGATCAGAACCGGCGCGATGCGCTCGGGCGCCTGGAAGCGCTGGTGCGCGCCGCGCAGGTGGAACCCAAGGTGCGCCGCAAGACCCGGCCGACGCGCGCCTCGCAGCAGCGACGGGTGGATTCGAAGAAACGTCGCGGCGACACCAAGCGCGCCCGCACCACGCGCCACTGGGACTGAATTCGCGTCCCTAGTGCGGCGCATCCTGGGCGTTGCCCTGCCCCTCGGCCGCCTCGACCGCCTGCCGCGTGGCGTTCGCCTGCGCATCCACCGTTCCCTGCACCGCGCGGGCGCGATCCATGGTCTGGGTCATCGGGTCGAACACCGTCTGGCTGGGTGGGGCCGGCGGCTCAGGCGACTGCCCTGCGGAGCAGCCGCCGAGGATCAGCGCCGCGAGTAATGAAATCCTATGGCGGATGACGAACATGTGAACCCCGTCGCGTCCAGTCATGACACCTCCCGAGTGTACAATCGGGCCCTGCATTCAGTCATCCGGAGCCGCGCATGTCACGCTTCCCGCTGGTCCTCTTGGCCCTTGTCTGCTGGGGCACCGCGACGGCGGCCGTCGACATGGAGACCGCGGCGCAAGTCTACGAAGCCGCGGCCGTCCGCGAGCAGGTGCGTGCGAGCCTGCCGGGGATGCCCACGCGCATCCGCGACATGTTCGTGGCGGAGTCCCGGGAAAAGCTCAGCGATCAGCAGTTGAAGGCCATCAAGGATGCGGCCGAGCGGGGCTTCCGGATCGACGTGTTCGAGCCAGCGGCCATCTCGGCCCTGGCCGGACGGCTCGACGAACCGACGGCGCGCAAGGTGCTGAAGTTCCTGGCGAGCGAGGTTGGACAGCGCATGGTGTCGGGGGATCGCTCCCTCGCCCGGCTCGATGAGCCCACCATCGACAAGGTGATGAGCGGTGATCTGGCGGCGCCGGGCTCACCGGCACGCGATGCCCTGTTCGACAAGATCAGCGCGGCCGCCCGCTCCACCGAATCCACCGTGCAGATCTTCACCAGCATGGGCCGGGCCGTGGCCATCGGTACCGCCATCGGCACAGGCTCCGACCCCACCGCCATCGAGGAACGTTCGCGCAAGGCCGCCGAAGCCACGCGCAAGGACCTCGAGAATGGCATGCGGGAGCCTCTGCGGCGCTACATGGCCTACGGCTATCGCGATCTCGGCGATGGCGACCTGCACAAGCTCCTTGCCTTCCTGCAATCGAAGGCCGGCGCCGAATACGTGTCGGCCTACACCGCGGCGATGGGAGCAGGATTCGATGCCATGGGCAGGCGCTGCGGGGAGCAGCTCGGCGGTTCGCTGCGCGAACTCGCCCAGGCCCAGGCCCAGGCAGCCGCGGCGCCGCGCGCTTCAGAGGAGCCGCCGGCCCCGCATTGAGTTTCCACGCAAGGCGGTCCGGGCCACGTTCAGAGCCCGAGCCTCGAGCGCAGGAAATCGCGCAACAGTGCGCAGATGGCCGGGACCTGATCCTGCAGCCGGTGGTCCGAGTCGAGCACGTGCAGGTCGGCGCGGTAGTCGCGCGCCCAGCGGATGCTGTTCTCCACGGGCACGATGTCATCCCGCCAGCCGTGCACGATGGCGCAGGGACAGGCGGGCCCGGCAGGCGTAAAGGCCTCGAAACCCGGCATGTGGAACGCCGGCGCGAGCAGGAAGAGTCCGCGCGGCCCCAGGGTCGCGGCGGCGGCGGCGCTGACATGCCCGCCCATGCTGGACCCCGCCAGCACCAGCGGCCCCTGCCAGGCGCGCGCCGCTTCGAGCAGCTTCGCCACCCGGTCGCGGGGATCGTCCATCCCCTGGTAGTCGATGGACTGCACGTCGAGTCCGAGTTCGCGCCCCACCTCGGCCATGGCCATGATCTTGGAGCCCCAGGGCCCGCTTTCCTTGCCATGCGAGAAGACCAGCGTGCGGGGTTTGGCGCTCATGACGCGCAATCGTGCACGGGTTCACAGTTTTGATTCAAGTCAGCGCCAGCATCAGCCGTTTCCCCTGCATGGCCCTGGACGAAGAGCGAGCGAGCATCAGCGCCGCACCGCGCGGCGCGGCGGATTACCTGCGTGATTGCGCATTCCTGGCGGACCTCGAGCCCGCGACGCTCGAGTCCCTGGCGGGGGCTGCCGTGCATTTCTCGCTGCCGGCCGGACAGGTCCTGTTCGAGGCGGGAAGCGACCCCGATGGCCTGTATCTCGTCGCCAGCGGCCGCCTCGGCGTGCAGGCGGCCGGCGGCGGCCGGATGCTGGCGAGCATCGGGCGCGGCGAACTGATCGGCGAATCCGGCTGGCTGCTCGGACAGCCGCGCAGCGCGCGACTCGTGGCGCTGCGCGACAGCGAGCTGCTGTGGGTCGATGCGGCGAGCCTCGATGGCATCACCCATCGCTCGCCGGCCCTGTCGCTGGCGATGGCGCGCCTGTGCGCGCGGCGCCTGCGGCGCGAGCATCGCCCGGAACGTCAGCCGGGACACGCAGCCGTGTTCACCATCGTCCCCAACAGCCTCGAAGTGGACATCGGCCAGTTCGCCACCACGCTGGTGCAGGAGCTCGGCCGATTCGGCCGCGCCGAACTGGTCTGGGACGTGCGCGCCACCGCCCAACCGTCGCAATGGTTCAATGCGCTGGCCGAGGCGAACGACTTCGTCGTCTATGTCGCCCACGCGCGTCCCTCCGGGTGGACACGGCAATGCTGCCGCCAGGCCGACACCTTGCTGCTGGCGGCGGCCACCGACGCCGCGCCCCGGCCCTGGCCGCACATGGAAGCCTCGGCACCCGACAACGCCATGGCGCGCTCCGAGCTCGTGCTGCTGCATCCGGGCGCCTGCCGCCCGGGCACCCTGCCGCCGTGGGTGGGCAGCGCGCCCTTCGACCAGCATCATCATGTCGCGAGCGCGGCGGACGTCGGCCGGCTTGCCCGCCTGATCAGCCGCCGCGGCGTCGGCCTCGTGCTCTCGGGCGGCGGCGCACGGGGCTTCGCGCACCTGGGCGTGATCCGCGCGCTGCGCGAAGGGCGCGTGCCCATCGACTTCGTCGGGGGCGCCAGCATCGGCGCGATCATCGCCGCCGGGCTCGCGAGCGGATGGACGGATGAGGAGATGCGCGAACGCTACCGGCGCTCCTTCGTCGACACCAACCCGGTCAACGACTACACCTTTCCGTTCATCGCGCTGGCCCGCGGCCGGAAGGTCTCCAGGCTCCTGCAGCGCGAATTCGGCCAGACGCTGATCGAGGACCTGCCGGTGCCGTTCTACTGCATCAGCGCCAACCTGAGCTCCGGCCGGGCCACCGAGCACTCGGCGGGAACCCTGTGGCAGGCGTTGCGCGCCTCGGTCGCCATTCCCGGGGTGCTGCCGCCGGTGTTCCGCGGCGAGGAGGTCCTGGTGGACGGCGCCGCGATCAACAACCTGCCCGTCGATGTGATGCACCGGCACCAGCCGGGCTGCGTCATCGGCGTGGACGTCGGCGCGGACCGGTCGTTCACCGCGGACGCCGCGCAAGGCGAGGGACCGCCATTGTGGAGGTTCCTCGCCCGGCGTGCCGGCGGCCGCAAGCGCATCAACATCTTCCAGGTGCTGATGCGCGCGGGGATGGTGAACAGTGCCACCGCCGCTGCCCAGCAGCGCGAGCTCGCGGATCTGCTGATCAAGCCGACGCTCGCCAACATCGACCTGCTCAACTGGCAGGCCTTCGATCGCGCCATCGATGCCGGCTTCGAGCACGCGTGCCGCGTGCTGGAGGGCGCCGACGGGCTGCCGCGCCTGCCGCGTGCAACCGCAGGGCCGGCAGCGCCGCACTCGCTCGAACTCGAGATCGAACGGCGGCTGCAGCTGCTCAGGAGTTGAAGCGTTCGGCGAGGCGGTCCACCCAGCCTCGCTGCTGCGGGTCGAGTTCGTCGAACATCACCGGGTGATAGTGCGCGGAATTGAGCCGGTTCAGGCTCGCCGTCTTCACCCGCGTGCCGGTCACCGAATGGGTGATGAGGTAGCTGTGGAACTCACCGGGTCGCTGGGCCGCGAAACCCAGCAGGATGTTGAAGCAGCGCGTATCGCCCTGCTGTGGTGGATTCAGGCGCTCATCACAGATCACGTACCATGCATCTCCCGGCGCACGCCCGAGGAAGGCGCCGTCGGCCGCCAGCGCCTCTAAGAACTCGGTGACCTGGTCGTGGACGCGAGCCGCGACCTGCGCATCCGGTGGCGTGAACACCACCCAGCGCGTGCCACGCTCGATGCTGTTGACGATGAAGAGGGCCAGGCGACGCGCGGAGAGATACTTCCAGTCGGGGCATGCAGCCGTGCCGGCCGCGAGGGTCCTGGGACTTGCGAGCATGCCCGAGGCGGCGCGCGAGGACTGCAGCGTGTTCACGCCCAGCGCCGCCAGGCGCATGCGCCGTTCCTCGGCCACCAGGCAGTGCGGCCGGAAACCCGGGCGCAGCACCGGCTCCTCCCCTTCCGCCGCCGACCACAACGGCCAGCTCTCGTCGGAGCGGGCCAGCATGCCCGCGACGGCCCCGCAGGGCGCGAAGGATTCGAAGCGGCCGCGGAGCTTGTCGTGCGCCAACACCCTCGGAAAGTACATCAGCGCGTTCTCGCTCGCGACCTCCCATCCGCGCATGCCGCGGATGGCTTCATCGGCCGTGCTCCACTGCAAGGGCGGGTCCATGATCAGCATCGCCCGCCGCTCCTTGCAGTAGCGCGCCGCCACCAGCAATGCGCTGGGACCCACGTCCGTCTCCCGCGCCAGCGGCGGCAGGCACAGGAAGCTGAAGTGGTCGACCTGGTTGAGCGCGAACAGCCCGGTGCCACGCGCAGAGGAACCGATGAGATCGTAATCGCTGAGCGGTGCGCCGTCGTCCCCGTCGGACCCCGAGGCGATGTAGCCGGTGGCGAGGCCACTGGCCGCATCGAGCGTGCAATGCGGCCGCGAGCCGGGAACGGGTCCGGCCAGCCTCACGAGTTCCGATTCGAGCAGCACCTGGCTCAGCGGCTGGTCGGCATCCTCGCGCAACGAGACGGCGCGGAAGATCTCCTGGTCCTCGACGTGCTCGGTGCCGTGGGCCCGCACGCGTTGCACGGTGAGGTTGAAGCACTGCGTATCGGTCGCAGGAATGTTGTCGTAGTCCACCCCCGCCCGCAGGAATTCCCGCGTCCCGGGCCGGCGCGCCTCCAGCCGCAGGGGCGCATCATCGGTCGGCAGGCACAGGCTCGCCGCGCGCGCACCATTCACCACCCGCACCACGTAGGCCTCGCGGCCCCCATTGTCGAAGAACTGCTCCACGGCATAGCCCAGCGGACTCGGCTGCCACAAGCCACCGAACACCTGGGTGAACTCGGCGAAATTCTTCAGGCGAACGGGCCGGTCGGTGGGGCCGCGAAGCGTGCGGCCGACGAAGGCGGTGGCGGCGGTAGGGACACGCGGGATGGATTGCTCCGGCCCGCTTTCTTCTCTGACCTGGATGCCCAGGGAGGTCGCCACTACCACATGTCGTCCCAATCGTGGGGTTGGCGGACTCTATCACAAGTTCTTCGCTCACCTGATCCAGGTCGCACTCGATCTGGCTCGAAGGTTGGCCGGAGGGAGCGAGTGTGCGTCGCGTGGGCGCGCGGTGAGAACCCCCGTTTCGTCGCTACGGCAGCTGGCGCATGGCGTCACCGAGGCATCCAGCGAATCGCTCAGCGCCGCCAAAGCGACGAAACGGCCGCGCTCACACGCGGCGAACACTCTCTCCCACCCGCCACCCTTCGAGATCGAGCGTCGCGGCAGGATCGGCGATTCGGAGAAACTTGAGAGAGGGCCGGCAACCGGCGAGTTCGGACGCGGTTTGAGCGCGAGCGAAGCAACAAGTTGAAAGTTCCCGGACCACGCGGAAGAAACTCACTCCAATCTGTCGATTGTCGACAGATTGACGTGTATTCAGGGCACGCCGATTGCGTTATATAGCACCTAGTGCTATATAACGATGGCGATGAGGCATGGCGATTTACAAGACCCGCTGGTTTGCGCGATGGGCGCCTAAGCAGAGCTTGAATGATGAAGCGTTGTACCGGGCCGCGCTTGAGTTGGCCGAGGGGCTGTTCGAGCCGAGTCTCGGCGGCAGTCTCTTCAAGAAGCGGGTTTCCCGGCCGGGCGAAGGCAAGCGCAGTGGGTTTCGAACGATTGTGGCGACGAATCTGAAGGGGCATTTGTTCTTTGTGTATGGCTTTGCCAAGAACGAGCGCCAGAATATCGATGACACCGAAGTAGCGGCATTGAAAGAGTTGGCTGCAAACTTGCTCGCGATGCCGCAGCATTCGCTCGCCAAGGCGGTGGCGGCCGGGGAACTGACGGAGCTGGGTCAATATGCCTAGAAAGAAATCCAGGGTACTCGAAGCCGTGCATTCGACGGCCAAAGGGCTGCATGCTGCAGGGGCCATCGAACAGGTGACGATGCGTCAGTTCGACCGCCTGTGCCTGCCTTCGGTCGAGCCATTGAAGCCCGAACAGATCAAGCGCATCCGCGAGCGTTCGCGCGTCAGCCAAGCCGTCTTTGCCGCCCTGCTCAACACCAGCGTCTCGACCGTCCAGAAGTGGGAGATCGGCCAGAAGCGCCCGACCGGCGCCGCCCTCAAGCTGCTGCACCTCGTGCAGAAGATCGGCCTCGATATCGTCGCCCAAGTCTGACGCCGAACCGCTGCTGCGGACCCGCAGCAGCGGTTCGCTCGTCTCGCTCATTGGACGCTTGCCGGTGCCGAATCGGGATTCGCGGAAGTGGGCTGGGCCTCGGGCTTGGTGCTCTCGCCGAGCAGCTCGTTGAAGGTCTTCTGGTCCACCAGGAGTTCGGACTTGCCATCCCAGTTCGAGCCCGTCGGCAGCCGGTCATCGACCTTGCGCGCTTCGGCGAGAACCGCGTCCATGCCATTGCGTTCGCCGGTGACGGGCACCGGAACTCCGCGCGGCGCGTGCGCGAGCTCACCCACCTCATCCCAGTCGATCTCCTGGTCGTGATCGGAGATGCGCTTGCGCAGCTTCGGTGCGAGCAGCCTGTCCAGCAGGCGCTTGCGGCTCTTCGACCAGTCGCGCTTGTCGTCCTCCATCACCGCATAGGCCTGCAGGTACAGCTTGCCGTCGTGCCACCCGAAGAGGTAGGGCTGGTTGACCACGGTCACCTTGGTGCCGATGGGGATGAGATCGAACAGTACCGCGATGTCCTCGGGATACAGCCGCAGGCAGCCGTGGCTCGAGCGCATGCCCACGCCATAGGGCTTGTTGGTGCCGTGCATCAGGTAACTCGGCCAGCCGAGCCTGAACATGTGCCGCCCGAGCGGATTGTCGGGACCAGCGGCCACCTTCGCGGGCAGGATGTCGCCGTCCTGCGCATGTTCATCGCGCACCGACTTCGGCACCACCCACACCGGGTCCTTCTGCCGGCTGACGATCTTCGTCGTGCCTTCCGGCGTCTTCCAGCCCACCTTGCCGATGCCGATGGGGTGCGTGATCACGGTCTGCTTCTCGCCCTTCTTGTGGGGCGGGAAATAGAAGATGCGCATGGCGGCGACGTTCACCACCAGGCCTTCATGGGGTGCGGCCGGGAGGACGAAGCGGGTGGGTACCACCACTTCGCGGCCGGCGCCGGGCAGCCACGGGTCCACACCTGGGTTCGCGAGCAGGATCTCCTCGTAGCCCACATCGAAGCGCCGCGCGATGTCCGGCAGGGTGTCGTCCTTGCCAACGACGGTCTTCTGCACGTACCCGACGACTTCGTCGCCATCGTTGGCGAGCACGAACTTGTGCGTGGCTTCGGGCGTCGGCAATGCGGGTGCAGGCGGCGGCGTGGGTGGCGGCGGAGCGACGGGCTCCGGCTTGCGGAACAGCGAACAACCCCCGAGAACGAAAACCGCGAGGGCCAAAGGCCACGCGCGGGCGACGGACAAGCGCTGGATCATCGACGTAGTCTAGCGCGTTTCCCCGCACCCCGACCGCACCGTCGCCGATCGACGGCGGACGCGCCGCATCACATCAGCACGGGCCGGTCGGCCAATTCGTTTCCCGACTCGCCCGCCCCGGCGGGAAAGTGCCGTGCCAAAAGGCTCCCCACGGCCTCGACGCCAGCGAGGGCCCCTTCGCGAAAGCGGCCACCCCGGAAATGTCCTTCCATCAGCCGGCACACCGCTTCCCATTCCGCTGCGCTGACGCACGCGGCGACCCCCCGGTCCGCGACGATCTCGACATTGCGGTCGGCCATCTGCAGGTAGATGAGCACGCCGTTGTTGCGCTCGGTGTTCCACACCCCGAGCTGTGCGAACACCGCCTGGGCATGCTTGCGCGGGTCGACGTCGTTCCACACTTCCATCAGCGGGAGCGAGGTCTCGATGGCGAAGCGGATCTGCCCGGCGTGGGTCTTCTCGGCGCCTGCAATGGCCTGCTCGATGGCATCGAGCGTCGCGGACGGAAAACAGCGACGCGTATTCCAATGGATGGCGATCGCATGACTGAGCAGGCGCGCCAGCTTCATCACCAGCCTCCCGAGGCGCCGCCGCCACCGAACCGGCCGCCGCCCCCGCTGAATCCCCCGCCGCTGCCAAAGCCGCCCCCGAAGCCTCCGCCGCCGAGCCCGCCGCCCCAGCCTCCTCCCCAGCCGCCGCCGCGGCTGGACCAGCCGCGCGAGGAACCGTTCAGCAACGAGATGAGGAAGGCGAACAACCCCGCCCCGATGCCGATGGGAATGACATGGCTCAGGAGCCAGGCGATGCCGCCGACGATCCCGCCGGTGGCGGCCGACCCGAACAGCCGGCCGAAGATGGCGCGCAGGATGCCGCTGGCGATGAACGCCACCACCAGCAGCAACGGCAACAGGTTGGTGAGCCCGGAGGAACCCTCCCAGGACCGGTCGGGCTCCGGCAACGCCTCGCCATTGACCACCCCGATCATCTGCTCGACACCCGCCTCGACGCCGCCGTCGTAATCCCCCTGCTTCAGGTGAGGCGTGATGGTCTCGGCGATGATGCGCTTGGCGGTGATGTCCGGCAGCGCGCCTTCGAGGCCATAGCCCACCTCGATGCGAAGCCGCCGGTCGTTCTTGGCGATGATCAGGATCGCGCCATCATCCACGCCCTTGCGCCCCAGCTTCCAGGCCTCGGCGACACGGATGCCGAACTGCTCGATGTCCTCGGGCTGCGTGGTCGGAACGATGAGCACCGCGATCTGGCTGCCCTTGCGCGTCTCCAGGTCCTTGAGCCGCGATTCGATCCGCGTCACCGCCTCGCCGGACAGGGTCCCGGTGAGGTCGGTGACGCGCGCCGACAGCGGTGGCACCGCCACCAGCGATTGCGCACCCGCCAGTCCCGGCAGCAGCAGGCTCGCGAACAGCAGCGCGGCGCGCAGGTTCATCGCGAAGCGGGACCCGTGAACCCTACCGCGGAGCCGACGGCGCCGGCGCGGGTGCCGGTGCCGGAGAGCCGAAGTCGACGCTCGGCGGCTTGGAGATGGCGGCCTCGTTCTCCACCGTGAAATTCGGCTTCGGCTTGTAGCCGAACACCATGGCGGTGAGATTCTGCGGGAAGGACCGCACACTGACGTTGTACTGGCGCACCGAGTCGATGTAGCGGTTGCGCGCCACGGTGATGCGGTTCTCCGTGCCTTCGAGCTGGGCCTGCAGGTCGCGGAAGTTCTGGTCGGACTTGAGCTGCGGATAGTTCTCGGACACGACGAGGAGCCTGGACAGCGCGCTCGTCAGTTCGCCCTGGGCCGCCTGGAACTTGGCGAAGGCATCCGGGTTGTTGATGAGCTCCGGCGTTGCCTGGATCGACCCCACCTTGGCGCGCGCCTGGGTCACGCCCAGCAGCACCGTCTGCTCCTGTGCGGCATACCCCTTGACGGTGTTGACGAGGTTGGGGATGAGATCGGCGCGGCGCTGGTACTGGTTCAGCACCTCGGACCAGGCGGATTTCACCTGCTCGTCCTGCGACTGGAAGGTGTTGTACCCGCAGCCGGCCAGCAATGAAGTGAACAGCAGCATCGACGTCAAGGCGAGTTTACGCATGGGACCTCCGTGGCTTACGCATATGGGGACGGACACCGGGATTTCATCGACGACTCAGGCGCAATGCGCGCCGATTACACGCGAGCGCATCGGCAGCCGTCAAATCCGGCGTACTGGCCGGGCCGGCGGGACCTTCCTGGGCGCCGGCGTGCGCGACTAGACTGGGCGCCCGCCCGTTCCCGTTCGGAGGTATTGACCATGATGCGACCGACTCCTCGCCAGGCCCTGGCGGCCTGCGCCACCCTCGTCCTGCTCGGGGCCTCCCTCCCCTGGGTGCTGCGCGCCGGCACCCCCGCGCCGTCCGGTGTCAGCCGCACGGTACTGCTCAGGCAGGACTCCTCCATCGCCGGACGCGAAGCCATCCTCCTGAACGTCGAACTGGCGCCGGGCGCCGCCGAAGGGCGCCACACCCATGCAGCCGAGGCCTATGGCTTCGTGCTGGAAGGCAACCCCACCCTGGAGAAGGACGGCAGCGCCCCGGTCACGATGCACGCCGGCGAGGCCTTCGTGATTCCCGCTGGCCTCGTCCACGAAGGCAGGAATCCGGGGAAATCGAAGGCTCACCTCGCGGTGGTGATGCTCGCCGAAAAGGGCAAGCCGCTGACCACACCCGCGCCCTGACCCCAAGGCCGGCGAGGGAAACCTCAGGACAAAAAAAACCCCGGACGATGAGGCCCGGGGTGTGAGGTGCGGACTTGATGATGAAGGGAAGTTAAGTCCGCTAGGGGATTCAGTGCAGTTGCTGCCACTGCAGGACCTGGATGTCCTCTGCCTGCAGGTCGAAGCTGCGGGCCAGTACCTGCGCGATCTCGCGCTCGCCGCTCACCTTGTGCGGCCGGCCACACAGTTCCACCACGCCGCGGTATTCCTCGTAATCGGCGGCTCCGCTTTCCTGGGAGATGAAGTGCGTGTAGTACTTGACGCCCATGGACCGGAAGCTTAAGGACATAACCACCCCCCGATCTGTGAACGCCCGCACACTGACGCGGCGCACAGCCGGGAACGGTTCACGGGAACACAAAGTGGTGATGACTTGACGCGCTATCGTGCTCCGGCCCCGCCGGGCTCCAAATACATCACCCCGGAAGGCGAACGCCGGATGCGCGAGGAACTCGACCAGCTCTGGCGCGAGGAGCGGCCGCGGGTGACGCAGGCGGTCTCGGAAGCCGCCGCTCAGGGGGACCGCTCGGAGAACGCCGAATACACCTATGGCAAGAAGCGGCTGCGCGAGATCGACCGGCGGGTGCGCTTCCTGCGCAAGCGGCTCGAGGGCATGACGGTGGTGGACATCTCCCAGGGCACGCGCGACCCCAGGCGGGTCTTCTTCGGCGCCTGGGTGCAGGTCGAGGACGAGGCGGGAGCGGCCCGCTGGCATCGCATCGTGGGCCCGGACGAGTTCGACCTGCATCCGGACTACATCAGCATGGATTCTCCGCTGGGCCGCTCTCTGCTGCGCCGCTGCCTGG
>JAXMGQ010000025.1:0-72190 GCA_046347195.1 Steroidobacteraceae bacterium
GCGGAACATGCGCGTGGCCTCGGCCAGGTCCACCTTGTCCGCATCGCGCGCATAGGTGCGCACGTAATCATGCTGCAGGTCGGAAATCAGCATCCCGGCCGCGCAGAACACCGAGGACTCGCGCGGGATGAGGATGAGCGGAATCTCGAGGTCACGCGCGATGGGCCCCGCATGGATGGGACCTGCGCCGCCGGCGACGATCAGCACGAACTCGCGCGGGTCGTAGCCGCGCTGCACCGACACGACGTTCATCGCGGCGGCCATGTTGGCGTTGATGACCTGGTAGATGCCATCGGCCGCCGCCTCGATGGACACGCCCAGGGGCTTGGCCACGTGCTCCTCGATGGCCCGGCGTGCACCGGCGGCATCGAGCTTCAACTGGCCGCCATGGAAGGCGGAGGCATCCAGATACCCGAGCACGAAATCGGCGTCGGTCACCGTGGGCTTGGTGCCGCCGCGGCCGTAGCACACGGGGCCGGGCTGCGCACCGGCGCTCGCGGGCCCCACGGCCAACAGGCCGCCGGTCTCCACGCGCGCGATCGAGCCGCCACCGGCGCCGACAGTGTGGATGTCGAGGATGGGCGAGGCGATGCGATGATCGCCGATGGTGCCGTCCGTGGTGACGCTGGGGCGCCCGTCCTTCACCAGCGCGGCATCGAAGGAGGTGCCGCCCATGTCCACGGTGATGACGTTGGCGAAGCCGTGAGTGCTGCCGTAGAACACGCCCGCGCCGGGCGCACCGGCCGGTCCCGACAGCAGCGTGTTGGAGGCGAAGCGCTGCGCCACCTGCGGTGACATGACGCCGCCGTTCGACTGCATGATGAGCAGCTGGCCCTTGTAGCCGCGCCGCTTGAGTTCCACTTCGAGCCGTGACAGGTAGCGGGTGAGGATGGGACCGGAGTAGGCGTTCAGCGCCGTGGTGCTGTGCCGCTCGTACACGCGGATCTGCGGCAGGATCTCGATGGACAGCGACACGTACACGCCGGGCAGTTCCTTGTCGAGGATCTCGCGGGTGCGCAGCTCGTTGGTCGGGTTGCGGAACGACCACAGGTAGGAGACCGCCACGGCCTCCACCTTCTGCTCCTTGAAGAACTTCGCCGCATCGCGCACGTCCTGCTCGTTGAGCGCCGTGACGATCTTGCCGTCCACGTTGGTGCGTTCCTCGGCCACGCGCACCAGGTGCCGCGGAACCAGCGGCTCGGGCGGCGAGTAACGTTCGAACTGCCGTTCCTTCATGCCGCGGCGCATGTTCAGCACGTCGCGGAAGCCCTTGGTGGTCAGGAAGCCGGTTTTCGCGCCGGTGCCGGTGAGCACGGCGTTGGTGGTGATGGTGGTGCCGTGGACGATGGTATCCACCTTCTTCAGGAACTCATCCAGCGTGCAGTTCTCATCGCGCGCTGCCTGCTCGAGTCCGTTGAAGAACCCGATGGTCGGGTTCTCGGGCGTGGTGGAGGACTTGTACACGCGCGCGGTACGACCGGCGCCGGAAACCAGGAAATCGGTGAAGGTGCCACCGACGTCGACTCCCACTCTGAAACTCATGACCGGATGCTCCTTGATGCGGAAGTGATCAGGCGCCGGGCAGGCGCTTGCGGATGAAGGTCATGCAGGGAATGCCCTTGACCTGCCCCTGCTTGTCGAAATCCCCATACTTGCCGCTCATCAGCGGCAGGCCCCATTCCTTCGGCATGACGTCGAACCACAGCGCGGTGTGGCCGCAGTAGTAGGGCACGCCCTTCTTGTTGAAGGTCCAGGGCGCGGCCTTCTTGCTGACACCGTGATTCATCGGATGGCGGGGGTCGCCCTCGAGCTTGCCCTCCACCATGAGGCGCTGGCCGCTGGGGCAGTAGTCGAGGTAGAAGCTGAACTTCTCCGCGTCTTCCTCGACGCGGAACTGGTAGCCATGCGAGCGCAGGAACATGGCATACATGCCGGCCAGGGCCTCGCCGCCCGCCTTGGCGGCCTCGGTGAAGATCGGCCTCCACAGCTTCTCGCCCAGGTAGCGCCAGGCGCGCTCGACCCCGTCCTCGCCCAACTCTTCGGCGATGAAGTCGCAGAACAGCGCGCACATGTCCCCGTACACATCGTGGATGGGGCGGCCTTCCGCCCAGACGGCATCCACCCCGGCGATCGCCTCCGCGATGCGCCCCTCCCGGATGGCTTGCACGGTCTTTTCCCGTGCGGTGGTGACCCAATCCTGCCTGTTCGTGGCCATGTTCGAATCCCCCTGTCGTTGATGCGATCGCACTGCGTGGCGCGGTGCCGCCGGCGAGGTCGGCCACGCGCTGACTTCACAGAAATTTACTTTATGCCTATAATAACAACAACTGCCCCCGCGGCCACCGGTTTTTGCGTCCTGTCATCCTCGCAGCCTTACTTGGAGTGACCCCCTGATGAGCAGTGGAGCTACCCAGGCGGCGCCCGCCGCCCGCGATTCCGAAGAACAGCTATTCGAGACGAATGCGGGACTGCCCATCGGGGAAGTCTACGGTCCGTCCGACCTGCCCAATTTCGACCCGGCAGGCGCGCTTGGCAAGCCCGGGGAATTCCCCTTCACCCGGGGTCCCTACGAGGGCATGTATCGCACTCGCATCTGGACCCGGCGCTTCCAGGTCGGGTTCGGCTCCCCCCAGGAGACCAACGAGCGCATCCGCTACCTGCACGCCAATGGTGCGAACGGTTTCGTCATCACCATCGACCTGCCCACCAGCTACGGGTTCGATTCGGATGACCCGATCGCCGATGGCGAGGTGGGGGTCACGGGTGTCGCCATCAGCACCCTGGAGGACATGGAGGCCCTGTACGAGGGTTTCGGACCGGACAAGGTCTCCTATGCCCTGTCGATCCGGCCGCCGGTCTCCTCGGTCACCCTGGCCATGCTGGCCTGCGTCGCGGAGGACAAGAAGGTGCCGCTCGACCAGGTCATCGGCACCCAGCAGAACGACCCCTTCTTCCAGATGAGCGGCGGGCCGCTGCAGACCATCACCCAGTTCTTCCCCCTGGAGGGGACGCTGCGGCTGTGCATCGACAACATCGAGTTCATCTCCACCCGCATGCCGCGCCTGAACTGGATGGTCACCAACGGCTACAACCTGCGAGAGACCGGCGTGAACGCCATCCAGGACGGGGTGTTCACCCTGGGGCATGCCTTCGACATCTTCAGGAAGGCGAAAGCCCGCGGGCTGGATGTGAACCGTTTCCCGCGGCGGGCGTCGTTCTTCCTGTCGGCCTCCATCGACTTCTTCGAGGAGATCGCCAAGTTCCGCGCCATGCGCCGCATCTACGCGCACACCATGCGCGAGGAGTTCGGCGCCACCAACCCCGAGTGCTGGCGGCTGCGCTTCTCGGTGCAGACGGCGGGCAACACCCTCACCACCCAGCAGCCCGAGATCAACATCGTCCGTGCCGGCTACGAGGCGATGGCCGCGGTGTTCGGCGGCGCCCAGAGCATCCACCTGTGCTCCTATGACGAGGGCCACGGCCTGCCCACCGAGGAGTCCTCGCGCATCGCGCTGCGCACCCAGCAGGTGCTGGCCTACGAGACGGGCGTGACCAAGACCATCGACCCGCTGGCCGGTTCCTACTACGTCGAGTCCATGACCAACCGCATCGAGGCGGAGATCCGCAAGGGACTGGCCGAGCTCGGTGAGCAGGGCGGCATGGCCAAGGCCGTGCAGGCCGGCTGGCTGGAAGCGCAGATCAACCACGCTCGCTACAAGAACCAGGAGGACCTGGACAGCGGGCGGCGGCCGCTGGTGGCGGTGAACCGCTTCACCATCCCGAAGGAGCAGGAGCGCGCCGTGACGGTGCACAAGATCCGCGCCGATGAGTGGGGCGCGAAGCGTTCGCAGTACCTGAAGGATTTCCGTGCACGACGCGACCCGAAAGCCTGGGCGCAAGGGTTGGCCAAGGTCGAGGAGGCCTACAAGTCCGGGACCAACATGGTGCCGGTGATCATGCAGGCGCTGCGCGCCAAGGCTACGATGGGCGAGATTCACGAGGCCATGCGCCGCGCGCACGGCTGGAAGGGGCGCACATGAACCACGCGAAGAAGAGGCTGCTGCTCGCCAAGACGGGGCTCGACTGCCACGACACCGGCATCATCACCGTGGCGCAGGTCCTGCGCGAGGCTGGCTACGAGGTGGTGTACCTGGGCTTGCACAATGCCGTGAAGGACCTGGTGAAGGCGGCCATCGAGGAGGACGTCGATGGCATCGGCGTGTCCTACCTGTCCGGCCAGCACATGACGCAGATGCGCAGGCTCCTGGAGGCCATGAAGGCGGGCAAGCTCGAGGTGCCGGTGTTCTGCGGCGGCGTCATTCCGCAGGAAGACGCCGCCCAGCTGCGATCCATGGGCGTCGCCGCGGTGATCCCGCCCGGCACGCTGAGCCAGGACCTGCTGGGCATCGTCTCCCAGGCACTGGAACCGCCACCGGCCACCCACCGCGCGTGAGATGACCGGATGCTCGATGAGATCGTGCGCCGCAATGCCCTGCGCTTCCCGCGCAAGGCGGCGCTCATCGGCGAGCAGTCGCAGAGCACCTGGGCCGAGCTCGATGAGCGCGTCAACCGGCTGACCCACGCGCTCGAGGCGCTGGGCCTCACCCGGGGCGATCGCATCGCCCTCCTGCTCGGCAACTGCCCCGAGTACTTCGAGCTGTATTTCGCCTGCGCGCGCGGCGGCTTCATCGCCGTGCCGCTGAACTACCGGCTCACGGTGCCGGAGGCGAGGCAGATCCTCTCGGCCGCGGAGCCGGCCCTGCTGGTCGCCGGCAGCGGCTACGCCAGCCAGGCGGCGGAACTTCGCACGGTGCTCCCCGGGATCCGACACCATTGGATCCTGGGTGGGGCGCCCGCACCGGGGGCGAGCCTCTACGCGGCTGCCCTGGCCGCCGCGCCATCGACGCCCGTCGCCAGCCGCTCTGTCGAGGGCGACACCTTCGCCATGTTCTTCACCAGCGGCACCACGGGGCTGCCGAAGGGCGCCATGGTGGCGCACGGCAACCTCATCGCCAATGGCTACAACCAGGCCATCGCCGATGCCAGTCGAGCCGAGGACATCAACCTGGTCGGCACGCCGGTGTACCACGTGGGCGCGGTGTTCATGGCGATCACCTACATGATGCTGGGCTGCACCCAGGTGGTGCTGCCGCAGTTCACGCCAACGGCCTGGCTCGCGGCGCTGGCGCGGCACCGTGCCACGGTCGCGCTGCTGATCCCGACCATGATCAACTCGCTGCTGAACGAGCCCACGCTCGAGTCCTACGACCGGGCCAGCCTGCGGCTCATTTTCTATGGCGGCGGACCCATGCCGCCGACGGTGCTGGAGCGTGCGCTGCGCGCCTTCCGCTGCGGCTTCACGCAAGGCTACGGGCTCACCGAGACGCTCGAGGCCACCTTCCTCGTCACCGCCGACCACGTGCTGGGAGGCACGCCGGCACAGCAGCGCCGGCTCGCCTCGGCGGGCCGCGAGGCGGTGGGTGCGGAGGTGCGCATCGTCGATGATGCCGGGATCGATGTGCCCGCGGGCACCGTGGGCGAGATCCTCATCCGGTCGCGTTCGGTCATCAGCGGTTACTGGCGCCAGCCCGAACTCGCCGCCAAGGTGCTGCGCGGTGAGTGGTTCTGCACCGGCGATCTGGGTTATCTCGACGAGGACCGCTACCTGTTCGTGGTGGACCGCAAGACCGACATGGTGGTCTCGGGCGGGGTCAACATCTACACCAAGGAGATCGAGGAAGTGTTGTACCAGCACCCGGCGGTGCGCGAGGCGGCGGTGTTCGGCCTGCCGGATGAGCAGTGGGGCGAAATGGTAACGGCAGCGGTGGCGCTGCGCAGCGGCGCGGCCGCCGGCGAAGCCGTTGGTGCCGCTGCTGGCGCAGCCGTGGGCGCCGCCGACCTCATCACCTGGTGCCGCGAGCGCCTCGCCGGCTTCAAGGCGCCCAAGCGCGTGGTGTTCCTGGCCGAACTGCCCAAGAATCCCAGCGGCAAGATCCTCAAGCGCGAGATCAAGCGTGAACTGACGGCGGCACGCACCCCATGACCAGCAGCTACAAGGCCCCGGTGGCCGATCTCGAGTTCCTGTTCGATCGCGTGCTCGACATGGCCGCGTTGCGGGCATTGCCGGCCTTCGCCGCGGTGGATGAGGAGGTGGTGCGCGGCGTGCTCGCGGAAGGAGCCCGGTTCGCCGAAGGCGTGCTCGCGCCGATCAACGCCGCCGGTGATGAACAGGCCTCGCGCCTGGTGGAGGGCCGCGTGCGCTACTCGCCGGGGTTCGCGCAGGCCTACGCGAAGTACTGCGAGGGAGGCTGGGCCGGCTTCGACCTTCCCGCCGATCTCGGCGGACAGGGCATGCCGCGCGTGCTGCAGGCGGCCTTCGCCGAGATGTCCAACGGCGCGAACCTGGCCTTCTCGATGTTGCCGGTGACCATGCGGGCGGCGGCGCGCCTGCTGATGGCGCACGGCAGCGAGGAGCAGGTGAAGCGCTGGGTGCCGGGCATGATCGACGGCAGCATCGCCACCACCATCGTGATCACCGAGCCCCAGGCGGGCTCGGATGTGGGACGAGCCCGCTCGCTCGCGACGCCCCAGGCGGACGGAACCTACCGGCTGACCGGCACCAAGGTATTCATCAGCAACGCCGACAACGAGTTCACTCCGCAGATCGTGCACATGGTGCTGGCCCGCACGCCGGGTGCGCCGGCGGGAACGCGCGGCATCTCGCTGTTCCTCGTGCCGCAGGTGTTGGAGGATGGCCGGCGCAACACGGTTCGCGTGGCGCGCGTCGAGCACAAGATGGGCCTTCGCGCCTCACCCACCTGCGTGGTCGAATTCGAGGATGCACAGGCCCTGCGCATCGGCGAGGCCGGCCGGGGGCTGCAGGCGATGTTCGCGATGGTCAACACCATGCGGCTGGAAGTGGCCGTGCAGGGCGTGGGCATCGGCGGGGCGGCCCTGAACCGTGCCGTGCAGCACGCACTGGAGCGCACGCAGGGCGGGGCGCCGGACCAGCCGCCGCGCGCCATCATCGAGCACCCCGACGTGCGCCGCATGCTGCTCACGATGCGCGCGCGCGTGGAGGGGCTGCGGGCGCTGGTGCTCGAGGCCGCCCTGCAGATCGACCTCGGCGAGAACCATCCCCAGCCGTCCGTGGCGGCCAAGGCCGCGGGTTTCGCGCAGTGGCTGCTGCCGATCTGCAAAGCCTGCAGCACCGACATGGGCTTCGAGGTGGCGAGCACCGCCATCCAGGTGTTCGGCGGCTATGGCTACATCACCGACACGGGCGTGGAGCAGTACGCGCGCGATGTGCGCGTCGGCGCGATCTACGAAGGCACCAACGGCATCCAGGCCATCGACCTCGTCACCCGCAAGCTGATCGCCGACCGTGCGACCCGGCTGTCGGAGTTCGTCGAGGCGATGCGCACCTCGGTGAAGGCGACGGCGGCCGAGCCCGCGGTCGATGCCATCCGCGAGGGCGTGGCGAAGGGTGCAGACCTGCTCGAGCTCGTCTCGCGCGAATTGCTCGCCCGGGCGGGGCAGTCCCGAGCGGCGGACATCGAAGCAGGTGCCGTGCCGTACCTCAAGCTCGCCGGCCTCGTGGGCGGCGCCTGGATGTGGCTGCGCATGGCGGCGGCGGCCGGCGAGGCGACACCGCTTCACCAAGGCAAGCGCGCCACCGCACGCTTCTATGCGCAGGTCCTGCTGCCCGAGGCCGAACTGCTCGCGCGCCAGGCACTGCTCGGGACCGGCGCAGCCGGCGGCCTTGGCCGGGATCACTGGGCGGCCGGGTGGTAGGGGAGCTGTCAGCACCACCCAGCGTGGTGCACATGCTCGCCGCCACGGCGGCGCGGGTGCCCGCGCGCGAGGCGCTGGTCTGCGGGGGCGAGCGGCTGAGCTACGCCCGGTACCTCGAGGCGGTGGGTGCTTTCGCACGCGAACTTCTCGCGCTGGGCTGCCGCGGCCAGCGCGTCGCGCTGGTGATGGGCAATGGCATCGACATCTGCATCGCCACCTTCGCGGTGCACGCCGCCGGTGCGCAGGCGGTGCCGTTGAACCCGCTGTACACCGGCCGCGAACTGGGCGCCATCCTCGAGGACGCCGACGTCCATGCGCTGGTCCACGATGTCACCGCCGCAGCGGCGCTCGAACCCCTGCTGCCACACCTGGCCATCACGCATCGCATCGTGGTCGGGGTTGAAGGCGGCCGGCGACTGTCGCAGCCGGAAGTGGCGGCGGGCGCAGCGGAACGTGCAGCGGCCTTCGCGGCGGCGGGCGAAGCAACGCTGCCGGAGCCGCTGCCGGACCCGGATTCACTCGCGACGCTGCAATACACGGGCGGCACCACCGGGCGCTCGAAGGGCGTAAACATGAGCCATCGCGCGATGGCCATCAACATCGCGCAGCGCGAGGCGCTGCTGCCGATCGCCCGGGACGAGGAGCGGATGCTGTGCTGCATGCCGCTGTTCCACACCTACGCGGCGGCGATGTGCCTGCACAATGCGGCCCATGGCGGCGCCACGCTGGTCATCCTGCCGCGCTTCACGCCGGAGGCACTGTTCGAGTTGCTCACCGCCGAGCGCATCACCATCCTCGCCGGCAGTCCCAGCATCTTCACCGCGCTCCTGAAGCATGAAGCCTTCGCCTCGACCCATTTCGACACGCTGCGCATGAGCTACTCGGGCTCGGCGGCGCTGCCCGAGGCGCTGCTGAGCCGCTGGGAGTCGGCCACCGGCGCGCCGGTCCTGGAAGGCTATGGGCAGTCAGAATCGGGACCCGTGCTGTCGTTCAACCCGCTGCACGGTGTGCGCAAGGCCGCGTCCGTCGGCCTGCCGCTGCCGCAGACGCAGATCCAGATCGTGGACCCGGTGGGCGGCACCGAGGTGTACGGACCCCGGCGTATCGGCGAGATCCGCGCACGCGGACCGCAGGTGATGGTGGGCTACCGCAACCGGCCGGAGGAGACCGCGCAGGCGCTGCGCGACGGCTGGCTGTACACCGGGGATCTGGGCGAACTGGACGAGCAGGGCTACCTGTACATCCGCGATCGCAAGAAGGACATGGTGCTCGTGTCCGGTTTCAACGTGTATCCGCGCGAGGTAGAGGAGGTGCTGGGGATGCATCCGGCCATCCTCGAGGTCGCCGTGCTCGGCGTGCCGGACGAACAGCGCGGCGCACGCATCAAGGCCTTCGTGGTGTTCCGGCCTGGCCTGGCGGCGACGTCCGAGCAACTCGATGCGCATTGCCGCGCCAACCTGGCTGGCTACAAGGTGCCACGCGAATACGTGATGCTCGCGCAGCTCCCCAAGACCGGCGTTGGCAAGATCGACAAGAAGCAGTTGAGATAATACCCAGACACGATGATTTTGGCTGGTTCGCGGCGCCGAGCGTCACCGCCGTGCGCACGGTTTGCCGTCTTCCCTTGTGGTAGATTATCATTCGCCGATTAGGGTATCCTATTAACTCTACCACAACGTACCACATGCCCAAGGCACCGACGAACAGCTGGCATTTCGCTCGTCCGCAGCTCGCCGCGCAGCATTTGCAGGCGCTCGATCTGGGCCTGATATCAGCCACAGCGTTGCATGCCCGACGCCGCATGGGCAAGACGGAGTTTCTGATTCAGGATCTGACCCCGGCGGCTGAACAGCACGGCTATGCGGTGGGCTATTGCAACTTGTGGCAGGAAGATCTTGACCCGAGCCAAGCGATCAGCGACGCCTTGCTGGCGTGCGCTAAGCCCAAGCGCATGCTCCCCAAGATACGCTCCAAGCTGGGGAAACCGGTCAGTTCGGTGAAAGTGTCGGGCAAGGTAGGGGGTCTGGCAGAAGGCGGTGCGGAACTCGGCTTCAAGAGCAGCGATCGCGCCGTCTCGGGGAAGCTCGCCAACGCATGGGCCACCTTTGATCGCAGTCGCAATCGAGGCTTGCTGCTGATCGATGAGGCGCAAGTCCTCACCGATCGGCGCTACCACTCACTGGAGCGTGCGCTGCGCGCCGGGCTCGACACCCGCAAAGATCGACTCAAGGTCTTGTTTACGGGGTCCTCCGAAGATCGGCTGCGATCGATGTTCGGTCGGGAGCATAAGCCTTTCTACAACTGGGCCCGGGTCGAACCTCTGCCGTTACTCGGGGAAGACTTCGTCCGGGAATTGACGCGGCGCGCGAACAGCCTGACCACCCTCAAGTTGGCGCTGCGCGACTCGGAGGCCGCGTTCGTCTCCCTCAATCGAGTCCCGGAACTGTTTCGCCGTTTCCTCGCCCAATACCTCGCCAATCCCTTTGACGGCGCCGAGATCGCGATCGTCCGTTGCAAGCAATCGGTTTACCTCGAAGAAGGCTTTGCCTCGCGCTGGGAGGCTTTGCTGCCCGCAGACCAACTGGTTCTACTCTGGGTTGCACAGGGCAAGTACGACCTGCACAGCGTTCAGTCTCTGGCGCGCCTGGGCCGCGCGCTGAAACTGGCGCGTGCGGCCGATCGCTCTGTTCCGCAAAACGCGCTCAAGCGTTTGCGCGATCGCCAGGTGTTGATTCAATCCGAGATCGGTGTGTACCGATTTGAGGACGAGGCCTTCAAAGAGTGGATTTTGAGCGAGCGCGGCTAAGATCCCTTACCAGATGCGCACGCGCTGCCGCCGCTTTGCAAATAGTGTGAGCCAGGCGAAGTAGTCGAGCTGAAAAAAGGCCGCGCCCCTCGCGGGACGCGGCCTTCAGGTCTTCCCGACCGGTGCTTACTTTCCGAAGTGGTACCGTACCTCGAGTCCCGGCCAGCGCGGCCGGCCGAAGGCATTCTCGTTGCAGCCGCACAGCGTGGCCAGATCGTAGCCGATGGAGTAGTAGCGCTTGTCGGTGAGGTTCTCCACGAAGGCCGCCACTTCCCAGTTGTCGTTCGACCAGCCCAGGCGCGCGTTCAGGAGCGTGTAGCCAGGGTAGTGGTCGGCCTGGAAGTTGCGCAGGTTGTGGTAGAAGTCCGCGGAGTAATGCGCATCGACCTGCGCCGCCAACCGGCCGCCGAACAGCGTCCAGGAGTAGCGCACCAGTGCCGAGAGCTGCTTCTCGGGCGCGAAACTCGGCTTCACGTCCTTGGAAAGCGGTGTCGTACCCACGGGGCCCAACAGCTGCAGATCCTTGACCTTGGCGTGGAACAGGCTCACGCCGAGCTGCACCTCGAGGTTGTCGATGGGGCTTGCGGCCACCTCGAACTCCCCACCGTACATGTTGGCATCCTTGTTCACGACCACGCCCGAGGACTGCTGGAACAGGAAGGCCTGGTAGTCCTTGTAGTCGTAGTAGAAGAGGGAGGCGTTGAAGCGCAGCCGATTGTCGAGGAGCGTGGACTTGAGGCCGCCCTCATAGTTGGTCAGGTTCTCGGGCTTGTACGGGATCTGCGAAAGCGGCAGGCGCGGTGAGCCATCGGCGAGCTGCGCGTTGAAGCCGCCAGCCTTCGAGCCGCGGTTCACGCCCAGGAACCACAACATGTCCTTCTGCGGCCGGTATTCCACCTGCAGCTTGCCGGCCCAGAGGTTGTCGCTGGTGCGGAAGGACTGGAAGGGAAACAGGTCGAAGTAATGCACCGCGGTGTTGATGCCGCGGTCGTCCTGCGCCAGGAACACGCCCTGCACGAAGGAGTAGTTCTTCTTTTCCTTGATGTACCGGCCGCCCACCACCAGGGTCCACAGGTCAGCCAACGGGATGTCCACCTGGCCGAACACCGAGGTGGAAATCGTGTGCAGGCTGATGTCGCCCACCGTGTCGATCGGACCCGGCGCACCGAGGATCAGCGGCGAGGTGGCGAAGGGCGAGGTGGCCGGGAACTCGAGACCATTGAGCGTCTTGTTGTTGACGTTCAGATAGTAGGCGCCGCCCACCCACTTGAGCTTGCCGCTCTCACCGGACAGGCGCAGTTCCTGGCTGATCGTGTCCTCATGCGACATCGCGTGGTACACCGACTGCGATTCCGGCGCCGCATCCACGTCCATGGACACGAACTTGCTGTAGCGCATGAAGTTGGTGACGGAGCTGAGCTTCAGGGAATCGCTCAGTCTCCAGTTCATGCGCAGTGCCGTACCGGAGGTGCTGAAGTGGTCGAGGTCCGTGTAGGAGTGATCGGACTGGGTGACCAGGCCCTTGGGCTGGACGAAACCGAACGAGTCGCCTCCCGGATTTGCGCGCAGACTGCAGGCGGCCGGTGGCGGCGCCGCCGGGTTGGTGAAGCAACCGTTCAGCACGCCTAGCAGCCTGTCGGACTGAGCTTTTGTGAGCGCGGGAAAACGGCAAATGAGTTTGGATTCATGGTTGAGGTAATTGATTCCGAAGCTCGAAAGGGTCTTGATGCCTTCTCAGCAAGCCTGCATAGCGAACATTCGCTTGATGTTCCAGCTCATCGTCACCAGATTCCACTCGCCTTTGACGTTTTTCAGCCCTCTGAGCAAGCATTGGCGATAGCCCATCACCGACTTGATGATGCCGAACACCGGTTCCGGGGTCTGTTTGCGAAGTCCGTACAGCTGCTTGCCGCGGGGCGTGCGCAACCGATACGCCATCTTCTGAAGCGATGTGGCCGAGTCGGGCGGGGATTTTGGAGCCGGGGCGAAGCGCTGCTTCCAACTCAGGTGATGTGGGCAGCGCCCCATGGCGATCAACGGCTCAATCTGCGCCGCTTCACATTGCTCGACGTTGGCCTCACTCAGATAGCCGTTGTCGGCGAGGATACACTGGGCACGGCCCAGCTCCTCAGGCAGCGCCGCGAGCTTCTCCAGCATCGGAACCAGCTGCTCTTTGTCGTTGGCCGCTTGGCTGACCTCGGTGGCCACCACCAGCATACTTCCCGTAGCCACAACGGCCTGGGCGTTGTAACACTGATCAAAGCCGCCACCGGCGACTTTCATGATCCGCGACTCTTCATCGGTCAGATTGATTTGGTCTTGGTCCTTCACCCCGCCGCTGGGTGGTTCGGGTGGACGACCGCCGGGCTTCTTGCCAGTGCGCTTCTCGCGCTCGGCGCGGGCGGCAAGTTTGGCTTGATGTTCGGCCTGCTCGCGCCCCAAGCGCTCTTCAGCCCGCGCCTCGATCTTCGCCTTCGCCACAGCGATCGCCGCCAGGCGCTCCTCCCGTCTTGCCAGCTCCTGCGGGATCGACATCCCGTCGGGGATGTCCCGGGCGTCGGCCCGTTCAGCCAGATTCAGCAGCTGCTTCACTTCACGCTTCAACTGCTTCTCGATCTTCTTCGCATGCCCGTAGGACAGGGCACTGTGCCGGCTCGCATTGGCGTGCACCTTCGTGCCATCCAAGGCCACGGTGCCGAGCTTCAAAAGCCCCGTATCGCGCGCAATCTTCAGTACCTGCACGAACAAGGGTTCAAGTTGCCGCAAAAAGCGCTTGCGAAAAGTTGCAATCGTGTCGTGGTCGGGCTGCTCGTTACCCGCGATATAGCGAAACGCCAAAGAATCATGCGTCGCGCGCTCAATCGCGCGGCTGGAAAAGGTCTTCGTCGAATAGCCATACACCAGCAATCCCAGCAACATCGCCGGGTGATACGAGGCCGATCCGGACCCTCGATACGCTTTGACCAGCTCCGACAGGTCCATGCCGTCAATGATCTCCACCACAAAGCGCGCCAAGTGCCGCTCCGGCAACCATTCATCCACCGAAGGCGGCAGCAAGAATCCCGTGTCGCGGTTGATCGGTCGAAAGTTGCTCATCGCTACCGTCATTGAGGAAAAAACTGCCTATGATTATCGCGCATTTGTACCGCTTAAG
Source organism: Steroidobacteraceae bacterium (assembly GCA_046347195.1). Lineage (GTDB taxonomy): Bacteria > Pseudomonadota > Gammaproteobacteria > Steroidobacterales > Steroidobacteraceae > TMP-86. Next base: position 13,755 of record JAXMGQ010000025.1, read on the forward strand.
TCCGACAGGCTGCTAGCCCGCCGCCCAACGGCACCGCGCCGCCGGTATCCTGGCCGTTTGCATCCAGTTGAATGGCGAGTCGCGTCTCGGTGGGGCTGGCATTGTAGGTTTCCACCAACCGGCCCTGCTGGTCGTACACGGGCACGGTGGCCGAGCTGACGTAAGGACCGGTCGAGGTCTTGGTGTGCTGCCACTGATACGACAAGGTGGCATCGAAGTTGTCCGTGGGCGTGAACAGGAGCTGTCCCCGCAGGCCCACGGTGTCATCGTTCCATTCGTCCTGACCGCCGCCCGAGCCGGGCAGGGTCGGGTTCACGAGGTTGGCCGGGATGGTGTTCTTCAGGATCGGATCCTGCTTCTTCCAGATGCCCGAGATGCGTCCGGCCAGCACGCTGCTCAAGGGCCCGCCGAAGGCCGCCTCGACGCGATGGCTGCTGTAGCGCGACTCGGTCACCGACACGAAGCCCTCGGCCTCGCGCGTCGGCTGTCGCGTGAGGTAGTGCACCAGGCCGCCCGTCGCATTGCGCCCGAACAGGGTGCCCTGCGGGCCCTTGCTGACCTCGACGCGGTCCAGGTCGAAGGTGCCGAAGCTCTGGCCCTGAGCCATGGCGATGTAGCCTTCGTCCACGTACACCGCCACCGGCGATTCCACCGAGTCGGTGAAGTCGTTCTGGGTGACGCCGCGGATGGTGAACAGCGCGGTCTGGCCGCCGATGCTGCCGCCGATGAACACGCCCGGAGTCATCTTGGCGATGTCCGTGCTGTCGCGCACGCCCATCGACTGCAACTGCTCGGTGGAGAAGGCCGCTATGGCGATGCCGACGTCCTGTACGGACTGCTCGCGTTTGGTGGCGGTGACGGTGATCTCCTCGAGGACGCCACCTTCGTTCTTCTGATTCTCGGTCCACCCCGCCGTGGGCGCGGATGCCGCCAGCAGGAGAACAAGTCCCTTCAAACCCAACCCTCGTGACGGTCCGGTGATCGCGGCGATGCGCATGAGAACTCCTTCTTGATTATCCCCTTCGAGCGTCCGGCGTGCCCAGCATGCACCCCGGCTTGTACTTTTGATCTTCGTAACAGTACTTTAACTTTAAGTATAAAGTACTATAGTCCGTGCCGCCAACACAACCGCTCGTCATGGTGCCCCAAAACGTGTTGCCCCAAAACGACGCTTCCACCGATCCCGCCCGTTTCAACCCGATGCTCGAACCGCAGCCCTCGCGGTTGCCGCGCCGCATCGCCGTGGTCGGGTCCGGCACCATCGGCCCCGACATCGCCTACTACCTGCTCTCCGACCTGCCGGGTGCGCAGGTGCTGCTGGTGGACATCGACGCGGCCGCGCTCACCCGCGCGCGTGAGCGGCTGGCGGGCTACGCCGACAAGGGCGTCAAGCGGGGCAAGCTCACGGCGCAGCAGGCGGCGGAGGTCGTCAGGAACCTGTCCACGAGCACCGACTACGCGTCGATGAAGGACTGCGACTGGGTACTGGAGGCGGCCACCGAGAACCTGGCGCTCAAGCGGCGCATCTTCAGCGACATCGAGGCCGTGGTGCCACCCCAGGCGTGGATCACCTCCAACACCAGTTCACTGCCTGCCAGGCGGCTGTTCTCGCACCTGGCACGGCCCGGACGGGCGACCGTGACGCATTTCTTCGCCCCCGCCTTCCAGAATCCGGTGGTGGAGGTGGTGGGCTGGCCGGGCGTCTCGGCACAGGTGCTGCGCGAGCTGCGCTGGGTGTTCGCCTCGACCGGCAAGGTGCCCATGATCACGGCCGACCAGGTCTGCTTCATGCTGGACCGCATCTTCGACAACTGGTGCAATGAATCGGGCCTGCTGCTCGATCGGGCCTCGGCGGCGCAGGTCGATTCCGTCGCGCAGGAGTTCGTCCACGCCGGGCCCTTCTTCGTGCTGAACCTGTCGAACGGCAATCCCATCATCATCGAAACCAACGCGCTGCAGGCCAAGGAGGAGGGGGCGCACTACCAGCCGGCACCGGTCTTCACCTCCGTGGATCGCTGGAAGACGACGCCACCGGGCAAATCCGTCGAAGTGCCTGCGGAGACGCGCGCCGCGATCCGCGACCGGCTGCTCGGCATCCTGTACTCGCAGTCGCTCGACATCCTCGACCGGCGGATCGGCGAGCCCGCCGATCTCGATCTCGGTTGCCGCCTGGCCTTCGGCTTCCGGCAGGGGCCGTTGGCTTCGATGAAGAGCCTCGGCGAAGCCGAGGTGGACCGGATCCTGGCGCGGCTCGCGAAGGAACGTGCCGGCATGCCGGGACGCCGGCGACCCCTGTCGGCGTACCTGGATTTCCGACGCGACGTACTCATCGACGACATGGACGGCATCCGCGTGATCACCTTGCGCAGGCCCGAGGCGCTGAATGCGCTGCACGATGGCCTGACCGACGAAATCCTCGGCGCGATCCGCGAGGTCGAGCACGATGCCGCGATCCGTGGCTATGTGATCACGGGCTATGGCAACCGCGCCTTCTGCGCGGGAGCGGACATCGGCCGCTTCCCCTCGCTCCTGGGTGATGCGCCGGCCGCAGCGGAGTATGCGCGCGCCTGCTCCAGGCTCCTCGTGCACCTCGACGCCCTGTGCAAGCCGGTGGTGGCCGCCTTGAACGGCATGGCGCTGGGCGGTGGCCTGGAACTCGCCATGCGCGCGCACGCCATCATCGCCGTGACGGGTACGACGCTGCAGTTCCCCGAGATCACCCTGGGCATCGTTCCCGGCATCGGCGCCATGGTGGTACCGTATCGCCGCTGGCCGAAGGCCAGCTCACTGCTGCATCGGATGCTGCGCAATGCGGAGCGGGTGCGGGTGGAGGAGGCCGCGGCGCTGGGCATCATCGATGAATGCGTCGAGCGCGGCCAGCTCCTGCGCCGCGCCATCGCCTGGGTCGACCGGCTGGCCAGCGGGCCCCGCGGCATCCCGGACGGACCAGCCTCCATCGCCGCACTTCCGCACGGGCCCGCGCTCAGTGGCGATGGCAAGCCGTTGAGCGCCAGGGTGCTGGGCATCCTCGAAGGCGCGATCGCCACCGCCGCGGCGGCGGCCACGCTGGATTCCGCGCTCGAGATCGGCTACCAGGCATTCGGCGACAGCGCCTGCACCGCGGCGGCTCGCGAGGGCGTCGACTCCTTCATGCAGCGGCGCGCGGCGGATTTCTCCAGGACGGGCTGAGCCCGTGGGTCAAGTCAAACAAGGGGGACGAAGATGAAGTTCAGTTGCATGGTGTGGCCATATTCGGGAGCCGGCGTCGAGCCGGTGGTGAGACTCGCGCAGACGGCGGAGTCCTGCGGCTTCGAGACGGTGTACGTGGGCGACTCGCAGATGATCTGGCTGGACGTGTGGGTGGTGCTCGCCGCCTGCGCCCTGGGCACGCAGCGCGTGCGGCTCGGGACCGGTGTCACCAATGTCGTGACGCGCCATCCGGCAGTGACCGCCAAGGCCACGATGACGCTCAACATGCTCTCCAAGGGCCGTGCCGTGCTCGGCGTCGGTGCGGGCGACTCGGCGGTACGCACGGCGGGACTGTCGCCGGCGAAGCTGCCGCAGATCCGCGAGCGCATGGAATACATGCGCGCCCTGCTCGAGGGCCGCGAGGTCGAGGCACTGCGTCCCAGCGAGGAGCTCGAGAAGAAGACCTGGGGTCGCGTCGACAAGGTGCGCCTGCTCGGCACCGAGCAGGCGGGACACGTACCGCTGCAGCTCGCGGTCATGGGACTGAACTCGGCGGAAGCCGCCGGTGAGTTCTGCGACGGCGTCATCGTCGATGGCCACATGGGCGGCAACGCCGAGGGCGTTCGCGCCACCGTCGCGGCCGTGCAGGCCGGCGCGAAGAAGGCCGGCCGGTCCCTGAAGGACTTCCGCTATATCGCCGCCATCGATTCCGCCATCGACGATGATCGCACCAAGGCGCTCGACAAGGTGCGTCCCACGGCGGCCCGCAACATCGCCCGCAAGCCCTACCTGCCGGATACGCTGGGCGTGGAGCACGCCGATGTGGTCAAGGCGGTGAGCGAGTCGTACAAGTTCTACGAGCACCTCGACCTGACGGCGCAGCACCGCAAGCTCATCCCGGACGCAGTCGCCATGAAGTGCTGCATCGCCGGCACGCCGGCGGATTGCATCGCCAAGGGCAAGGAGCTGCAGGCGGCGGGCATCACGGAGATCTCGATCTTCATCACCTCGCAGGACGAGGCGGGGTCTCATGCAGTGCTTCGGCGGTTCGCGAAGGAAGTGATGCCGTTCGTTTGAGGTCCACCCAGCCGGCGCCGGGCCGCATCGTTCGAATTCCGGAAAACGAGACCGCGACGCTCAATTGCTGCGGGGCTTGGAGGGGGAAGTCTTGTGGAGATTGTTGGAGCGCGGCCTCGCCGGCTTGCGCGTCACGCTGAGCGGTGACGCACGCGCCCTGACGAGGCCATGTGCCCTAGTGACGCACCAAGCCGGCGAGGATGCCTTCCCGCGCGACCAATCTCCACAAGACTTCCCCCTCCAAGCCCCGCAGCAACTGCGACGCCGCGACTCTCGAGTTCTTCTGATGCCCGGAAGAAGCAGCCCGTCACCCCCCGCTGACGCGGACCACGACCGCCATGGAAGTGTCCCCCGCCGCACACCCCGCGAACAGCCCGGTGCCGCCACCGCGCAACACCAGTTCCTCGATCAGCTCGATGGTGGAGCGCATGCCGGTGGGTCCGTTCGGATGACCGAACACCAGCGAGCAGCCGTAGTTGTTCATCCGCTGCACGTCGAACCCCGTGCCCTTGGCGAAGGCGAGGTCGTTGGCGGCGAAGGGGTTGTGGGTGTTGACCGCGGCGAGATCGCCGATCCCGACTCCTGCCGCCGCGAGCGCGCGCCGGGCGGCCTCGATGGGTGCTTCGGGCATGAAGGCGAGCGGTGCGCGGCTCGAACCGAAGCCGAGCAGCTCGATGCGGATCTTCGGGTCGCGGGACAGTTCGCGTGCGCGCGGCTCGCTGGTCACCACGATGGCGGCATTGCCATCCGCCGGGTGGGTCTGGGCGCCGAAGGTGACCGTGCCGCCCTCGACCACGGGCTTGAGCGCGGCCAGTCCTTCCGCGGTCGAGAAACGGATCCCGTCATCGCCCTCGAGCGTCGCCACCGGCTTGCGAAAGCGCGCATCGGGTACCGCAAACGGCAGTTGCATGTAACGCTTCTGGAAGGCGTGATCGTTCGCCAGCGCCTGGCGGTACTGTTCCTCGCGGCGCAGGACCAGTGCGTGCTGTTCGGCCAGCGTGATGCCGAACTTGGCGGCGACGTTCTCCGCCGTCTGCACCATGGAGTGCCCGCCGAGCGGATCGCAGGCCATGTTCTCCATGATGAAGTTCTCGGCCTCACCGGTGCCGCCTGGGCCGGCGGGGTTCGGAAAATAAATATTCGGGCCATTCGAGGTGCGGTCCGCCGCAATCGCGAGGCCGCAGCTTGACGCGCCCACTTGCACCTCGCGCGCCGCGGTCTGCAGCGCGCGCACGCTGCTGGCGCAGGCCTGCGAGACCGTCGGCCCGCCCACCTGGCCGGCGCCCACCAGCCCCATGAGCCAGGGCAGGCCGTAAAAGGAGCCTTTCTCCGGCCGGGTCATGCCGAGCACGCCGAAGTCGAACACGGAGGCGGGAATCTTGCGCGCCGCGAGCGCATCCTTCGCCACGTGTGCGGCGAAGCGCAACGAGTGCAGGTGCGACAGTGCGCCCTGCCAGCGCGCGAAGGGCGTGGACCAGTAACAACCATAAGGCACGAAGGCAACGACACTCATGCGATCAACTCCTCAAAATGCTGCACGATGAATTCACCGCTCCGGTGCGCGAGCGCCTGCGCGGTGAAGGTAGGATTCACGCCGCCGCTGGTGGGGAACAGACCGGGGCCGGCGACGAACAGGTTGGCGATGCCGTGGACCTGGCCATGGGAATTGGTGACCGAATCCGCCGGTGTCTTTCCCATGATGGTACCGCCCATGATGTGCATCGAGCCGCCCGGGCCCGTCCACACTTCGCTGGCGCCGGCGGCCTCGAACACCTTGCGGCCCTGCGCCAGGCTCGATTGCCACAGTGCACGCGAGGCGGGGTCGAGATCGTGATGGACGGAGGCGAGCGGCACCCCGAAGGTATCGGTCTCCCCGGCAAGCGTGACGCGATTGCCCGCCAGCGGCAAGTCCTCGACCACCGCGGTCATGGTGGCGAAGTGGCCGGCGGCGCGCTTCATGAAATCGTGGAGCTTGCTGCCGGTGAGATCCGGCCGGGTCGGGGCGATGCCCAGCAGGTCCACGGGCTTCACGGCCTGCGCGATCATCCACTGGTAGCTGCCGAAGGCCTCTGCTTGCGCGTGCGACCGCTTGCCGTAGTGGTCCTGGTTGAGGAGTTGACCGCCGAAGGCGCCCAGGTACGGATCGGTGCGTTCCTCGAACAGCCCGAAGATGAGCCCTGCCGTGTGCGAGGTGATGTAGCGGCCGAGCATGTCGCCGTCATTGCCCAGTCCCTGCGCATGCCGGGCATTGCGCGAGGCCAGCAGCAGGCGGGCATTCTGCACGGTGAAGGCCGCCAGGATCACCAGGCGAGCGTTGACGGTGATCCGCTGTCCGGTGGCGTCGGCGTACTCGACGCCGGTGGCGCGCCGTCCATCCTCACGGGTGAGTACGCGAAGCACCGTGGCATCGTTGAGCAGGCTCGCGCCATGGGCGAGCGCTGCCGGCAGGTGCACGGCCAGCGGGTTCGCCAATGCGCCGATGGGGCAGCCGGCATCGCACCAGCCGTCCCACAGGCAGGCGGGGCGGCCGCGCCAGGGGGTGGTGGTGATCGCCAGCGGGAGCGGTGAGGTGGCCAGCCCCAGCCTGTCGAAGCCGCGCGCGATGGCTGCGCCCTGTGCGAACACCGGCGTCGGCGGCAGGGGGTAGGGCGCGCCGGGCGGCCGCCATTTCTCCTGGCTGGCATCGCCGGAGATGCCCAGCTCGTCCTGCACGGCATCGTAGTGGGCCTGCAGGTCCTCGTAGCCGATGGGCCAGTCGAGCCCCGTGCCGAACTCGCTGTGCATGCGGAAGTCCTCCGCATGCAGCCGCGGCCACACGGCATAGTGGTGCAGCGCGCTGCCGCCGGTGCCGTATCCGGCGTTGAAGGTGTGGCCGACGGGTTTGTCGCCGGTCTCGATGACGGTGCTGCCGCCCCACTTGAGCCGGCGGGCCCAGATCGCCGAGCTGACCAGGTCCTGGTTGCTGCGGGCGGGTCCCGCCTCGAGCACCAGAACCGCATGTCCTGCGGCGGCGAGCCGTGCCGCCAGCGAGGAGCCCACGGCTCCCGAGCCGACGATCAGCACGTCGGTTTCCCTGGAGCCGTTCATGTCGGCCACCCGGCGGGCGGCTCGAGGTGGGCCATGTAGGGCACGCCCAGGCGGGCGAAGCCCGCCCGCGTGCCGTACACCACGTCCAGCGCATCGTTGCGCAGGATGAAATGCAGCAACGGCTGCGGCGGGCCGCTCCAGCGGGGAAGGCGCGCATTGCGCAGGTCCTCGAGGAGTTCACCCGCCTGCGCGTCGGACAGGCGCGCGAATGGACGATGGAAGCGTTCCAGGCTCGCGGCCTCGAGCGCACCGAGGCCCGCGACATAGAAGGTGCGGTGCGGCCCGGGCATGAGGTACCTGATGAGCAGCCCCTGGCGATGCGCGGGCAGCGCGAGTTGCGACCCGACGAAGTCCGCGATGCCGGCCGCCGCCGCCCCCGGCAGCATCGACTCGCCGGCGCGCGCGAGCACCGCGGCGATGCCGCGGCTCAATCCACGCGGGCCCGCGCCGGCGCGGGCCGGGGTCCGTGAAGCACCGGCGGTACGATTCGCGCGGGCCCCGGCCGGGAGTGCGGAGCCGAACACCGCCCATCCCGCACCGGCAATGAAGTCACGCCGCTTCGGATTCATGAGTGCGCCTTTGCAGGTGCTCTCCCTGGTGAAAAAGTTTAATCCTCAATTAAAATCATGGCGTAACTTGGCGGTCGAATTCTAGCGCAGGATGGAGAGCGGAGAGATGGCAAATGCAACCGGTACGGCCCGCGGCAGCGCCTCGTCACGTGGCAAGGCACGGCTTCCGCACGCGGATGAGCTGAAGTCCCAGTGGCACCTGGCCCGCAACCTGCCCGAGGGCGTGGTCACGGAATTCGAGTTCGCGCTGCTGCGCATTGCCGCAGCCTTCGAGCGCTGGCAGTGCGAGTGCATCGGCGCCGTTGCCGATCAACGACTTGGCAGCACCCCCAACGCCATCCTCCACGTGGTGAGGCTGAAGGATCGCCCCAAGACGCAGGGCGAGATCGCCAGGATCCTCTCCCGGGACGATGTCGCGAACGTCCAGTATTCGATGCGCAAGCTCCTGGATGCCGGGCTGATCGAGCGGGTCCCGGGCGGACGCCGCAAGAGCGTGTCCTACCGCGCCACCCGCAAGGGCCGCCGCGCCACGGAAGGCTACGCCGCGCTGCGGGCACGGGTGCTGATGAGCCGCGTGTCGTCCCTGGAACGCTGGGACGAGCGGATTGCAATGGCCCAGGAGACTTTGGATATGATGAGGGCGGTGTACGAACAAGCCGCGCTGGTGCTGGCCACCCACCGGGGGGCCGACGGCAGCAGCCCGGCGGAGAAGCTCGACCTGGCACGCTGAGTTCCCATGACCCGCATCCACGCGCTCGTTCCCTACCGGGAGTCCCCCACTGGCAAGTCCCGGCTCGCCCCGCAGCTGCCGCTGGCGGCCCGGCGCGCGCTGGCCCAGGCGATGCTCGCCGACGTGCTCGCGGCGCTCCAGGGCGCTCGCAGCATCGACACGATCTGGCTGGTGGGCGAGGCGCCGGCGCCGGGAACCGGCGGCGGCAAGGTGCGTCATCTCGCCAGTGAGGAGATGCTCAATCCGGCGCTCGGAACCGCAGCGCGGCTCGCGTTCGAGGCGGGTGCGCAGGGCATTTGCGTGGTGCATGCGGACGAACCGCTCCTGGGGAGCGCCGAGATCGATGAGTTCGTCCGCTGCGCGCTGGCCGAGCCTGCACCGGCGGTGAGCCTCTCGCCCTGCGAACGGCGTGATGGCACGAACCTGCTGTACGTGCCGGCGGGAGTCACCGTCCGGTTTGCCTTCGGCCAGGGCAGCTTCGAGGAACACCAGTCGGCCTATGCCGCCGAGGGAATTGCGGTGCACCCGCGGGCGCCGGTACCCGATGTCGATACGCCGGAGGACCTCGCTGCGCTGCGCGCGGCACTGGCGCGATCCCCCGACCTTGCGCCCCATACGCGGGCGGCGCTGGGGGCCGGCGGTGCCGCGGGTACGATGACGCTGCCCACGGCCACCGAGGTGATGTGCTTCGAGCACCAGCCGGCGGCTGCGCTCGCGGCGCGCGCCCGTGCGCGGCGGGATGCGCAGTTCGGCCCGCGCATCACCTACTCACGCAAGGTCTTCCTGCCGGTCACGCACCTGTGCCGCGATGTGTGCCATTACTGCACCTTCGCGCGCACCCCGCGCCGGGCGGGCGCCGCCTACATGAGCGAGGAGCAGGTGATGGCGGTCGCAAGGCAGGGCGCCGCACTCGGGTGCAAGGAGGCACTGTTCACCCTGGGCGACCGCCCGGAGCTGCGCTATCGCGTGGCGCGCGAGGAACTCTCGCGCCTGGGTTTCGCCTCGACGCTGGCTTATGTCACGCATCTCGCCCGCCGCGTGCTGCGCGAGACCGGCCTGCTGCCCCACATCAACGCCGGCGTGATGACGGCCGGCGAGTTCACGGCGCTGCGTGGCGTATCGGCGTCCATGGGGCTGATGCTCGAATCGGCATCGCCGCGGCTCTCGGAGCGCGGCATGCCGCATCACGGCTCGCCGGACAAGCAGCCCGAGGTGCGGCTCGCCGCGATCCGGCGCGCGGGCGAAGCCAGGGTCCCCTTCACCAGCGGCCTGCTGATCGGTATCGGGGAGACCCGGGCCGAGCGCCTGGCCGCGCTCCTGGCGCTGCGCGATCTGCATGGCCGCCATGGCCATCTGCAGGAAATCCTCATCCAGAACTTCCGCGCGAAGCCGGGCACGCGCATGGCCGACGCGCCGGAGCCCTCGCGGGAGGAACTGGTGTGGAGCATCGCGGCCGCGCGGCTGGTGTTCGGCCCCGAGGTCAGCATCCAGGCGCCACCCAATCTCAGCCAGGAGGGCGACTGGCTCGATCTCGTGGCTGCGGGGCTGGATGACCTCGGCGGCATCTCTCCGCTGACCCCCGATTTCGTCAATCCCGAGGCGCCGTGGCCGCAGGTGGGCCGGCTGGAGGAGGTGCTGCGTACCGCCGGGCACCAGCTCTGCGAACGGCTGACCGTCTATCCGCGCTTCATCGGCGAGCGCGATCGTTGGCTGCACGCCGGCGTGCGGTCGGCGGTGCTGAACCTCGCGGATGCGACCGGCCTTGCCCGTGATGATGACTGGCGGGCGGGCATCAGCGAGCAGCCACCGGCGTCGGCCGCCTCGCTCATCCGGCGACGCCACGCGCGTCCTGCCGGCGTGGACGGCCTGCTGTCGCGCCTGTTCGCGGAGGAGCCGCTCGGGGAGGGCGAGATCACGGCGCTGTTCGCCGCTCGAGGCAGCGCGCTGCAGGAGGTGCTGGCCGCGGCCGACGAGGTCCGCCGCTCGGTCAATGGCGATGCGGTGGGTTATGTCGTCAACCGCAACATCAACTACACCAACCAGTGCACCTACCATTGCGGCTTCTGCGCGTTTTCCACCGGCAAGGTCGCGCTGAAGATGCGTGATGCGCCGTACCGGCTGGATCTCGATGAGATCGCGGCGCGCGTGGTCGAGGCGCGCGAGCGCGGCGCCACCGAGGTGTGCCTGCAGGGCGGCATCCACCCGCAGTTCACCGGGCAGTCCTACCTCGACATCTGCGCGGCGGTGCATGCGGCCGTGCCGGCGATGCACATCCACGCCTTCTCGCCGCTCGAGGTGCTGCATGGCGCGGGTACCCTGGGCCTGCCGGTGAAGGCGTTCCTGGCCAAGCTGCAGGAGGCCGGCTTGTCGACGCTCCCGGGCACGGCGGCGGAGATCCTCGATGACGAGGTTCGCGCCATCATCTGCCCCGACAAGCTGGGCACTCGCGAGTGGCTGGACGTCATGGCCGACGCGCACTCACTGGGCCTGCGTTCCACCGCGACCATCCTGTACGGACATGTCGAAGGCCCGCAACACTGGGCCCGCCACCTCATCGCGCTGCGAACCCTGCAGGAGCGCAGTGGCGGTTTCACCGAGTTCGTGCCCTTGCCCTTCGTGGCGGAAGGTGCGCCGCTGTATCGTCGCGGCCGCGCGCGACCCGGCCCCACCTTCCGCGAAGCGGTGCTGATGCATGCGGTGGCGCGGCTCGTGCTGCATCCGGCGTTCCAGCACGTGCAGACCTCCTGGGTGAAGATGGGAGTGGCCGGCGCCCGGTTGTGCCTGTCGGCCGGTGCGGATGATGTGGGCGGAACGCTGATGAACGAGAGCATCAGTCGTGCGGCGGGCGCGAAGCACGGGCAGGAATTCACACCGGCGCGCATGCAGGCGCTGATCTCCTCCGCCGGGCGCATCGCCTACCAGCGCACGACCCTGTACCGGCCAGCCGTGCGGGCCGATGCCGTCTATCTCAACGTGGCCCTCAATGAGGCGCTCGAGGAGGCGCTGGAAGAGGACGTGGGGTCGGTGGCGTACTGCTGAGGGCCGCGCCGGACCGTTCAGATGCCGTGCGATTCGATCGACACGCGCATCTCGCCGAGGGCGGCCATCAGCTCCTCGATGCGCTCATCTGACAAGCCCTGGAACATGTGGTCGATCCACTGCTCGTGGAGGGCGGCCATCTTGAGGAACGCCGCGCGTCCCTTGCGGGTCAGCCGAACCGTCGCGACACGGCGGTCGGCCTTGTCGGTGGTACGCACCAGCCAGCCATCTGCGAGCAGCCGGTTCACCACCGCGGTGACGTTGCCGTTCGAGACCATGATGTAGTCGGAGAGCTGGCCCATGGTCAGCCCTTCCGGGTGCCGCTCGAGCGCCGAGAGCACATCGAAGCGCGGCAGCGTCGTGCCGAACTCCTCGTCGAGTCGGGCGCGGACACGCTTTTCGAGGATCATCGAGCAGGACAGCAGGCGCAGCCAGAGCCGCAGCGAGAGCTTGCTGTGGGGGGCGCCGCCGAGTTTGTCGCGGTACTTGGGAGCCGGGGTCGTCACCCGCCTAGTCTACCACCGAGCCATCGTCACGCATTTTCCTGCGGTCCTTGCCCGGTCCCTTGAGCCGCGAGAGGTAATCCGCGACGGCAGAGATGTCCGGTTCCTCCAGGCTCCTGAAGAAGCGCATCAGGTTCTCGTCGAGATTGTGGCGCCTGCCCGAGCCGAGGCTGCGGATCTGCCCGGCGAGGTAGCCCACGTGCTGGGCCCGCAGCGAGGGCACGAAGCCATCATCGTCACCGCGCGCATCGGCCCGGTGGCAGGAGGCGCATTGCTCGTGGAAGATCCCCTCGCCCAGTCCAAGGTGCGCGCCATCACCGGTCTGCGCCGCGGTGTTCACGGGCCGGGCATTCAGCCACGCGGCGATGTCGACCCAGGCCTGCGGCTGCTGCAGGGCCGCCTGCGAGACCACCTTGTGCATCTCGCTGCTGTCGCGCTCGTTGCCGGCGAAATTGGCGAGCTGGCGAACGAGGTAGGCGAAGCGCTGGCCGGCGAGCGATGGCACCGCCTTGGCGGCATCACCGGTGGCTGCGGCCCCATGGCACTGGGTGCAGTGGCGGACGAAGAGCTGCGCGCCGTGCCGAGGATGCGCATCCAGTGACAGCGCGGCCTTGGTGGCATCATCGACGGATTCCTCGGAGGCCGAGGCCTGCTGGACCGTGAGCACGGCCAGCATCAATGCAAGGAACCACGCCATGTCGATGCGCTGCCTCCGGGAGAAATGCACGGGATTCAAGTGTCGCGCAGTTCGCGGATCGCCGCCACCAGCGCGTTGGTGTCCACCGGCTTGCTCAGGAAACGGCAATTGGGAATCTCCGTCCTGACTCCGCGCAGCATCGACTGCAGGTCGCCCGACAGCACGATGGCGGGGACCGCGCGGCCCTTCTGGGCGCGCAACTGTTGCAGGACTTCGATGCCGGTGATCGGGCCGTCGAGATGGTAGTCCGTGATCAGCACATCGCCCGGCTGCATCGCCGCCAGCAGGTCTTCCGCCTCCGCCACCGACGCCGCGCTCTTGATGTCGAAGCCTTCGAGCGACAGGAACAGTTCGGTGGCCACCCGCACCGAGTCATTGTCCTCCAGCAGCACGACACGGCGGCCGGCGTTCGCGCCGTTGGGCTTGCCGAGCCCGGACTCCGGCGTCCCGACCGGCGCCGGCACGCGCAGGTTCTGGCGGGGGATGCGCACGCGCACCTTCGTTCCCTTGCCCGGCTTCGAGCTCACCGCCACCGAAAATCCGAGCAGCCGCGCCGCCTCACGCACGATGGCGAGCCCGAGGCCGACACCCTTGCGCTGCGGGCCTTGCTCGTCGATCTGGTAGTACTCATCGAAGATGCGATCCAGCTTCTCCGCCGCGATGCCGATGCCGGTGTCCTCCACCTTGATGGTCAGCCCTTCGGGTTCGGAGGATTGCGAGACGCTCACGCTGCCCGTTTCCGTGTACTTGAGCGCGTTGCCGATGAGGTTCTGCAACAGCTGCGTGAGCAGGGTCTTGTCGGTGAGGATCGACAGCGGTGCCGCCGAGAACGTCAGTTCGAGGTGGCGGCTGCGCGCCAGGGGGCCGAACTCGGCGGCCAGTTCACGGAACACCTCGCCCAGGTCCACCTCCTTCTGCTCGGGCACCACGGCGCCGGATTCCATGCGGTTGATGTCGAGCAGCGTGTTCAGCAGGCGCGTGGCGCCGTCGATCGACTGCTCCTGCTGCTGGAGCAGTTCCATGATCGCTGGCACCTTGCGCGCGAACTTCTTCATCGAGGCGTTGAGCAGACGGATGGTCTGCAGGGGCTGGCGCAGGTCATGGCTGGCCGTGGAGAGGAAGCGGGTCTTGGCACGGTTGGCCCGGTCGGCTTCCTCGCGGGCGGCGACCAGGGCATCGGCGATCTGCTGCCGCTCGGTCATGTCGCGGATGGCGGCCGCCACGAAGCTGTTCTCGCCGGCGCGGAAGGCGGCCAGGCGGATGCCCGCCGGGAACTCGCTCCCGTCCGCCCGCCGTGCGAACAGGTCGGTGATCCGGGCCCCCATCTCGCGGTTGGTCGGGTCGCGGGTGTAGGCTGACATGTGGGCGCCGTGGCGGATCCGGAACCGCTCGGGTACCAGGACGTCCAGGTTGCGGCCGATGAGTGCCTGGGGGTCGTAGCCGAACAGGGAGCGGACCGTCTCGTTGGCGAAGCGGATCTCGCCACGCGCATCCACCACGATCAGCGCGTCCGGCGAGAATTGCAGAAGGTGCTGAGTGATCAGCGACAGGTCATTCATGTTCGAGGCGGGTCCCGGCCGCATCGTGTGGGCGGGCCTCCCGCGCGCCGAGAAGCCTATCACGATTTACCGTTTATCTTACGGGGCAGGCGCAGGCGTATGCGGGAAACTCGCAAGTGCCGGCCACCGGAGGATTCTGGCAGGCTGGCGCTCGCGTCAGCGTATTTTGCCCATAGCAGGTTATGTCCTTGAACAACGGTGGTCCCAATCGGGCCGATTCCGGGCCGGCAGGCTCGTCCCCCCATGGGACGGCGACCGGGACGGACGCCATCTTCAATCGCCTGATGGAGATTGCGCGGGTATCCGCCCTCGAGGAACTTGCCTCAGGGATAGCCCATGAGCTCAACCAGCCGCTGGGCGCCATCGCCACCTTTTCCCAGGCCGGTGAGCGGATGCTGGACCGTGAACAGCCGCTGGTGAGCCGTGCCCTCGAGGTGTTCCGGCAGATCAACCATGAAGCGCTGGCCGCGGGAGAGGGCATCCACCGCATCCGGCGCATGTTCGACCCGGGGGAATCCGCCCGGGTGCGCAGCCAGATGGCCGACATCGTCGGCGAGATGCATCCGGTGCTGGAGATGCTCGCCACCCGGCACCACGGGCAGCTGCGGTTCGATTCCCAGCCTTCCCTGCCATCGCTCCTGATCGACCCGCTGCGCATCCAGCACGTGCTGTTCGCCCTCGTCCAGAACGCCTGTGATGCCGCCAGCCACGGCGCAACACCCCCGCTGATCACCATCCAGGTGGCGGGCGACCGCTACGCGGTGCAGACCAGCGTCACGGATTCCGGCCCGGGCATACCGCCCGAGCACCAGCGTCAGTTGTTCCGGCCCTTCTTCACCACCAAGCGTGGGGGCACGGGCCTGGGGCTTGCCTCCTGCCGTGCCATCGTGGAGGCGCACGAAGGTACAATCGGCTACGACAATCTGCCGGCTGGGGGCAGCCGGTTCTGGTTCCGGTTGCCTGCGGCGGCGAAGGAATCGTGACCGTCATGGCCAGCACCCGCGAAATTCCCCGACCGGCGCCCACGGTGTATGTCGTCGATGACGACGATGGCATGCGCAATGCGCTGTGCACGCTGCTCTCCACCGTGGGCTACAACACCGCCTCGTTCTCGCGTGCCCAGGACTTCCTGCAACGCTTCAAGCCCGATGACCCGGGTTGCCTGGTGCTCGACATCCGCATGCCCGAGATGAGCGGGCTGGAGCTGCAGCAGCAGCTGAACCGCATGGGCTCCATGCTGCCCGTCATCTTCATCACCGGCCACGGGGATGTGCCCATGGCGGTACAGGCGATGAAGGAGGGCGCCTTCGAGTTCATGCAGAAGCCCTTCCGGGACCAGGACCTGCTCGATCGCATCAACCACGCCCTGCAGCACGATGCCGAGAACCGCAAGACCGTCGCGCGCCGCGCCGAGGTGCTGCGGCGCCTCGAATCGCTCACGCCGCGCGAACGCCAGGTGATGGACCTGGTGGTGGATGGCGGCGCCAACAAGGTCATCGCCATCGATCTCGGCCTGTCCGAGCGCACGGTGGAAATCCATCGCGCCAAGGTCATGGAAAAGATGGGGGCGCGTTCGGTCGCGCACCTGGTCAAGATGCACCTGACACTCGGCGACAAGCCCCCCGCTCCGACGTGACCCAGCTGACGCTCACCTGCCGTCATGTCGACAAGACCGCCGCGCTGGAAGCACGCGTGCGCGAGTCCCTGGAGCGGCTGGTGCGCATCAATGACCGGATCGCCCGCTGCCGTCTCACCGTGGCGGGGCCCGAGAGGCCGACGGAGGCGGGACCCTTCGAGGTGCACATCGAATTGAGCGTGCCCGGCGCGCAGATCCACGCCGACAACCTGCAGGCGGGCGGCTCCCCCGCCGCGGATCTGTACGGCGCCGTGCGCGAGGCCTTCGATGACGCGAAGCGCCAGCTGCAGAGCCTGCGCTGGGATCACTGAAGCGGCAGACGCGGCTCAGTGGTGAAGGTGGCCCAGCGGCGCGAGCAGGGTCAGGAGGCCGAAGACGAACAGCGCGCCGCCGGCCAGCCGGTGCACGCCGTGCGCCATCGACACCCGCCACAACTGCGCCGAGGCCAGGCTCCCGCCGAGCATGGCCGGCCAGGTACCGAGGCCGAACAGCACCAGGATCAATGCGCCCTGGGCGGCGCCACCCGACAGCGCGGCGAAGGCGAGCATCGAATACACGAGACCGCAGGGAAGCCAGCCCCACAGCGCGCCGAGCAGGAAGGATCCGGGCAGTCCGGTGCCGGCCGCGCCACGCACGAGCGGCGACAGGTGAGCGAAGGCGCGGGCGCCGAGCCGTTCCAGCGGCGCGAAAAGCTGCCAGCCGAGCAGCACGCGCAGGGAAATGGCGATGAGGCACAGGCCGGCGAGCACGCGCGCCACCACCGCGAGCCCGGAGAGATCAAGGAAGGACGCCAGCGCCTGGCTGAAACCGCCGCACAGCGCGCCGGCCACCGCGTAGCTGGTGATGCGGCCGGACTGCTGCACCACCTGGTGCGCCACGCTCTTCGCCGGCGAGATGCCGGCCCGGCGCGCCCGCATGCCGAGCGCGCCCGCCAGTCCGCCGCACATCGCCACGCAATGCACGCTGCCCGCGACGCCCGCGATGAACGCGGCCGCGTAGCCGATCGGGCCGCTGGCTGCCTGCACGTGGTGCATCACGGGGCGTCCTGCTCCCGCGGCGCGGGGTCCTCGCGCAGGATCTCCCAGGAAGGCGAGTCCAGTTCGTCGAACTGGCCCGTGCCGACGGCCCAGAAGAAGGCCCAGGCCGCGAGGCCCACGAGCACGAGGGTGACGGGGATCAGCAGGAAGATGATGTCCATGACTTCAGGCTCCGCGCATCAGTCGAAGTGAATTCAGCACCACGAAGATCGAGCTTGCGCTCATGCCGATGGCGGCCAGCCACGGCGGCACCCAGCCCATCGCCGCCAGCGGCATCGCGGTGAGATTGTAGCCGGCGGCCCACAGCAAATTCTGACGGATGATGCGGCGGGCGCGGCGCGCCAGCTCCACGGCCTGCGGCAGGACCTTCAGCGTGTCGCCCACGAGGATGAGGTCGGCGCTGGCGAGGGCGAGCGGCGAGCCGCGGCTCATGGCCACCGACACGCCGGCGCCGCCCAGCACGGGCGCATCATTGATGCCATCGCCCACCATCGCGACGAAGCCGCCCTTCGCCGACAGCTCGCGCACGTGCTGCAGCTTGCCCGCGGGTGACTGGCGCGAGGCGTGTTGATCGATGCCACACTGGCGCGCGACGCGTTCCACGGCGGCGGCGGAATCACCGCTGAGGATCTCCGTCGACAACCCCTGTGCCTGCAGCGCCTGGACCGCATGGCGGGCTTCGGGTCGGGGGGCATCGCTGAGGGCGAACTCGGCGAGCATCCCTTGCTCATCGCCGAGGGCGATGCCGGCATCAGCCTGCTGGCCGTGGAGGCTGGGCCCCTCTCCCGCGGCGAAGCCGTCCGCTGCGGCGAAGCCGGCCGCCACGAAGCCGGCGGTGCCGATGCGGTAGCGGCGGCCCGCCACCACGCCTTCGATGCCTTCCCCGGGCGCCACGCGCAGGTCTGCGGCCTGCATGCCCGAGGCCGTCGCCGCGGCGAAGGCGCGGGCGATCGGATGCTCGGAGGCGGCCTCCAGGGCGGCGGCGACTTCCAGGCATTGCCCGCGGTCGAGCCTGCCCAGCGGGCGCACCTCGCTGACACTCACTTCACCCGTGGTCAGCGTGCCCGTCTTGTCGAAGATCACCCGGTCGATGCGCGCCAGGCCCTCGATGGCGTCGGCGTGGCTGACCAGCACCCCGCGACGGGCGAGCGCGGCATTGGCGCTGGCCACGGCCACCAGTGTCGCCAGCGACAGGGCGCAGGGGCAGGCGACCACCAGCACCGCCAGCGTGGCATTGAAGGCCCGGGAGGGATCCACGTACAGCCAGGCACCACAGACGATGACCGCGCCGATCAGCACGCGTGCCAGGAACCGGCTGGCGGTACGGTCCGCCTCACGCGTGATGCGCGGCCGCTCGGACTGCGCCCGGTTCAGCAGGGCGACGATGCCGGCCAGGATGGTGGCGCCGCCCACGGCCGCGACCCGCACGCGCACCGGCGCATCGATGTTGAGCGTGCCGGCCGCCACGGACTCACCCGGCCCGCGGGCCACCGGGAGGGATTCACCCGTGAGCATGGACTCGTCCAGCCGCGTGCGGGCATCGAGCAGCGTGCCGTCGGCCGGGACGATCTCCCCCGCGCGCACCAGGAGTTCATCGTCGTGCCGGAGCTGCGCCACGGCGACATCGGTGATGGTCTCGCCCGAGGCGTCGCGGCCCACGCGGTGCGCGGTCACGGGCAGCAGCCGGCCCAGCGACTCGGTGATGCCCGCGCTCTTGTGGCGGGCGATCATCTCCACCCACCGCGCCACGGTGAGGAAGAAGATGAACATGGTCACCGAATCGAAGTACACCTCGCCCGAGTGCCGCCAGGTGTTGAACACGCTGGCGAAGTAGGCGAGCAGCAGCCCCAGGCTCACCGGCACGTCCATGGTGATGCTGCGGGCCCGCAACGCGCGCGCCGCGCCGCTGAGGAAGGGCCAGCCCGCGTACAGCAGGACCGGGGTCGTCACGAGCAGGCTGACCAGCCGCAGGTAGGCGCGGATCTCGCCTTCCATGCCATGCGCATCGCCCGAGTACAAGGCGATGGCGAACATCATGACCTGCATCATGCCCAGCCCGGAGACGGCGAGGCGCTTGAGCAGGGTGTGGCGCTCATCGCGCGCACGGGCGTGCGCGGCATCCGCGCTCACCGGATGCGGGCGGTAGCCGAGCCCGGCGATGCTGCCCATGAGCTGCGAGAGCTTCAGCTCGCGCTCGTCCCAGACCACGTAGGCGCGGCCGGTGGCGGTGTTGACGCTGGCGCGCCGCACGCCGGGCAGCTTTTCGATCACCTGCGTGAGCAGCCAGCTGCAGGCGGCGCAGGTCAGGCCGTCGATGAGCAGCACGATGGAGCGTCCGTCGGACTCGAGGCGCGTGATCGGCCCCTGCACGGCCGCATCATCGAAGGCCAGCCACTCATCCTCCGCGCCCGTGGGTCGCGACGCCGGCGCGGTGCGGAAGGTATAGAAGTCGGCAAGGCCGAGATCCGCGATCATCTGCGCGGCGGCGCAGCAGCCGGGACAGCAGAACGGCACCTCCGCCCCGGCGATGCGGGTCCAGGACACCGTCCGTCCGGCGAGCGGCTCGCCGCAGTGGAAGCAACCGGCGGTGGCTTCGAGCATGGCTATTGCGCGGGCGGCAGCACCGAATTGGCCGCGTGGCCGTGGATCACCGGGGTGGCCACGGCCTCCGGCAGCCGGACATCACGGTCGGGCGCCTGCCACACCAGGAACATCGTGATCGCGCAGCCGATGACGGCGATGGCGGGCAGGGCGATGACCAGCCAGACCATCGGATGCCGGTACCACGGTTGGGATGCGGGGGTGTCCATGGGTGCTCTTCCGGAGGCCGTCAGGGTTCGAAGAAGAACCGCGCGCGGCTCTTCGCAGTCAGTTTCGGATCATCGGTAGCTTGCGCGAGAACCACGAAGTCCTGCCCACCGTGCCGATCATGCTGCTCGGCGCGCACGCGCACCACCACGGTCTTGACCTCCTCGGGCGCGACCCGCTGGCGCGGCGAGTCGGTGTCGATCTGCGCGCCGGGCAACCCTCGTGGCTCGAGCACGAACTCGTGGGCATGCTGGTCCTTGTTGATGATGCGCACGGTGAACACGTTCTCGATGCGACCGTCGTTCAGTTCGCGATACAGTGCATTGCGGTCGCGCAGCACGTCGAGGTCGACGAGCGAGCGCACGCTCACCGCCACGAAGAACCCCACCAACAGCAACGCAAGGCCCAGCCCGTACAGCAGCACGCGGGGCCGCACGACGTGCGTGCCGGCGCCATCCATTTCGTTCTGCGTGGAGTAGCGTATCAGACCCCGCGGCAGGCCGACCTTGTCCATGACCGCATCGCAGGCGTCGATGCAGGCGGCGCAGGCGATGCACTCGTACTGCAGGCCCTTGCGGATGTCGATGCCGGTGGGGCAAGCCTGCACGCACACGGTGCAGTCGACGCAGTCGCCCAAGCCCGCCTTCTTGTAGTCGGAGCCGCGCGCCCGCGCGCCGCGGGGTTCACCGCGGTTCACATCGTAGGAGATGATCAGCGTGTTGCGGTCGAACATCGCACTCTGGAAGCGCGCGTAGGGGCACATGTACAGGCACACCTGCTCGCGCAGGAAGCCGGCGTTGCCGTAGGTGGCGAAGCCGTAGAACACCACCCAGAACAGCGCCCAGCCGGACAGGCTCCCGGCGAGGATGCCGGCGCCGAGTTCCCGGATGGGCACGAAGAAGCCCACGAAGGTGAAGCCCGTCCAGGCGGAAAAGGCGACCCACAGGACCTGCTTGGCGCTCTTGCGCAGGATCTTCTGCGCGTTCCATGGCCCCTTGTCGAGCTTCATGCGCTGGCCGCGCTTGCCCTCGGTGAGCCGCTCCATCCAGATGAAGGCTTCGGTCCACACCGTCTGCGGGCAGGCATAACCGCACCACAGCCGCCCGGCGAGCGCGGTGAAGAAGAACAGCGACAGTGCCGCGATCACCAGCAGCCAGGTCAGGAGAAAGAAGTCCTGCGGGAAGAAGGTGAGCCCGAAGATGTAGAACTTGCGGGCCGGCATGTCGAACAGCAGCGCCTGCCGCCCGGACCAGCGTACCCAGGGCATCAGGTAGAAGAACCCGAGCAGCACGATCATCGCGGCATCGCGCAGGCGTGCGAACCGCCCGGTCACCTCGCGGGGATACACCTTCTGGTGGGCGGCGTAGAAGCCCACCTTCTCGACGCCGGCCGGATCGCTCATGGCCGCTGCCGCTTGATCGGTGCTTCGTCCTGGAGCCCGGCCGGTGGGGTGCCGGCCGACAGCAGGTACGCCGTCAGGGTGGATGCGATGAGGCTGAAGATCCAGAACACGAAGAAGCCGAAGGTGTAGCCCGCGAGCCGGTTGGCCTGCCACTCGGGCGGGATGTCATGGATGCCGAGCAGGGCGGGGTCGAAGAACGCGAAGAAGAACATGGTCTCGGCGCCTGCGACCAGGAAGGAGGCCCAGGTCACCACACCGATGTGGCGCCACAGACGCTCCTTCCTGCAGGCGCTGCAGTCCCGATCAGTTGGGCTGGCCATTCTGCCCGCCAGCGGCCGTCGGCTGCGAGAGGCTCAATACATACGCCGCCAGCAGCCGGACCTTGGTCTCGCCCAGGCGCTCCAGGTGCGCCGGCATGTGGTTGGTGCGGCCATTGGCGATGGTCTCGCGCAGGTCCTTCACCGAACCCCCGTGCAGCCAGACATCGTCCGTGAGGTTCGGCGCGCCGAGGGCCTGGTTGCCCTTGCCGTCCATGCCGTGGCAGGCCGAGCAGATGGCCTCGAAGCGCGCCTTGCCGGCGGCCGCGGCTTCGGCTGGCGCCTGCCTGCCGCTCAGGGTCATGACATAGGCGATGACCTGCTCGAGTCCGTCGTTGCCGAGCACCTGGCCCCAGGGCGGCATCACGCCATCGCGTCCGTTGGTGATGGTCTGCAGGATGGCCGCTTCGCTCCCGCCCCACAGCCAGTCGTTGTCGGTGAGGTTGGGGAAGCCCTTGGCGCCACGGGCGTCCGAGCCGTGGCAGGTGGAGCAGTTCAGCGCGAACAGGTTGCGGGCCGTGGCCATGGCCCCCGCATCCTTCGACAGGTCCGCGAGGCTCTTGCCCTCGAACGCGGCGAAACGCTGCTTGAACGCGGCAGCGGCGGCATCATCCTCGGCCTGCCACTGCTGCTGTGAGGTCCACTTGCCGGCGCCCGCGAAGCTGCCCAGGCCCGGGTACTGCCAGAGGTACCAGAAGCCGAAGATGATGGTGATGATGAACAGCCACAACCACCAGCGCGGCAACGGGTTGTTGTACTCGGTGAGATCCCCGTCCCACACGTGGGTGGTCTCCTTGGCCGACTTGCCCTCACCGCTCTTCGCGGTCCACCAGATGAGCCACAGGGTGGCCACGATGTTGACGATGACCCCTACGGCGATGAAGGTTGAAATACCGGGATTCATGATTGCGAGTTCCTCGACACCTGATTCGACTCATCCTCGAGAGGCACCCTGGCCAGCGCATCGAACGTGCTCTTGCGCCGCTTGCCGAACGCCCACCACGTGAAGGCGATGAACAGCAGCATCAGCAGCAGCGTGATGATGCCGCGCACCGTGCCGATCACGGCTTGGCCTCACCGTGGTACTTCAGGCCCTGCAGGTAGGCGACCAGCGCGTCCAGCTCGGTGTGGTCCTTGACCACGCCCGCCGCATCGCTGATCTCCTGGTCCGTGTACGGCGCACCCAGGATGCGCAGCGTGCGCATCTTCCTGGCCACCAGCTCGCCATCGACGGTGGCCTTGGCCAGCCACGGGAAACCCGGCATGTTCGACTCGGGCACCACATCGCGCGGATTGTTCAGATGGATGCGTTGCCACTGGTCGGAGTAGCGGCCGCCCACGCGGGCGAGGTCGGGGCCCGTGCGCTTGGAGCCGAACTGGAAGGGGTGGTCGTACACCGACTCGCCGGCGAGCGAGTAGTGGCCGTAGCGCTCGGTCTCCGCGTGCAGCGGGCGCACCATCTGCGAGTGGCAGTTGTAGCAGCCCTCGCGCACGTAGACATCGCGCCCGGCGAGCTCCAGCGCACCATAGGGCTTCACGCCCGGCGATGGCTGCACCACCGAGGCCTGCGAGTACAGCGGCACGATCTCCACCAGCCCGCCCACGCTGATCACCAGGGCGATCAGCACGCCGAGGAGCCAGGATTTCCTTTCTACTGTTTCATGACTCATCTGGGTATCTCTCTCTGGCTCAGACTGCGGGAGCCGCGACCGGCACCGACACCGGGCTCTTCGAGCCGATGGTCTTCAACACGTTGTAGAACATGATCAGCATGCCCGTGAGGAACAGCGTTCCGCCGACCAGGCGCACCGCGTAGAACGGATAGGTGTTCTTCAGCGACTCGACGAAGGTGTAGGTGAGCGTGCCGTCCGGGTTCACCGCGCGCCACATCAGGCCCTGCATGACGCCGGCGATCCACATCGCGGCGATGTACAGCACCACGCCGATGGTGGCGATCCAGAAGTGCAGGTCGATGAGCTTGACCGAGAACATCTGCTTCTCGCCCCACAACTTCGGGATCAGCGCGTACATCGTGCCGATGGTCATGAAGGCCACCCAGCCGAGCGCGCCCGAGTGCACGTGGCCGATGGTCCAGTCGGTGTAGTGCGAGAGCGCGTTCACCGTCTTGATCGACATCATCGGGCCTTCGAAGGTCGACATGCCGTAGAAGGACATCGCCACGATCATGAACTTGAGGATCGGGTCGGTGCGCAGTTTGTGCCACGCGCCCGAGATGGTCATGATGCCGTTGATCATGCCGCCCCAGGACGGCGCCAGCAGGATCAGCGAGAACACCATGCCGATGGACTGCGCCCAGTCGGGGAGCGAGGTGTAGTGCAGGTGGTGCGGACCGGCCCACATGTAGATGGAGATCAGCGCCCAGAAGTGCACGATCGACAGCCGGTAGGAGTAGATCGGCCGGCCGGCCTGCTTCGGGATGAAGTAGTACATCATCCCGAGGAAGGCGGCGGTCAGGAAGAAGCCCACCGCGTTGTGGCCGTACCACCACTGCACCATCGCATCCACGACACCGGCGTAGATGTCATAGGACTTGGTCAGCGTCACCGGGATCGCCAGGTTGTTGAAGATGTGCAGCACCGCGATGGTGATGATGTACGCCGCGAAGAACCAGTTCGCGACGTAGATGTGCTTGACCTTGCGGATGGCCATGGTGCCGAAGAACACGATGGCGTAGGCCACCCACACCACGGTGATCAACAGGTCGATGGGCCACTCGAGCTCGGCGTACTCCTTGCTCTGGGTGATGCCCAGCGGCAGGGTGATGGCGGCCAGCACGATGACGACCTGCCAGCCCCAGAAGGTGAACGCGGCGAGCTTGTCGGAAAACAGCCGCGCGTGGCAGGTGCGCTGCACGACGTAGTACGAGGCCGCGAACAACCCGCTGCCGCCGAAGGCGAAGATCACCGCATTGGTGTGCAGGGGGCGCAGGCGGCCGTAGCTGAGGTACGGCAGGCCGAAGTTGAGGTCCGGCCAGATGAGCTGTGCGGCGATGATCACGCCCACGAGCATGCCGACGATGCCCCAGACCACGGTCATGATGGCGAACTGACGCACCACCTTGTCGTTGTAGACCACAGGGGCTCCCTGCGTGGAGACGGAAGCGCTCGACATCTGGTTCATCCTCGGTTTTTTGGGGATTGTCGGATCGTTTGCATGCTAGGGAGTGCCGCCTGCAGCCGGTATACGGATCCCCCGCCCGCACTTAAGGAAAAGTCCATATATGATGCACTGGCCACGGGCCGGAAGCTTGCACCATGGACGTCATATTCGATGCGGATCTGATGCGCCGCTATGACCGCGAGGGTCCCCGCTACACCTCGTATCCGACCGCGCTGCAGTTCCACGAGGGGCTGAGCGTCGCGGATTACGACCGCGCGGCGCGCGAAAGCGCGGGCGCACGCCGCGGCGACCCGCTGTCGATCTACGTCCACATCCCGTTCTGCTACAGCCCCTGTTTCTATTGCGCCTGCAACAAGGTCATCACCCGCCAGGTTCAACGTGCGGATCCCTATCTGCGGCAACTGAAGACCGAGATCGGGTTGCGAAGCGGCTTCTTCGACCGCTCGCGGCGCATCGAGCAGCTCCACCTGGGTGGGGGCACCCCCACCTTCCTGCCGCAGCAGCACATGAGCGCGCTGATGGAAGCCCTCGCGAGCCACTTCCAGCTCATCGACGCCGCGGATCGTGACTACTCCATCGAGATCGACCCGCGAACCGTGACCCGGCCGTCCATCCGCCAGCTCATGGACCTGGGGTTCAACCGCATCAGCCTGGGCGTGCAGGATTTCGATCCTGAAGTCCAGGCTGCGGTCAACCGTATCCAATCGGTGGATCTCGTCGCCGGCATCCTGGAAGAGGCGCGATTACAGGGACTCAAGTCGATCAACTTCGACCTCATCTACGGCCTGCCGAAGCAGTCCCTGAAAAGCTTCGAGTCGACGCTCGACGAGGTCATCCGGCTGCGCCCCGACCGCTTGGCGGTCTACGGCTATGCGCACATGCCGAGGCTGTTCAAGCCACAGCGCCAGATCCACGAGCCGGACCTGCCCGATGCCGCGCTGCGGCTCTCGCTCCTGCAACTGGCGATCGGCAAGCTCACCGCCGCCGGTTACGACTACATCGGCATGGATCACTTCGCGCTGCCCGACGACTCGCTGGCCCGGGCGCAGCGCAACGGCACGATGCATCGCACCTTCCAGGGGTACACCACGCATGCCAGCCGCGACCTGGTCAGCTTCGGCGTGAGCGCCATCGGCCAGGTGGGCAATCTGTACGTGCAAAACCACAAGCACCTCGTGGCCTATGGCGCCGCGCTGGATCGCGGCGTGCTGCCGCAACATCGGGGCGTCGTCGCCACGGCCGACGATGTGATCCGGCGCGACGTGATCCAGCGGATCATGTGCCATGGGCAGCTCGATTTCGATGCCGTGGAGCGGGCGCACCACATCGACTTTCACACCTATTTCCTCGCCGAGCAGCCGCGGGTGCGCACGCTCGCCCAGGATGGGCTCGTGGAGCTGAAGGAGCGGAGCCTCGCGCTCACGCCGCGCGGCCGACTGCTGATGCGCAACGTCGCCATGGCCTTCGACGCTTATCTTGCGCGGCGCACCGCGCCCGTGGTGCAGTCGCGCGTCATCTGAGCGCGGAGGTTGGGTTCCGATGCACGCGATGATGCTGCGCCAGCTGCGCACGCCGCTGGCGTGGACCGAACTGCCCGATCCGGTGCCGGGTGCCGGGGAGATCCTCGTACGGGTGCTGGCCTGCGGCGTCTGCCGCACTGACCTGCACGTCGTGGACGGGGAGTTGCCGAATCCGCGCCTGCCCATCGTCCCCGGCCACGAGATCGTCGGCCGCGTGGAGTCCTTGGGGCCCGGCGTGACGGGCCTGTCGATCGGGCAGCGCGTCGGCATCCCCTGGCTGGGCCACACCTGCGGCCATTGTCGCTACTGCCGCGGCGGCCAGGAAAACCTCTGCGATGAACCCGTGTTCACCGGCTACCAGCGGCACGGAGGCTATGCCACCGCCGCGCTCGCCGATGCCCGCTTCGCCTTTCCGTTGGGGGAGTCGGGAAGCGATGTGGAGCTGGCGCCGCTCCTGTGCGCCGGGCTCATCGGCTGGCGGGCCCTGCGTATGGCGGGCGATGCCCGTCGGCTGGGGCTGTATGGTTTCGGCGCGGCGGCGCATGTCATCGCGCAGGTGGCGCGGTGGCAGGGGCGGGATGTCTACGCATTCACGCGCGCGAACGATGCGGCATCCCAGGCCTTCGCACGCTCGCTGGGCGCCTGCTGGGCGGGAGATTCGGATGCAGCGCCGCCGGAGCCGCTGGATGCGGCCATCCTGTTCGCGCCGGTGGGTGCGTTGGTGCCGAAGGCGCTGGCGGCGGTGCGAAAAGGGGGTCGCGTGGTCTGCGCGGGCATCCACATGAGCCCGATCCCCTCCTTCGACTATGCGCTGCTGTGGGAGGAGCGCTCGCTCCTGTCGGTGGCGAACCTCACCCGCCAGGATGGCGTGGAATTTCTCGATCTCGCACCGCGCGTGGGGTTGAAGACACACACGCGGGTGTATCCGCTGCGCCAGGCGAACGAGGCACTGGCCGACCTTCGCGCCGGGCGGTTCGACGGCGCCGCGGTGCTGGTGCCGTAGGGTCGAAAGACTACCAGTAGCGCACGCGGCCCGTGTCCACGTGCACGAAGTCGGAAGCCGCGTAGTAGCCCACACCGCCCCGTTCCAGCGCACGCGCATAAGTGGCGAGGCGTGAGGTGTCGAAGCCGGTGAGCCGGATGTCGATGGCCTTGCCCAGCATGTGCTGGCTGTGTTCGGCCACGCCATGCGAGCGGCGATGGAGCATCGCGTTGGTGACCGGCGAGCGGTAGCCGGAGATGATCTCGAAGGTGGCCTCGCGGTCGGCGGCGGCCTTGAGCGACCACAGGATGTCGAACAACCCGGCATCCATGCTGGTCGCATCGCCACTGCGGAAGTCGCGCAGCAGGTGGTTCAGCCTTCCCAGCGCATCGGGGACGTACACGGTGCCGTCGAAATAAGTCGCCGAGAGCGACTCGCCCGTGTGGGTATGCACGAAGCTCAAGGAACGAGGGGCACCGCTCGCCTGCGGTATCGCCCATGCGCGCGAGACCGACAGCCCGCCGATGAGGCCAGCGGCGGCGCCACGCAGCAGGCGGCGGCGATGCGGG
This sequence comes from Steroidobacteraceae bacterium, assembly GCA_046347195.1. Taxonomy (GTDB): domain Bacteria; phylum Pseudomonadota; class Gammaproteobacteria; order Steroidobacterales; family Steroidobacteraceae; genus TMP-86. The sequence continues at coordinate 41,617 of JAXMGQ010000025.1, forward strand.
CAGGTCTCATTTGGCGGCCGCTTTGACATGTTGCGGGGGATCATAGCCCAAGGCCGCCGTTGGTGGCGATGTGCGCGTCGCAGTTTGCAGCAGGTGCTCGAGCTGGCGGTCCAGGCCATACAGGTCCTCGAAGAACAGGATGGGGCCGCCCTCGGTGGCCAGCACCGTGCCGTACAGGATCATCACCGGCACGGCGGACTTGAGCGGGATGCGCACATTGTCCGCCCCTTGCATCGCGGCAACGATCCGCTCCCGGTCCCAGCCGGGACCCGCCGCGGGCAGCACGAACTGCGCCAGCTTCACCGGGTCGCTGACCCGGATGCAGCCATGGCTGAAGGCGCGCCGCGTCTGGGCGAAGAGCTGGTGCGCCGGGGTGGAATGCATGAAGACATTGTGCGCATTGGGGAAGATGAACTTCACCAGCCCCAGCGCATTGTCGGCGCCCGGACGCTGCCGCACGCGCAGCTGGCCCGCTTCAAGCGCGGCGAGGGTCTGTGCGTTGACGGGCCGCACCGGTGAGGCATCGCCGGGGCCGTCCACCAGCTCTAGGTTGTTGCGCTTCAGGTAGTCGGGATTGCGCCGGATGGGCTCGAGCATCTCCTTCCTGACGATGCCGCGCGGCACGTCCCAATACGGCCGGAACACCACGTAGCGCAGTTCGCCCACGAACACCGGCGTGCGCTTGTCGCGGTAGGTTTGTCCGACGATGACGTCCATCTGGGTGATGTCGGCGGCGCGGTCCGCGAGGGTGTGGAAGGCGAACAGCCGGAACTGCGGGATGTTGACGATGATGGGCGGCGTCTTGAACAGCGGCAGCCATCGCCAGCGCTCGAGGGTGAGCTCGATCTGCCTCACCCGCTGCGACAGCGGCGTGGTCAGCGCAGCCCAGGTCTTCTGGCCCAGCGAGCCGTCCGCGGTGAGGCCATGGCGCCGCTGGAAACGTTGCAAGCCCTCGACCAGCGCCGGGTCCAGTATCGGCGAGTCACCGCCCGCCTGGGGGAGATCCCCCAGCTCGAACAGCAGCCGGCGCAGCGCCGGTGCACCGGTGTAGGCCTCGCCCGGCTTGACGCTGCGCTTCGCGAGCCGCGGCAAGCGGGTGAGGCTCACATCCTCGCTCAGGTGCCGGTAGCGGCGCAGCGCCGTCTGAAGCAGCGCATAGTGGTAGAAGGGCGGCTCGACCGCGGCGATGGCCACGGCAAGGTCAGGAGCGTGCGCGAGCCGCCCGACGGCGGCGCCCACATCAAAAGGCTCGCGCGCCTGCGGCAGCTCGAACCCGGCCGCTCGCGGATCCACCCGGCCGAGGCGAAGGTCGTGGACCAGGTGCCGGGCCTCGCGGTCCAGGTCGCGGGCGAAGCGCAGCCGGTCCGCATCGCCCGTGCCGGGGCGCGACACTCTCGCCGCTTCGGCCGACAACTCCGCTGCGCGGTAATCCGTGCTCGAAAGGCCGAATTCCTGGGCCCGTGCCATGATCTGCACCATCTGGCGCGCCTGGGAGGTGGGTCCCTGGCGGGTGATCCAGGCGCTGGCGGTGTCGGTTTGTGTGGATGCGGGCGCCGCGCATGCGGGCGCCGCGCGTGCGGCCGCCGCGGTTGCGGTCGAGACGAGCAGGCAGGTTAAGATGATCGCGGCTTTCGACATCGAGACATTGTAGGGCTTGGCTGCGCATGCGATTGAGCTTCCTCGGCGCCACGGGCACCGTCACCGGTTCGCGTCATCTCATTGAAACCTCCGCGGGACGCATCCTGGTCGACTGCGGCCTGTTCCAGGGCTACAAGCAGCTTCGGCTGCGCAACTGGGCGCCGCTCCCCGTGCCGCCCGCCAGCATCGATGCGGTGGTGCTCACGCACGCGCACCTGGACCACAGTGGCTATCTGCCGCGACTGGTGGCCGGCGGGTTCAAGGGTCCGGTGTACGCGACACCCGGTACCCTCGCGCTGTGTCGCATCCTGCTGCCCGACAGCGCGCGGCTGCAGGAGGAGGATGCGAAGTTCGCCAACCAGCGCGGCTTCTCGAAGCACAAGCCGGCACTGCCGCTGTACACCGAAGCCGATGCCGCGGCGGCGCTCGCACGGTTCCATCCGGTGGGGTTCGGTGCGCCGTTCGAACCCTTGCGCGGCATCATCGCCAGCTTCACTTCCGCCTCGCACCTGCTCGGCGCGGCCAGCGTGCTGATCGAGGCGGCCGGTCGTCGCGTGCTGTTCTCGGGGGACCTGGGGCGCAATGATGATGTCATCATGCGGCCGCCGGCACCGCCCCCCGCCTGCGACCACCTCGTCATCGAGTCCACCTACGGTGACCGACTGCATCCCTCGATCAGGCCCGAGGACGAGTTGCTCGGGGCGTTGGGCGATGTGATCGATGCGCGTGGCGTCGCGGTGGTGCCGACCTTCGCCGTGGGCCGCGCGCAGCAGCTGCTCGTCCACCTCGACCGGCTGCAGCGGGACCGCAGGCTCCCGGCCGTGCCGATCTACCTCGATTCGCCGATGGCCGTGGAGGCGACCTCGGTGTATGCGCGCCTGTGCGGTGAGCATCGGCTGGATGCCGGGGAATGCGAGCGCCTGCAGCGGGTCGCCCGTTTCATCACCACGGCGCAGCAGTCGCGCGAGCTGGATGCCGGCGAGGGGCCGATGATCATCCTGGCCGCCAGCGGCATGGCGACGGGAGGCCGCGTCGTGCATCACCTGAAGCGCTTCGCGCCCGATCCGCGCAACCTCATCCTGCTCAGCGGCTACCAGGCCGGAGGCACGCGTGGCGCGGCGCTCGCCGGCGGAGCCGGGCAGATCAGGATCCATGGCGCCGAGGTGCCGGTGCGGGCGCGGGTGCGCCAGCTTCACACGCTGTCGGCGCACGCGGATGCCGATGGACTGATCGCCTGGGCGAGGGCGCTGAAACGTGCGCCCGCGCAGGTCTGCGTGACCCATGGAGATGCCGGCGCCAGTGATGCGCTGCGCGCCCGCATCGAACGCGAACTCCGGTGGCCGGCGATGGTGCCGGACTATCGCGACCGCATCGAGCTGGATGGCCCGGCGCCCGGGGTCGCGGCGGCCGCGGACTGATCCACCACCAGGCGCGCGGCCGCCAGGTCCTCGAGCGCGTGCCCCACGCTCTTGAACAGCGTGATCGACGCCGCATCGCTGCGTCCCGGATGCTGTCCGCTGCACAGCTCGTGCAGGCCCGCACGCAGCTGCGCCGGCGTGATGACGCCGCGCGCGATCGCCTGGATCACTTCGCCAGCGCCGCTCAGCGCGCCCTCGCGCGTGTCGACGAAGACTTCCGAGCGGCGCAGGGCCTCATCGTCCGCCTCGCACATCTGCGCCGTGAAGGCGCCGACCAGGTCGACGTGCTGGCCTGGCCGCAGCCACTGGCCGCGGATCAGTGGCGCGGTGGCCAGCGTTGCGCAACTGATGATGTCGGCCCAGCCCGCCGCAGCGGCGAGATCGGTCGTCGCCTGCGCGGGCAGTCCTTCCTGGCGAAGCGAGTGCGCCAGCGCCTCGGCATGCGGGGCGGTGCGCCCCCAGATGCGCACCGCCTCGATGGGCCGTACGCTCGAATGGCCGCGGATCAGGTGGGGAGCGAGCGCGCCGGTACCCACCATCAGCATCCGCCGGCTGTCGGGCCACGACAGGCAGGACGAGGCGAGGGCGGAAGCGGCGGCGGTACGCCGCAGGGTGAGCTCGTTGCCATCGAGTGAGGCACGGATGGCGCCGGTGTCCGCATCGAACAGCAGGTAGCAGGCGTTCACCGCCGGCAGGCCGCGGCCCGGGTTGCCGGCGAACACGGTGACGAGCTTCACGCCGATGCCGCCGGCATCCCAGGCGGGCATCAGCAGCAGGGTCTGCGACTTCGCCTCATCGAGCGAGAGCTGCTGCCGCGCCGGGGCGTGCACGCCCCGTGCGAAGGCGGCGCGCAGCGCCTCGATCAGCCGCGATGGAGGGAGCGCCGCGGCCACGGCGGCCGCATCGTAGTGCTGCATGGGTCTTCGGTCCTGTTGGCGATGGCGGTTGGTGAGCGTCGCGGGTTCAGATGACGTTGGTCTCGCGCGCGGGCGCCCGCCCGAGCATGCAGGCAAGCCCCAGCGGCGACAAGTCGAGGCTCCGCCAGGCGCCATGCACGATCCATTCGGCGAGGCCCCGGCCCACGCCGGGCGCTTGCTGCAGTCCGTGGCCGGAGAAGCCGCTCGCGAACAGCACGCGATGACCGGGCTTCGCCGGTCCGATGAACGCGTTCTGGTCGTAGGTGTTGTAGTCGTAGTGGCCGGCCCAGGCGCTCGTGACCCGCGCCGCCTCGAAGGCGGGAACGCGCCGGGCGAGCAGCGGCCAGAGCACCGCCTCGAACAGCGCGTGATCCACCTCGAAATCGCCGGGGTCCACGTCCGGGTCGGGATCGGGCGTGAATCCGGCGATGTAGCGGTCGCCTTCCGGACGGAACCACAGGCCGCTGGGGTCGATGAGCAGCGCCTGCGGCGCCAGCGCCTCGGGGCAGGTGAACACGAACACGCAGCGCTTGCGCGGCTGGACGGGCAGGTCGATGCCGGCCTGCGCGGCGAGGGCTCGCGAGTGGGTGCCGGTGGCATTCACCAGGTAGCGCGGCCGCATCGCGGCGCCGCTGGCGAGGCCCACGCCCAGGATCACGCCCGCCTCGTCCACCTGCAGGGAGTCGACCCGGTCGCGCAGGTAGCGGACGCCGCCGCGCTCGTTGTCCTCACGCAGGGTTCGAAGCAGCGAATGGCCGTCGAACCAGCCCTCGCCGTGCAGGGTGTCGGCACCGCCCCGCAGGCCGCCGATGTCGAGCCACGGGTACCGCGCTGCGAGGGCCTGCGGATCGTGCCAGCGCACCGCCACGCCGCAGCGGCGCTGCAACTCGACATTGGCGCGCAGCGCCGCCTCGCCCGCCTCATCGGCAAGGTACAGGTACGTGGCCTCGTGCACGCGGATGCCGTGCTCGCGCAGGAACGACAGGCCGAAGGCGGAGAGCGCGATGTTCAGCGGCGTGGAGAACTGCTGGCGGATGGAACTGGCCGACAGCGTGCTGGCGGCGAACCGGTAGGTTGGGTCCGGCTCGACCACGATCACCTCGAGGCCGGGTGCCTCGCGGCGCAGGAACCAGGCGCAGGCGCTGCCCACCGCGCCGCCGCCGGCGATCAACACATCCACCTGCCGCAACCCGTGCTCCCCTGCGACGAATCCGTGAACTGTGCACGCTGCGCGAGCGCAGCCGCGAGCCTGCAAAACACCGTGATTTTGCGAGCGACCCGGCAGATCACGCTCAAACTTGAGAACCCCTTGCGCAAACTGCGAAGGCGGTCACAACCCCAAACCCTTATGTATCAAGAATAGGCGCCAACGCGGTGGTTTGCCGCGGTTTCGTACCCTGATCACATTGCGAGGACATTCCATGCGTAAGATCCTACTGGCGACTTTGACGGCCGGCGCGCTTTCTGCCGCCGTTGCCAATGCGGCCACGACCAACACCACCTTCCAGGTGACGGCCACGGTCCAGGCCACCTGCTCGACCACGGCCCTGCCGCTGGCATTCCCGAACTACACGCCGGGTGCCGGCGCGCAGACGGGCAACACCACGGTCAGCGTGAAGTGCACGAAGAACACCCCGTACACCGTCGCGCTGAACGCGGGCTCGACGACCGGCGGCACGCTGGCGCAGCGCCTGATGGGCTCGGGCGCCAACACGCTGCAGTACAACCTGTACACCACCGCCGCCGCGACCACGGTCTTCGGTGATGGCACGGGTGGCACTGGCACGCAGGCCGGCACCGGCGCCGGCGTGGCCACGGCCAACACGTTGACCGTGTATGGTCAGTTGCCCGACAGCGCGACCAACCAGGCCGCCGTGCCGGGTGCGTACAGCGATACCATCACGGTCACCGTGACGTACTGATCGCACCGGCTTTTCGAAGACGATGAAGGCATGGAATCAACGGGTGCTGCCGGCGGCCGCCAGGAGGGCGGTCGTCGGCGGGCTCGTGTTCGCATCCTGGCTCGTGGCAGCCACGACGGCTGCCGCGAGCACTTTCAACATCGCGCCGATCCGCGCGAATCTGGGTGCCGCGCGCCACACCGACGTGCTCACCCTGGCCAATGCCGAGGACCGGCCGGTGGTGGTGCAGGTGAGGGTGCTGCGCTGGTCACAGGTCGGTGGCGAGGAGTCGCTGGAGGAAACCCGCGACATCCTGGCGACGCCGCCGGTGCTGCAGATCGCGCCGAAATCCGAACAGATCGTGCGCGTCGCGCTGCGCCAGGCTCCCGATGCGTCTCGTGAACTCGCCTACCGCGTGATCTTCCAGGAAGTGCCGCTGAGCGCCGCGAAGGACTTCAACGGCCTGCGCGTCGCGCTGCGCCTGTCGGTGCCGGTGTTCATCGCACCCAGCGCGGGAAAGCCAGCGGCCGACGTGCAGTGGGAATCGCGCTGGCTCGAGGATGGAAAGCTCGAGATCGCCGCCAGCAATCGCGGCGCTGCGCACCTTCAGATCACCGATTTCGAGGTGCAGCTTCCCGGCGCGGCCGAGCCGGTCCGTGGGCTGTCATCCAAGTACGTCCTGCCCGGCAGCCGCATGAGCTGGATACTGACTCCGTCGGGCGATACCGCGCATCAGGGACCGATCAGGATCCACGGCCACAGCGACCTGGGCGAGTTCAGCGCCGACGTCGCCAGCACCTCCCTGTAATCCGGCCGGGAGGCACGCATGCATCCAGGCTCCCGCAGACACCGTGCGATGCGCCGGGCGACATATTCTGGCGCACTGCTGCTCGGGCTGATCCTGGGGCAGCAGGCCGTTGCCGCGGAGGGCGGGCTCGAGGAAGCCGTGCTCGAGGTCCGGGTCAACGAGACCGATCTGGGTGAATCGCTGGTGGTGCTGCGCGGCGCCCAGGGCCGGCTGCTGCTCGCGAGCCAGGATTTCCAGCGGCTCCGGCTCAAGTTGCCCACGGCCGCGCCGGTCGAACAGGACGGCCAGCGCTGGTACGCGCCCGCCGACACACCGGGTACGAACGTCAGCATCGACGAGGCCCACCAGCGCGCGCTCATCACCGCGCCCGCGGCCAGCTTCGCAACCACCCGACTGGATGCCCCCGCCCGCCGTGGGCCCCAGCCCACGCCGGCCGCTCCCGGCACCTTCCTCAACTACCAGCTCACCTCCCAGCAGGTGGCCGGAACGCGGGTGACCGGCGCCTTCACCGAGCTCGGGCTGTTCGCCGGCATGGGGGTGCTGACCCAGACCTCCATCGGCCGCGATGATCCGTTCAACCGCACGCTCACGCGCCTCGACACCACCTTCACGCGTGATTTCCCCGACCGCCTGCAGACGCTGAACCTCGGTGACTCGATCAGCGATGCCGCGAGCTGGGGCAACGCGGTGCGCTTCGCCGGCGTGCGGCTGGCGAAGAACTTCGGCATGCGGCCGGACCTGCTGACTTCGCCGCTCCTGTCCGCTGGCGGCATGGCGAGCGTGCCATCGACCGTGGACGTGTTCGTCAACAACCAGCTCGTCTCGAGTTCGCAGCTCCCGCCCGGCCCCTTCGTCGTCGACCGGCTGCCGAGCGTGTCCGGGACGGGGGACGTGAGCGTCGTGGTGCGCGATGCGCTCGGCCGCGAGCAGGTGATCACCAAGTCGTTCTATTCCTCGAGCAACCTGCTCGCGCAGGGCCTGTCGCAGTGGTCGTTGAACCTTGGCAAGGTGCGCGAGGACTATGCCATCGCCAGCAACCGCTATGGCGCGTTCCTCGCCGAAGGGAGCTGGCGACAGGGACTGTCGGATCGCCTGACCCTGGAGGGCCATGCCGAGTACCTGGCCCACGATGCGCACGCGGCGGGACTCAACGCCATCGTCGGCATCGGCCGTGTCGGCACGCTGAGCCTCACCGCGGCGGCCGGCGGCGATGAACGGGGGACGGGTGCGCTCAGTGGATTGGGGTTCGAGCACCGCGGGCGGCGCATGAGCTTTCTCGCCAGCACGCTGCTCGCCAGCGAGGGCTTCGCGCAGATCGCCGATTCGATCAATTCCAGCACGCGCTTCCGCCAGCGCTCGGTGCTGCAGATGGGCACGAGCTTAGGGATAGCCGGCTCGCTGTCGCTGGCCTGGGTGCGGCAGAGCTATCGCACCGCGCCCGCGCAGCAGACCCTGAGCCTCACCCACAGCGTGACCTTCGGCCATGCCGGAACGCTGAACATGACGCTGACCCGGGTGCACGGTGGCACCGATTCCACCAGCGCCTACCTCGTCTACGTGCTGCCCTTCGGCGCGCGCCAGGCCGCCACCGTCTCGACGCTCGGCGGGAGCGGTGAGGGAGCGCCGCCCGAGGAGATGATCGCGACGCTCACGCAAAGCCCGCCGGTGGGCGAGGGCAGCGGCTACCGGCTGTCGGGCACCTCCCGGGGCAATTACGATGCGAGCTGGCGCCAGCAGTTCAGCGCGGCGGACCTCGAACTCGAGGCGGCCCGGAACGCCGGCATCGACGGCCGCAGCGTGTTCCTGAGCGGCGCCATGACACTGCTCGATGGCAAGTTTGCCGCCACGCGATCGGTGACGGGGAGCTTTGCGGTGGTGGATGTGGCCGGATTGCCGGATGTGCCGGTGTACGTGGAGAACCAGCTCACCACCCACACGGATGCGAACGGCAAGGCCCTGCTGTTCAACCTGCGTCCCTACGAGGCCAACCGCATCAGCATCCTGCCCGAGGAGCTGCCGCTGGACACGACCATCGAGTCGGCCAGCACCATCATGGCGCCCCCCTACCGGAGCGGCGTGGTGGCGCGCTTCCCGGTCGAGCGCGTGCGCAGCGCCACCTTCAAGCTGGTGCGTCCGGAGGGCGATGTCGTCCCCGCCGGTGCCGTCGTTCATGTCAACGGCCGCGATTTCCCGGTGGTGCTCGATGGCGTGGTCTACGTCACGGGCTATGATCATGGCACGAGGGGCGAAGCGCATTGGGATGGCGGGTCCTGCGAATTTCGCATCGAACCGCCGGATTCGAGCGAGCCCCAGCCCGACCTGGGGACGGTGCGCTGCGTGCCGCTGCGCCGCGCTACACTGAGACCCTCATGAGACGCCGCCACTCCATCGCCCTGCTGCCGCTGCTGCTGCTAGTGCTGGCCGCGGGTGCGGCGCGGGCGGTGACGGTCAACTGCACCGCTTCCGCATCGAGCATCGCCTTCGGCGTCTACAATCCGCTGGCGGTTGCACCCGCGACCTCCACGGGCACCCTCAAGGTGACCTGCACCGGCAGCGGCACGGGTTCCACCAACGTCACCGTCGGCGTATCGCTCAGCGCCGGGCTGTCAGGCTCGTTCGCGACGCGCAAGATGTTCTCCGGCGCCAATTCGCTGGACTACAACATCTACTGGAGCACGGCCTACACGCAGGTGATGGGCGATGGCAGTGGCGGCTCCTTCGGCGGCAGCGCCGGTCCGTTCACCGTGTTTGCCGGCGGCACGAGCTCCGCGACCGGGACCATGTACGGGCGGGTGCCCGCGCAGCAGGACGTTGCGCCCGGCAGCTACGTCGACACCATCCTCATGACGGTGACTTACTGAGCCGCTACAGGGGCCGCACGGCGAAGCGCAGCGGCCAGGGATAGCGTCCGGGGGCGAGGTCCGGCGCGAGCATCAGCCGGAACCGCAGCGCGAGGCGTTCCGCATGCCTCGCGTTCCAGCGCCGGACCAGCGTTCCGCCTTCCGCGCCCAGCACCTGGGGAGAATCCAGGCCTTCGACCACGAGGCCCCGGACCATCGGGTCCAGCGTCTGCAGCTCGAGCTGGAACCCGGCGGCGCTGTTGCTCTGGACGAGCAGGGCGGTGGGCTGCGCAACATCGACGAATCCCCGGCGAACATCGGCGGCCGAGACCTCGACCTCGCGGGGGGCCGCGGCCAGGGTGAGGCGCGCCATCGCCAGCACCACCGCGCTCACCCCGAGCTGCGCGCGCGATTCGGCGGCAGGCGCCTGCGCCACCGGGGCGTGCAGCACGGCGCACAGCAGGATCGCGGCCGGCAGCCGGCGCGGAACGTCGAATGGAAGCGGAAAGTGGCTCACGGGCGAATTGACGGCCGTCGCGGGCCGTACTTTGGGTTTGAATCCCCTCGTTTGAGCGTGAGGCTACCCGCCGGTCATGCCGGGGCGCAAATCGCCTGGCGTTATGTCAACCGGACGTGGCGAACGGACTCGATGAGATGGTCCAGCGTCCCGTAGAACCGCTCGCAGAAGTCGAGCCCGATGCGTGCCTCGATGTCCTGGTACACCGCCTCGATGCGCGGGGCCAGGCGATCCACCAGCTTGCGGCCGCGGGGCGTGAGCGACACCCGCACCCGTCGCAGGTCAGCGTCGATGCGGCTGCGCCGGACCAGCTTCATCTGCTCCAGGCGCGCGAGCACCCCCGCAAGGCTGGGACTCGAGATGCGGCACGGTTCGACGATCTGGCGCGGTTCCAGCGGCCCTTGCTCGAACAGCAGGCGCAGGATGCGCCACTGCTGCTCGGTGAGCCCGGCGTCCTTCAGGATGGGGCGGAAGTGCGCGATGACGTGCTCGCGGGCCTGCAGCAGGAGCAGCGGCAGGTTGCGTCGCGACAGCACGCCGGGGCGGACACTCATGCCTTGACATGCTCACACACCCGGGCCTAAATTGCTAATATATTAGTAATCGGACCGGATCGTGAGCGCCCTCGAGATTCCCTGTGACCTCCCGCCCTGGCGACTGTCGGGCACCGTGTATGGCACGCTGCTGAACCATCGCAGCGCCCTGGACGCACTCGGCCCCGCAGTGCAGCAGCCACCCTACGGCAAGGCGCCGGTGGCGCCGGTCCTGTACCTGAAGCCGCGCAACACGCTGGCCGGCGAGGATGCCGTCGTGGTGGTGCCGGCCGAGTCCGGGGAACTCGCGGTGGGTGCGTGCCTGGGGTGCGTCGTGCAGCGCACCGCCTGCAGGGTCGGCGAGGCGACGGCGCTGGAGTTTCTCGCGGGGTTCCTCATCATCAACGATGTCTGCGTGCCACACGCGAGCGTCTACCGGCCCAGTGTCCGGTTGCGCGCGCGCGATGGCTTCTGCCCGATGGGTCCCAAGGTCACGGCGCGATCCGCCATTCCCCGGCCGGATGCCCTCGCCATCCGGGTGTTCGTCGATGAGGCGCTCATCACCACGGTCCACACGGCGGACCTGGTCCGGCCCGTGGCCCGGCTGATCGCCGATGTCACGGAGTTCGACCCTGGCGCCGGGCGATGTGCTCGCGGTGGGCGTGGCGCAGCCCGCGCCGCGCGTGCGCGCCGGGCAGGTCTCGCGCATCGAGATCGACGGCCTCGGCGCCCTGACCACGCGATACGTGGCGGAGCGAGCCTGATGCGCGCGCGCATCGCCTACGCGGGTGCCGTTTACGATGCCGCGCCCCACCGGCTGGCCGACGGGTCGGAGGGCATCATCCTCGCCGATGGCCGCGTGCTCGCCGAATCCGACGTCGTGTGGCTGCCGCCCTACGAAGTCGGTACCCTCATCGCCCTGGGTCTGAATTACGCGGACCACGCCCGCGAGCTGTCCTTCAAGGCGCAGGACGAGCCGCTGGTGTTCCTCAAGGGACCGGGCACGCTCGTCGGTCATCGCGGCCAGACGCGCCGGCCGCGCGATGTGAAGTTCATGCACTACGAGTGCGAACTCGCCGTGGTCATCGGGCGCACCGCCCGAAAAGTGGCACGGGCAGATGCCTGGCAGCATGTCGCCGGCTACTGCATCGCCAATGATTACGCCATCCGCGACTACCTCGAGAACTACTATCGTCCCAACCTGCGCGTGAAGAACCGCGACGGGGGCACCGTGCTCGGGCCCTGGTTCGTGCCGGCGGAACAGGTGCCGGATCCGTCGAACCTCGCGCTGTCGACCCGGGTGAACGGACGCCAGACCCAGTCGGGCAACACGCGCGACCTGATCCACGACATCCCCAGCCTGATCGAATACCTCAGCGCCTTCATGACGCTACAGGCGGGGGATACCATCCTCACCGGCACCCCCGAGGGTGTGGTGAACGTGGACGTGGGCGACGAGGTCGTCTGCGAGATCGAAGGCCTGGGGCGGCAGGTCAACCATATCGTGGCCGACGACATCTTCGGCCGCTGAAGCCACAGTCGAGGAGATGAGGAATGCGGGTCGACCACCTGATCAATGGCAAGAGCGTCGCGAGCCGGGAGTATTTCACCACCGTGGACCCCGCCTCGCAGGAGACGCTCGCGGAAGTGGCCCGTGGCGGCGCCGCCGAGGTGGACGCGGCGGTGGCGGCGGCGAAGGCGGCGTTCCCGGCCTGGGCGCGCCGGCCCGCGGTCGAGCGCGCCCGCATCATGCGCAAGCTGGGGGATCTCATCGCGCAGCACGTGCCGGAGATCTCCGCCACCGAGACCCATGACAGCGGCCAAGTCATCACGCAGACGCGCAAGCAGCTCGTGCCGCGTGCCGCCGACAACTTCCACTACTTCGCGGAGATGTGCACGCGCGTCGATGGCCACACCTATCCGACCGACACGCACCTCAACTACACGCTGTTCCATCCGGTGGGCGTGTGCGCGCTGATCTCGCCGTGGAACGTGCCGTTCATGACCGGCACCTGGAAGGTGGCGCCGTGCCTTGCCTTCGGCAACACCGCCGTGCTGAAGATGAGCGAGCTGTCGCCGCTCACGGCGGCACGACTCGGGGAACTTGCCCTGGAGGCGGGCGTGCCGGCCGGGGTGCTCAACCTCGTGCACGGCTACGGCGCGGAGGCCGGTGAACCGTTGTGCGCGCATCCCGACGTGCGCGGCATCTCCTTCACCGGTTCGACCGCCACGGGTAACCGCATCGTGCGCGCGGCAGGCCTGAAGAAATTCTCGATGGAGCTGGGCGGCAAGAGTCCCTTCGTGATCTTCGAGGATGCCGACCTGCCGCGGGCGCTGGACGCGGCGGTGTTCATGATCTTCTCGAACAATGGCGAGCGCTGCACGGCGGGCTCGCGCATCCTGGTGCAGCGTTCACTGTACGCCGATTTCGTGCAGAAGTTCGCTGCCCGGGCGCGCAACCTCGTGGTCGGGGACCCGATGAGCGAGAGCACCATCATCGGCCCCATGATCAGCCAGAACCATCTCGCCAAGGTCCGCGGCTACATCGAGCTGGGCCCGAAGGAAGGCGCCACGCTGGTCTGCGGCGGCGTGGAGCCGCCCGATCTGCCGGCCGCGCTGTCGAAGGGCAACTTCGTGAAGCCCACGGTGTTCGCCGATGTCGACAACCGCATGCGCATCGCCCAGGAGGAGATCTTCGGGCCCGTGGCCTGCCTCATCCCCTTCGAGGACGAGGCGGATGCCATCGCCAAGGCCAACGACATCAGCTACGGCCTGTCCAGCTACGTGTGGTCGGAGAACATCGGCCGCGCCCACCGCGTCGCCGCCGCCATCGAGGCAGGCATGTGCTTCGTCAACAGCCAGAACGTGCGCGACCTGCGCCAGCCCTTCGGCGGCACCAAGGCTTCCGGCATCGGCCGCGAGGGCGGCACCTGGAGCTACGAGGTGTTCCTCGAACCGAAGAATGTCTGCGTGAGCTTGGGGCAGCACCACATCCCGCACTGGGGGGTGGAGAAGTGAGCCTGTACGGGATGCAGAAGTTCCTCTACGACCTCAACCGCGACGACAGGGTCCAGCGGCGCTATCGCGACGATCGTGCGGCGCTGCTGTCGGCCTATGCGCTGAGCGCGGAGGAGCGCGCGGCCATCGAGGCGGGTGATGTGGGCCTGATCTACGTGCTGGGCGCGAATGGCCAGCTGCTGATGCACTTCGCCGCGTACCTGGGAATGTCCTGGCCCGACTACATCCAGGCCATGCGCGATGGCGTGGCCAGGCACGGCCCGGTGCGCGCTGGTGTCTACACCATGACCACGGCGATGGACGAGAAGGTGGCGGGCGTATGAGCCTCGTGTTCGCCGGCATCTGCAGCCACGCCCCGGGCATCACCGGACGCGCGCACCTGGCCGAGCCTGCCTTGCGCGAGGAGTTCTACGCGGCCTTGCGCCGGATGTCGCAGGACCTGCACGCCGCCCGGCCGGATGCGCTGGTCGTGGTCGCGGCCGAGCACTTCGCCAACTTCTTCATGAACAACATGCCGGCCTTCGCGGTGGGCATGGCGGATGACTACGAAGGGCCCATCGAGGATCCGCAGTGGCTGAAGATCCCGCGCCAGCGCGTGCCGGGGAATGCGGCGCTGTCGCGCCGGCTGATCATCGAGATGATGAACACCGTGGATGTGGCCTATGCCGAGGAGTGGAAGTTCGACCACGGCATCATGGTGCCGCTGCACTTCCTCACGCCGGCCGGCGACATCCCCGTCATCCCGGCCAACATCAACTGCCAGGGGCCGCCGCTCGCACCGCTGCACCGGGCCTGGGCTTTCGGCGAGGCGCTGCGACGCGCCGCCGACGCGGTGCCCGAGCGCATCGCGCTGGTGGGCACGGGCGGCATCTCGCATTGGCCGGCCACCCCGGACTCCGGCAGGATCAATGCCGACTGGGATCGGGAACTGCTCGATCGCTGGAGCCGCAATGACCGGCAGGCGCTGCTCTCCTACACCGACGCCGCGACTTATCGCGACGGCGGCCAGGGCGGCTTCGAGATCCGCACCTTCATCAGCGTGGCCGCTGCCGCGGGTGGCCGCGGCACCGTGCACTTCAGCAAGCCCATCCCGATCTTCGCAGTGGGCTGCACCGTCGCCACCATGGACATCGCATGCCGCACCTAGTCATCCTGTACACGGGCAATCTCGAACGCGAGGTCGATCTCGACGGGCTGTGCCGCCACTGCGCCGATACCATGCTGGCCGCGCGGGACGAATCCGGCGAGCAGGTCTTCCCCACCGGCGGCACCCGCGTGTTCGCGGTTCCCGCACCGCATTTCGCCGTGGCGGACGGCAAGCGCGACTACGCGTTCATGTACCTGAACCTGCGCATGGGCAAGGGCAGGAGCGAGGCGGTGCGCAAGCAGGTGGGCGAGGCGCTGCTGGCCACGGCGAAGCGCGAACTCGCGCCGGTGTTCGAACGCCGGCTCATCGGCGTGACCCTGCAGGTCGATCAGGGTGATGAGAGCTACGGCGCGAAGCACAGCAACATCCATCCCCTCTTCAGCCAGGCCTGACCATGCTCGACGCCGCCCTCATCGCCGATCTTGCGCGCCAGTTGAGGCAGGCGCGGCGCACGCGCACTCAGCTGCGGCATTTCTCGCGCCAGTTCCCGCAGATGACCATCGAGGACGGCTATGCCATCCAGCGCGAGTGGGTGAAGCTGGAACTCGCCGAAGGGCGCACCATCCGCGGCCGCAAGATCGGCCTGACTTCGCGGGCCATGCAGCAGGCCTCGCAGATCACCGAGCCCGACTATGCGCCGCTGATGGACGACATGTTCTTCGAGACCGGCCAGGACATACCGGTCGAGCGGTTCATCGCGCCGCGCGTGGAGGTGGAACTCGCCTTCGTGCTGAATCGGCCGCTGAAGGGGCCGGGGGTGACGCTGTTCGACGTGCTGTCCGCCACCGAGTACGTGACGCCGGCGCTGGAGATCATCGATGCGCGCATCGAGCAGTTCGACCGTGACACCAAGCAGATGCGCAAGGTGTTCGACACCATCGCGGATTTCGCGGCCAATGCGGGCATCGTCACCGGCGGCCGTCCCGCGCGGCCCGACGCCGTGGACCTGCGCTGGGCGGGTGCCATGCTCTTCAAGAACGGCGTGATCGAGGAGACGGGCCTCGCGGCCGCGGTGCTCAACCATCCGGCCACGGGCGTGGCCTGGCTCGCCAACAAGATCGCACCGTACGGCGAGCAGCTCCGGGCGGGCGACCTCGTGCTCGCCGGTTCCTTCACGCGGCCCACCACCGCGCAACGGGGCGATGTGCTGCACGCGGACTATGGTCCGCTGGGCGCCATTTCCTTCCGGTTCGTGTAACCTCCCCGCGCATGCAGGCATCGCCGAACCTCTTCAAGCAGCGACTCATCGCCGGCCAGCGCCAGCTGGGCCTCTGGTCCGCGCTCGCCGACCCCTACGCCATCGAGATCCTCGCCAACGCGGGATACGACTGGATCCTCATCGACAACGAACACGCGCCCAACGACGTGCGCAGCACGCTCGCGCAGCTCCAGGTGCTGGCCGGCTATCCGGTGCAGGCGGCGGTGCGCATTCCCTCGCACGATCCGGCCCTCATCAAGCGCTATCTCGACATCGGCGTGCAGAACCTGCTGGTGCCGATGGTGGACAGCGCCGAGCAGGCCCGGGCCATCGTCGCCGCCGTGCGCTATCCGCCGCGCGGCATCCGCGGGGTCGGCAGCGCGCTGGCCCGGGCCTCGCGCTGGAACCGCATCGACGGCTACCTCAGCGGCGCCGACGAAGGCATCTGCCTCATGTTGCAGGTGGAGTCCGTGGCCGGTCTCGCAGCGCTCGCCGACATCGCCGCCGTCGAGGGCGTGGATGGCGTGTTCTTCGGGCCGGCGGACCTGGCGGGGTCCATGGGTCACCTCGGCCAGCCCGAGCATCCGGACGTGCTCGAGGCCATGCGTGAGGGCATGCGCACCGTGGTCCGCGCCGGCAAGGCCGCCGGCACGCTGAGCGCGCAGCCGCAGCGCGCGCGCGAGTACCTCGAGGTGGGTGCGACCTTCGTCGCGGTGGGCTCGGACACCACGCTCCTGCTGCGCGCCGCGAGCGACCTGCTCGCGCAGTTCACCGGCGCTGCGCCCGCCAAGACTTCCGGCGTCTACTGATTGAAGCGCGCGCTGGCCATCGCGGCCGTGGCGCTGGTGGGTCTCGCCGCGCTGGCCGCGGCGGGCGCTTGGCTCGCGTTGCGGGCAAGCCTGCCCGAGCTCGATGGCGAGCAGGCGATCGCGGGCCTGTCGGCCGGCGCGACACTGCAGCGGGACGATCACGGTGTTGCGACGCTGACCGCCGCCACGCGCGCCGACCTGGCGCGGGCGCTGGGCTTCGCGCATGCCCAGGACCGCTTCTTCCAGATGGACCTGCAGCGGCGCGCGGCAGCCGGCGAGCTGGCCGAACTGCTCGGTCCCTCGCTGCTGGAGCTCGATGTGTCGCTGCGACGGCATCGCTTCCGCGCGGTGGCCGCGACGGTGGCGGCCAGCCTGCCCGCCGATCATCGCGGCCTGCTCGCGGCATATGCCGAAGGGGTCAACGCGGGACTGGCCTCGCTGCGCGGCCGGCCGTGGGAATACTGGCTGCTGGGCCAGGCACCGCGCGCCTGGCGCGTCGAGGACAGCATCCTGTGCGTGCAGGCGATGTTCCTGCAGCTCCAGGATCCCACCGGACACGGCCTGCTGCAGCGGGGACTGCTGCGCGAGTCATTGCCCGGCGCGGCCACCGATTTCCTGCTCTCCGGCGCCCCGGAGTGGGAAGCGGCCGTCGATGGCACGCCGCGACCGGAAGTCACGCTTCCGACGCCGGCGCAGTTCGACCTGAGGGCGCACCCCGAATGGCCGTCTTCGCTCCCCGACACCGTCCGGCGCCAGCAGGGCGGGCTCGGCAGCAACAACTGGGCGGTGGCGGGTACGCGCACCGCCAGCGGCGCGGCGCTGGTGGCCAACGACATGCACCTGGGATTGCGGGTACCGGTGATCTGGTATCGCGCCCGGCTCGTGCAGCCGGGCGCGCAAGGATTCGAGGCCACTGGCGTGACCCTGCCCGGAACGCCGCTCGTGGTGGTGGGCAGCAACGGGCACCTCGCCTGGGGATTCACCAACAGCTACGGCGAGTACGAATCGGTGATCCGCCTGGTGCCGGGTGCGCAACCCGGCCAGTACCTCACGGCGGCGGGCCCGGTGTCCCTCCAGTACGTGGAGGAGGTCATCCACGTGAAGGGGGGTGCGTCACGCACGCTGAAGGTGGCGCTGACGCCCTGGGGACCGGTCATGGGCGAAGACTGGGAGGGCAAGCCTTACGTGCTGGCCTGGAGTGCGCAGGAGCCCGCGGCGCTCAATCTCGAGCTCATCCGGCTCGAGCGCTCGCGCAACATCGCCGACGCGTTGCAGGCCGCATCCGGATTCGGCATCCCGGCCCAGAACCTGATGCTGGGTGATGCCGGCGGCCACATCGCCTGGACCATCGGCGGCCGCATTCCGCTGCGAACGGGCGATGCGGGAATGCCGCAGCGATCGGACGATGCGCACGTGGGATTCGGCGGATGGGCCACCGCCGAGCAACAGCCCCGGGTCGTGGATCCGCCGGAAGGGCTGCTGTGGTCGGCCAATGCACGGGTGGTGGGCGGGGAGTCGCAGGCGCTGCTCGGCGATGGCGGCATGGATCGTGGAGCGCGCGCCGGACAGATCCATGCGGACCTGGCCGCCGCGCCGTTGCCCGTGACGGAAGATGCGAGCCTGTCGGTGCAGCTCGATGACCGCGCCCGGTTCCTCGAGCGCTGGCGCGACCTGCTGCTCGGGCTCCTCGGGCGTCTGCCGGCGGCGCAGGCCGGCGCACATGCCCCGTCGGCGCAGGTGTTGCGGCAGTGGAGCGATCACGCGCGACCCGATGATGCGGGATACCGGCTCATCGCCGCATTCCGCGCGCAGGTCGAGGCGCGCGTCTTCTACATGCTGATCGCACCGGCGCGGCAGCGAGCGCCGCACTTCGATTTCGAGATCCCCAGTGCCTTCGAGGGTCCCTTGTGGCGCATGGTCAGCCAGCGGCCTCGACACCTGCTCGCGCCGCGCTACGCGGACTGGGATGCGTTGCTGCTGGAAGCGCTGCTCGCGAGCGAGCGGCCGGGCGATCACTGCGTGTCGGTGACGGGCTGTCCCTGGGGTCGTGTGAACGAGGTGAGGATCCGCCATCCGCTGTCGGGCGCGCTGCCCGGGCTCTCCGGCCTGCTCGACATGCCGGTGGTGCGGGTGCCCGGCGGACGTGAGGACATGCCGCGGGTGCAGGGTCCGGATTTCGGCGCGTCAGAGCGTTTCAGTGTCTCGCCGGGCCACGAATCGGCAGGCTATTTCCACATGCCGGGCGGCCAGAGCGGCCATCCGCTCTCGCCCTGGTCCCGCTCGGATTTCGATGCCTGGGCGTCGGGCCGGCCCGAGCCCTTCCTTCCCGGCACGGCTCGCCACACGCTCAGGCTGGTGCCGGCCGCGCGCTGACGCGCAGCGGATCAGGCGGCGCTTTCCTTCACGTCGGACAGTTCGGCGCCCGCATCCGGGTCGATCAGGAACAGCTTGTCCTTGGGCGCGATGGTCTTGCCCATCTCGATGATGCGGTCCCAGTCGCCGGCCGTGAGCACGTCGCGATCGCGCGCCAGGAGCTTGGCCACTTCGAGGAAGGACGCCTGGTTGGCGAAGGCCGTAGCGTAGTACAGCTCCAGCAGCTTCATCTTGAGCTCGCGTCGATGCGGCTCGCGGTCGATGGCCGCGCGCAGCACGTCGATCACGCTCTTGCGGCGCTCGACGAAGTGCATTTCCTGCGTGGGCGCATGCAGGTCGCCGGACACGGTCACGTGCTGCGCGGTGCGCTCGAGGTCGACGACGTTCTCGTCCCGATGCAGGGCGAGGGTCGCATCCAGCGTGAGGTTGGTGGTGGTGTCACCGGTGGGCTTGAGTTCCAGGGTATCCTCCTCGTCGAGATCGGCCACCACTTCGGCGGCATGATCCAGGGGTGCGGGCGGTTTCCCCGCCGGCATCGCGGGTGCACTGGCCATCGCCGGCACGGCCGCCGGAGCCGGGCCCTGCGCGGCCGGTGCGGCGTTGACCGGCACTGGCGGCGCCGGAGCATGGCCGTCCGTCGTCTCCACGGTGGGGGACGGCGAGTCGGCTGCAGCGGGCGCGGCCTTCGGTGCGGGACGACGCCGTTCGCCGCGCCGCGCCCACATCAGCCACAACGCACCCATCAGTGCACCGCCGAAGCCCGCGGCCGGGAGGAAGCGAAGCGTCGATGGGGCGGCTGCGTGATGTGCGCGAGCCTCGGCGGGCAGCGGGACGGCCACCGGCGCAGCGCCCCGGCCTTCCGCGAGCTGGCGATTCAGGTCGCGGATCCGGGCGTTGTCGCGCTCGATCCGTTCGCGCATCTCGCGCAGGGACTGCTCCAGTCCCTGCACGCGCTGCGTGAGTTCGGAGGTTTCATCGTTGCCTTGCGCGGCGGCAGGGGTGGCCATCGCCGTGACGGCTTCGGCACCGGGTGCGGCGGCGGTGCGCGGTTCGACCGCCACGCGCTCCGGTTCGGGCGATTCCACGGGGCTTGCGGGTGAGGCAGGCCGCTCAACGGCCAGCGGGGGCCGGCCGGCCAGCCGCCACGCCGACATCTGCGCGCGGTATTCGCGGTTCACCTCGTACTGCGAGGGCGCGGCGAGCTCGGCCGCCTCGGGCACCCGAAGCATCACATCCACGCGCAGGCGGTTGATGTTGCCCTCGAAGGCGGCCGGGTTGGCGCGGAACAGGCCGACCACCATGCGCCGGACCTGTGCGGCCGATCGGGCGCCGAGCTGCCGGGCAATGGCCTGCAGGCTGTCCTTGGGCTGCACATGGTACGAGGCGGGAACGCTTGAAGTGGCTCCAGAAGTGAACCCCGAAAGGGCCTCTGACGGGACCTCCGACGAAATCTCCGACGGGACCTTCGAAGTCTCCCCCGAGGACTCCTCCGACGGGGCGGTCGCGGCATCGATCACCGGCGACGCGGCAGGCTGCGATGGCTCCGCGGCTTGCGAAGGCGCGGGCGTGGGCGGCGACACCGTCGTGGGTGCCGCGACGGGAATCGGTGTCGGCGGCAGCACCGCCGCGGGTGCCGCGACAGGGGCCGGCGCGGGCACCGAGGCAGGCGCACTCGCGCGTGCCGTGAGGGGAGCGGGCGGATCGAGCAGCAGCGAGAACTGGCGCAGCAGGGTTCCACCCGGCCAGCGGAGCTGGATCACGAGATCGACCAGCGGTTCGGTGAAGCTCTCCGTCGATTGCAGGCGAAGCACCGGCCGCTGCTGCCCGTCGCGCTCGATCTGCAAACGGGTGCTGGCGAGGAATGCCGGACGGTCCGCGCCGAATCGCTGGAAGTCGTCGCGGCTGGCGATGGCAGCCTGCAGCGAGTTCAGCTCCTGATCGCTTGCACCGAAGATGTCGATGTGCGCGGAGAGGGGCTGGTTCAGGTTGGAGTCGACGTGGATCTCGCCCAGGCCCAATGCCTGCGATGCGCCGGGGGCGGAGAGCGCCATGGTCAGCAGCAGCGGGTAGGAACCCCTCGACATCATCAGCTCCGAAGAATGTGTGCCCGCACCCCCGATGGATGCCCGGCGGGAATTCATGCTAGGACAGGGTCCTCACGGGCGATGGTGCATGCGTTGCAGATTTCGAAGCTGGCAGGTGGCCAGGGAACCCCGGATGTGCCGGGCCGTGGTGAAAATGTGAACCAGCGCATGGTGGCAGGCGCGCATCGCGAAGGGCAAAGCCCGCCGGTACCCTGCCGTGCGCTTTCGAAGACGTCGTGTTTGGTTTTGAACCGGCATCGGTTATCGTGAACCGATGGGTGCCAGTACGCCGGTGTCGGCGCAATACGATGCCATCATCATCGGCTCCGGCCACAACGGGCTGGTCTGCGGCGCCTACCTCGCGAAGGCGGGGCTGAAGACCCTGGTGCTCGAGCGCCGCCCGCTCATCGGCGGCGCCTCGGTCACCGAGGAGATCGTGCCGGGATACCGCGCCTCACGTTTCTCCTACGTGATGAGCCTGCTGCACCCGCGGGTCATCCGCGACCTCGAGCTGCGCTCGTTCGGGCTGACCGTGCTGCCGGCCAACGACCTGTTCTGTCCCCTCGGTGGGGATGACTACATCGTCTTCAGCGATGACCAGGACAAGCTGCTGAAGGAGTTCGCGCGTTTCTCGCCGCGCGATGCCGCGGCCTATCCCGCGTTCAACCGGCAACTGCAGGAGTCCGCCGCGCTCATCAGGAAGCTGCTGTTCGAGACACCCGTGGACCCGGTGCGCCGCGACTGGAAGAGTTTTCGCGACACCGCCTCGCTCCTGTGGCGTTACCGCCGCATCGGGCGGCAGATGTACCGGATGGTCGACCTGCTGAGCCAGAGTGCCTACGACTACCTGTCGCACTGGTTCGAGAGCGACATCATCAAGTCCATCCTCGCCTACTACGCCTCCATCGGCACCTTTGCCGGGCCGCGCTCACCCGGCACGGCCTACGTGATCCTGCACCACCTCATGGGCGAGCACGAGGGCGCCGGTGGCTGGGGCTTCATCCGCGGCGGCATGGGCGCCATCCCCGCGGCCATCGTCGCTTCCGCGAAGCGTTTCGGGCTCGAGGTACTCACCGATGCACCGGTGAGCGGGATCCAGGTGATCGATGGCCGCGCGCGCGGTGTCCGCCTCGCCGACGGACGTGAATTCGCGGCGCGCGTGGTGGCCTCCAACGCCACGGCCACCACCTTGTTCGGCAAGCTGGTGGACGCATCGCACCTGCCGGCCGAGCTGCTCGAGGACATCGGGCGATACCGCACGTTCTCCACGGCATTCAAGCTCAACATCGCGGCCGAGGCGCCGCCTGCGTATCGTGCGTTCGATGCCGCGCGGCAGGGCTTCGCGTATCCCAGCTACGTGCACATCGCGCCCGGCATCGAGTATCTCGAGCGGGCGTACGACGATGCCAAGTACGGACGGTTCTCGGCGAGGCCCTTCCTCACGCCGGTGGTCCCCACCTTCGTCGATGACACGCTCGCGCCACCCGGCAAGCACATCGTGAACGTATTCGGCGGGCATGCGCCCTATGCCCTGAAGGGCGAAAGCTGGGACAGCGCGAAGCCCAGGCTCGTGAAGGCGGCACTCGAGGTGATGGACGAAATGGCGCCCGGGTTCTCCTCGCGCATCGTCGGCATCGATGCGCTGGTGCCCACCGACCTCGAGCGCATCGTCGGCCTGCCGCAGGGACATATCTTCCACGGCGAACTCAGCGCGGACCAGCTCTTCTGGAAGCGCCCGGTGCCGGGCTGGGCGGACTATCGCACGCCGGTGGCGGGACTGTACCAGTGCGCCTCCTCGAGCCATCCGGGTGGTGGCGTGTCGGGCATTCCCGGCCACAACGCGGCGCGCGAGATCCTGAAGGACTGGAAGCGGCTGAAGTAGTTGGCGAGGCGCCGTCAGGGCACGCGAACGGGCTGCGCGGTGGCGACGGAGCGCGACTCCGTCAGTGCGGAGCGCAGCATCGCCATCGCCGCATAGGTGACGACGCCGATCACCAGCCAGCGCAACGCGCCGAGCGGCAGCGACTTGACGATGAAGGCGGCGATCGCCACACCGACGAGGCTCCCGATCGCCATGCCGATGGCGGTGCCGAAGGCCACCTTGCCGCTCTCCAGCAGGCGCATGCCACCCACCATCTGCACGAGGCCGCAGGCGCCCATCATGATGGGAAACGCGGCGATGGGCGCCATGCCCAGCAGCGCGAGCGTGATCATGCAGGGTGCGAACAGGCCGATGCCCACCGTCATCAGCGCGCCGTAGATGAAGTTCGTGCCCACCGCCACGGCGAAGCGCCAGCCGCCCAGTGCCATCGCCTCGCCGCCGCCGGGCAGCAGGTTCAGGCTGACGCCGATGAAGATGCTGGCGGCGATCAGCAGTGCCGTTCCCATGGCGAACTGGATGGACCGGCGCGGCAGGCGGCGGACCACGCCGGCGCCGAACCAGGAGCCGATCACGGCGCTGCCGATCACGCTGGCGAGCAGGGTCGGTTCCACGACCACGGATTTCACGAAGATGAGTGATTCGGCGATGGCCGCCCAGGCCAGGCCCACGTTGAGCGTGCCGGGGATCAGTTCGTCGGGCACCATGCGGAAGAGCTTGAACAGCGCCGTGGTCGGCGCGAACGAGCCGATGCCCAGCGTGTCAAGAAAGGCGGTGAGACCGGCCACGCCGAAGTCCAGCGGCTTGGGCCCTTCCTTCTGGTGGCGGCGCGCAGCGCGGAACCAGGTGATGTGGAACACCACGGCCATGAGGCCCAGCACGACGAAGAACCCGATCTGCGCGTTGTTCATGATCCCCCCAGCGGCCCCGCGAACGGGTCCGCTCATGATGCGATCAGTCTACTGGCCCGCTCCGCGGGTTGCTTCGCTTTCTCGGCGTTGCTAGCCTTTGGGACATGAAATACCCAATCCTGTTCTCGATGGTGCTGGCGGTCTCGCTCGCGTTGCCTGCTGCGGCGGAGACTCCCGCTGCGCGTCCCGACAAGCCGGTGAAGGTGAGCGCGGCGGATGCGCGCGGCGCCGTCTTCCGCGGTCCCGCCGCCGTCGAGGACAAGGGTCCCGATGGCCCGGCCACCGATGTGCCCATGCTGCGTTCCAAGGACGGCCGTTTCACGGCCGGACTGTACCGGGCCGGTGCGTCGGACGTCCCCATCGAGTCCTACTCCGAGGACGAGTTCATGTACTTTCTCGAGGGCGGCGTCACGCTGACCTCGGCGGACGGAACCGTGCTCGTGGTGAAGACCGGCGAGGGCGCCTTCATTCCCAAGGGATGGAAGGGCCGCTGGACGACGAAGGGATACCGGAAATACTACGTGACGTACGAGACCCCGAACTGACGGGCGGCACTCAGCCTGAGGCTGCGGCCTTCGACGCATCGCCGGGCGGTGTGCGCAGTGTGGCGTCCGGCGCATCTTGCGTCGCCCCGGCGCCGGCGAGCTGCCCGAGCAGCATGGCCAGGTCACCCGGCCGTCCCAGTTCGAAACCCTGTCCGTAGGTGACACCGATGCCCGACAGGTGCACGGCCGTCTCCGGGGACTCGATGCACTCGGCCGTGGTCTCGAGGCCCAGTTCCTCGGCCACGCGCAGCACCGCGCGCACCAGTGAATCCGAGCGCGGGTCGCGCAGCAGGTCGCGGATGAAGCTGCCGTCGATCTTCAGCATCGAGACCTTGAGGTCCTTGAGGTATTTCAGCGAGGACAGCCCGGTGCCGAAATCATCCAGCGCGAAACTGCAGCCCAGCTCGCGCAGCCGGCTCATGAATCGCTGCGCCGTCTCGAGGTTGCCGATGGCGGCGTTCTCGGTAATCTCGAAGCCCACGCTTCCCGCCGGCAGGTCCGCTTCGCGCACGGCGGCGCGCACGTAGTCGGCGAACTCGGGCTGGGCGAGAGATTGCCCCGAGAGGTTGATCCAGAACATGGTGGCGGTCGAGCGCAGGAATTCGCGATGCGGCTTGAGCGCATCGAGGGTGTGCTGGATCACCCACTGATCCATGCGGGTGAAGAGCTGGTAGCGGGTGGCCGCCGACAGGAACTTGCCCGGCAGGACGAGCGAACCCGACACATCACGCATGCGCACCAGGATCTCGTAGTGCGTGGGCCGGGTCGGGTCGGTGAGCGGCCGCAGCGGCTGTGCGAACAGCACGAAGCGGTCGGTGTCGAGCGCATCGACGAGGTCGCGGAACACCCGCAGGTCCTCGTGCCGCTGCATGAGGCTCTCGTCGGTGTCCGCGAACACCTCGACGCGGTTGCGGCCGCGGTCCTTGGCCGCCTTGCAGGCCGTCTCGGAGGCGGCCAGGGCGTGATTCAGCGTGTGATCTGCCGACAGCGCGGCGATGCCGAAGCTCGCCGAGACGTCCACCCCCGCGCATTCCGGCGGCGGGGTGATGGCGCAGATGCGGGTGCGCAGTTTCTCGGCCCAGCTGCGTGCCTGGTTGAGCGTGAAGCCATCGAGCAGGCCCACGAACCGGTCACCGGACAGGCGCGACACGAGGCTCCCCGCCGGCAGGGCACTGCGGTGCCAGATGGCGGCGACGCTGTGCAGGATCGCATCGCCGCGCGCGAACCCGAACAGGTCGTTGATCATGTGCAGGCGATCCATGTCGCCATACACCACGCAGCGGGGCCGGCGCGGATCGGCGTCGAGCCGCCGCAATGCGTTGTCCTCGAAGGCCTGGCGCGTGAGGAGCCCCGTGGCCTCGTCGTAGGCCGCCTCGACCGTGGCGTACAAGCCATCGGCGAGCCGGCGCAGGAGCGTCTCGTCCTGGGCCGCGAAGCTGTCGGCCTGGCGGCGGCGGAACACCGCCACGATCCCGACCACCAGCGTGCCCCGCAGCAGCGGCACGCACAGTATTCGCCAGGGCACGAGGTCGGTGTTCGCGGCCTCGCGCAGCTTGTTGACGATCATCGGCGCGCCGCTCTTGCTGACACCGGGGAACAGGTGCTGCAGGCATACGCGCCGCAATTGCTCGAGATCCGCGCTGGCGGAACCGGGGGGTGCCGCCATGACCTCGTGCCCGGCGGCGGGCAGGTACAGCAGCGCGCCGGCCGCGTTCGAGCGCTGCACCAGCGACTCGAGCATGGCCTGGCTGATGAGGCCGGTCTGCACGTGCTCGGCCGCATTCTCCGCAACGTCGGCCGCCCAGCGGCGGTGCAGCGTGGTGTCGCCTCCCGAGCGTTGGCGACGCAGCAGCGCGGGGATCTCGCGCGACAGCAGCGCGAACACCGGCGCGCAGGGGGTGAGCATCGCGTCGGTGTCGGGCGCCTCGGCGAGCGAGTCGGCGGGGGCGCACTGCAGGCACACGAAGGCGACGGGCTTGTCCGCCGCATCGCGCACGCACAGCACATAGGTTGCCGCACCCTCGACCAGCAGGCGTACGTCGGCGAAGCGGCCGCTGGCGTGGCGCGCGAGCGCCTGCGCAACCGACTCGACGGCCGAGCACAGTCCCGCCGAGGGCATGCCCGGCCGCGACGCGAGGACCTCGCCTTCGCATGCGTGGATGCTCAGCTGACGGGCCTGGGGAACGAGAGAGCCCAGGATCTGTACGTGCGGTTCGAGGCCTGGCTGAGAGGCCATGGATCCTTCCATGACTTAAGTGGGCGGCCAGCTTGACAAAAATCACGCTGGTGCGTCGCGATGGGCGTCACAGTCGCGGCGCTTGCCCGCTTTCCGGGCGTGCATGCATCACGTTCCGCAGAAGGTGGCCGGAACGACTTCCTCGGGCCGGGGCGGGCGGGCCAGTGGCTCGAAGCGGGGCTGGTCCTCGTAGGGGCGCGACAGGGCCGCGTGCAATTCCTCGAATGGCGCGAGGTCACCGCTGGATTCGGCGGCGAGGATGGCCTGCTCCAAGCGATGATTGCGGGGAATGAACGCCGGGTTGTGCGCACGCATGCGCGCGATCCCGGCCTCCGCGCCCTGATGTTCGAGCTCCAGGCGCCAGCGCGCGAGCCACGGCAGGAGTGGCGCGGGGTCCGTGAACTGCGCCCGGAGCAGCGCGTCGCCATCGCCGGGGCCAGCTGCCGCCAGCAGGCTGCGGAAAGTGAGCGTCATGTCGGGCCGTTGCGCCGTCATCAGCCCGAGCAACTCCTGCACCAGCAAGGAGGGCGTGTCGCCGGCATCCTCGAGCCCGATCTTGGCGAGCATGAGCCGGCGATAGGCGGCCTCGAACTGCGCGATGAAATCACTCAGTGCCGCCTGCGCGAGGCCGATCGCCTGTTCCTGGTCGCTCGCCAGCAACGGCAGCAGCGCGAGCGCGAGACGGGCGAGGTTCCATTGCGCGATGCGCGGCTGGTTGCCGTAGGCATAGCGGCCCTGGGTGTCGATGGAGCTGAACACCGTGGCAGGATCGTAGTGGTCCATGAAGGCACAGGGACCGTAGTCGATGGTCTCGCCCGCGACGGACATGTTGTCGGTGTTCATGACGCCGTGGATGAATCCCACCGCCTGCCAGTGCGCGACCAGCGCGGCCGTGCGCGCGATGATGGCCTGCAGCAGCGCAAGGTGGGGATTGCCCTCGGCTGCGCACCCGGGGTAGTGACGCTCGATGACGTAGTCGGCCAGCGTCCGGACCGCCGGCAGGTCGTTGCGGTTCGCGAAGAACTCGAAGGTGCCGATGCGAACGTGGCTCGCCGCCACGCGCGTGAACACGGCCCCCGGCTTCGAACCCTCGCGCATCACGCGATCACCGGTCAGCACCACTGCGAGCCCGCGCGTGCTGGGGATGCCCAGCGCCGTCATCGCCTCGCTCACCAGGTACTCGCGCAGGCAGGGGCCGAGCACCGCACGGCCATCGCCGCCGCGCGAGTAGGGGGTGCGCCCGGCTCCCTTCCACTGCACGTCACGGCGCGCGCCGTGACGGTCGATGACCTCGCCGAGCAGCACCGCGCGGCCATCGCCGAGCTGCGGCACCCAGTTGCCGAACTGATGTCCCGCATAGGCCATGGCGAGCGAAGCCGCGCCTTCGGGCACTGCATTGCCGGCCAGCAACTGAACGCCGTCGGGCTCGCGCAGGCGAGCGGGGTCGAAACCGAGCTCGCTGGCCAGTGGCTCGTTGAGCACCACCAGCGAGGGCGCGGGGACGGGTGCCGGTGCGACCCTGGAAAAGAACCGTTCCGGGAGCCGCGCGTAGGTGTTGTCGAAGCGGGGGACCATGCGCCCGATTGTAGATGCCGGGCCTGCGATGCAGAAGGCGCGGCGACGGATTGCAAGAATGACAATTCTGGCGCGCTCAGCGGGCGCGCGCAGCGGGCGCGCGCAGCCCGCTCGCGTCGAACTTTCCGGCCGCGCTGCGATCTGACTGAACGGGGCCCACGGGGAACGCATTGGAGCATCGAATGACCGCGCACCTCGTCCGGACGGCCGTTCTCGCCACCCTGCTGCTGCTCGGCGCCTGCGGCAGCGGCAAGAACGGTGACATGAGCCCCTCGACGCCCGCGCCCGCGCGCGGCCAGCTCATCACCTCGCCGCCGGCGAGGAAGGCGACGTTCGATCCCGTCGCGCTCACCACGGTGCTGGGTGGGAGCGATCTGGGCAAGCAGTTGCTGCAGCTCGCGTATACCCCCCGCTGCAGCATCGATGTCTACCACCTGGAGTACCGCACGGTGGACCCCGCCGGTGCGATCACGCCCGCCTCCGGCGCGATGATGGTGCCGCATGGCTCCGATGCCGCCTGCAGCGGCAGCCTGCCCATCCTGCTGTATGCGCATGGCACCAGCACCAATGAGGCCTTCGACATCGGTGATGTCCAGACTGGTGCGAATGCCGAAGGCGTGCTGCTCGCGGCCGTGTTCGCGGCGCAGGGCTACATCGTGGTCGCGCCCAATTACGTGGGCTATGACATCTCGACGCTGGGCTACCACCCCTACCTGGTCGCCGATCAGCAGTCCAAGGACATGATCGATGCGCTCGCGGCCGCGCGCAGTGCGCTGCCCACGGCGGAGGCACCCTCGACCACCGATGGCGGCAAGCTGTTCGTCACCGGCTACTCGCAGGGCGGTTATGTCGCCATGGCCACGCACCGGGCCCTGCAGGATGCGGGATCCATCGTGACCGCCGCCGCGCCCATGTCGGGGCCGTATGCCTTGAGCGCCTTCGGCGATGCCATCTTCGAGGGGCAGGTGAGCGACAATGCGGTGGCCAACATCGCCCTGCTCATGAACGCCTACCAGCACGTCTATGGGGATGTGTACCCGGCGGTGGGCGATGCCATCGAGCCGGCCTATGCGCCGACCTTCGAGGACCTGCTGCCCGGTGCCACGGCGGTGACGGACCTGCAGGCTCAGGGCAAGCTTCCCTCGGCGCTGTTCAGTCCGACCCCGCCTGACCCGGCCTACGCCGTGTTCACGCCGGCCACCGCACCTGCGAACCTGGCGTCGGTGTTCGCCAGCGGCTTCGCGACCGCGCATCTCATCACCAACGCCTACCGCAAGGCGTATCTCGACGATGCGCGAACGGCGCCCGATGGAGGCTTTCCCACCCGCTCCGACGGCCTGCCGCCCTCGAACCCCGCCAACCCACTGCGCAAGGACCTGAAGACCAATGACCTGCGCGCCTGGACCCCGACCGCGCCGGTCCTGATGTGCGGCGGCAATGCCGACCCGACGGTGTTCTACCTGAACACGCAGCTCATGCAGCAGTACTGGACCGACCATCCCCCGGCCACGGCGCCGGTGGTGCTGGACGTGGATTCGGCGGTCGTGCCTTCCGACCCCTATGGCGACCTCAAGAACGGGTTCACCGCCGCGAAGGATGCGGTGCGGGTGGCGGCCGTGGCGGGCGGGGCCACCGATGGCGGGGACCTGGCCGTGCTGCAGGCCTATCACGCGCAGCTCGTCCCGCCCTTCTGCCTGAGCGCGGTCAAGTCCTTTTTCGACGCCCATTGACGGGCGCTTCGGCCGGTCCGGCCGGGACGGGGCGAAAGGGAGACCTTGAAGCCTGCCGAAACTGCCTCCATCATCGCCCCGGTTTCGAGGATGAGGTGATCCATGGCAGTCGAGAAGCACGGGTTCCAGACCGAGGTCAGGCAGCTTTTGAAGCTGATGATCCATTCACTGTACAGCAACCGCGACATCTTCCTGCGGGAGCTGGTCTCCAACGCCTCCGACGCCAATGACCGGCTGCGATTCGCCGCGATCGCCGATCCGGCCCTGCTGGGCGAGGATTCGGAACTTCGCATCTGGATCGATACCGATGCCGGCGGCAATGGCACCGTCACGGTTCGCGACAATGGCGCGGGGATGAGCCGGGAGGAGGCGATCTCGCACCTGGGCACGATCGCGAAGTCCGGTACCGCGGCGTTCTTCCAGCAGCTCTCCGGGGACCAGCAGAAGGACTCGCAGCTCATCGGCCAGTTCGGCGTGGGCTTCTACTCGGCGTTCAT
>JAXMGQ010000026.1:0-69673 GCA_046347195.1 Steroidobacteraceae bacterium
GTCGCAGCCCGACGCCTTCGTCGTCTGCCACGATCCGCTGCGCGAGACCATCTCAGGGTGGCCTGAATTCAAGCTGCCCAGCATCGCCGAGGTCATCGAGCGGACCTGCTCGATCGGCCGCATCACCAACGCAGGGATTCGCTGCGTCGGCGTGGCGCTGAACACCTCGAAGGTGCCGGCGAAGGATCGGGCGGCGCTGCTCGCACGCTACGCCGATCAGACCCGACTGCCTTGCGTCGATCCACTGGTGGACGGCACGGGCCCCATCGTCGATCATCTGTTGAAATCATCATGAAGATCAGCATACATACCGAGCGCTGGCCCTCGGCGAAACCCTTCCGCATCACCGGGCACGAATGGAACTCCTTCGACTCCGTCGTCGTCGAACTCGGCCGCAACGGCCACGTCGGCCGCGGCGAAGCGCTGGGTGTGTACTACAACGAGGAAACCGCGGACTCGATGGCCGCGCAGGTCGAGGAACTCGCCAGCGAAGGATCGCTCGCGGACCTCGACCGCACGCGCCTGTCGAAGCTCCTCCCGGCGGGCGGTGCGCGCAACGCCATCGATTGCGCGCTGTGGGATCTCGAGTGCAAGGAGAGCGGCAAGCGGGTCTGGGAACTTGCCGGCGTTGCGCCCCGGACGCTGACCAGCGTCTATACCCTGAGCATCGAATCCACCCCCGAACTGATGGCCCAAAGCGCCGCCGAGGCGCACCGCTACCCCATCCTGAAAGTGAAGCTCGATGATCACCAACCGCTCGATCGCATCCAGGCGATCCGCCGCGCCCGCGGCGATGCGCGCATCGTGGTGGACGCCAACCAGGGGTGGAACTTCGACCTGCTGCAGAAGCTGGCGCCACGCTTCGCGGACCTGGGCGTGGAGATGATCGAGCAGCCGCTGCCCCGCGGCGGCGATGCCGCGCTCGAGGGTTATCGCTCACCGGTCCCGCTCGGCGCCGACGAGTCCTGCCTGCACCTGGGTGAGCTGCCCGCGGCGGCGAAGCGTTACCAGATGATCAACATCAAGCTCGACAAGACCGGTGGCCTCACGCACGCGCTGGAGATCGCGCGCGCGGCGAAGGAGCGCGGCTTGAAGCTGATGGTGGGCAGCATGTGCGGCAGCTCGCTGTCGATGGCGCCCGCCTTCGTCATCGGCTGCCTGTGCGATCTCGTCGATCTCGACGGACCGCTGCTGAAGCGCGACCGCATCCCGGGACTGCGGTTCACCGGCGGGACGGTGGAACTGCCGAAGGCTGAGGTCGGGGTGAGGCCGCCAGAATAGTGCGCGCATGATTGCGAACTCTCTGGCAACTGCGATCGCCGCCTGGCTGCTCGCCACCACAGCGCTGGCAGCCGAGGGCTGTTGCGACGCAACGCCTGCTATATCCAGACGATCGGTGCAATTGCTGGTGTTCGATCCCACCTCGCCAGGAGCCGATGGCCGTTCGCATCGTCAGGTTGGGCAGCCCCCCGCGCGGCGGGTGAAGGCCTTCGCATCGGCACGGTACGACGCCCGCCCCGCGGCGTGCCGAAGTCGAAGTACGCCAGCCAGGACTGGTACGACCTCTGGTATCCCAACCCGGCGCCGAGCCCGGAGACCGTGAAATTTGCGCTGTACCCCGACGCCGGCGCAATGGACCGCCTCTTCCGCAAGTACCGCGCCGAGATGGCAACGCCCGGGAACGCCCATTCCATCGCCCTGCTCGCGGCGCTGTCGCACCACTGCGATTTTTCCGTGGGGAAAGTTACTGCGAGGATGAAGCGCACCGCCACCGCTCGGCGCTGCGGGACCTTCTGGCACGCGCCGGCGCCAGGCTGGTGATGCAGCGCCGCAGCGTTGACGGGCGCGGCGCCAACGAGTCGCCCCTCAAGGCTTGAGGGCGCACGCCTCCAGTTCGGTGACAGCGTGTTGTTCCTGGCAGGCCACCGGCTCTCGACCGCCGGCAGCACGCCGGACTTCCCCGTCTTCGATTCCACAGCCGATCCTGTACACCTGAGTGGCTTCGAGGCGGGGAACGATCTCTTCTCACGCTCCCAGGAATCTGTGGGCGTACTTCTGGTCATGAATCGCTCGAAGAAATCCCGCGCTCGAGCTGCCTCCCGAACGAGATCAGGATGCGCCCGAAGATCACCACCGACCGGAACGACACCGACGTGTCACATTCGACGTGACCATAGGGAACACTCCCCCCGGCTCATCCACCTCGAAGCAGGACCTGGTGCGCCACGTTGCGCGCGAAATGCCCATTGCTTCGGGCGAAGGTGTGCAGCCACACGGCCTCTTCATGCCACATGAACAGGTTGGGCACGACATAGGGAACTCCGTCGGATCCCACCGTTGCGGTCCGGCCGCAGAACGCCTTCTCCAGGAAGGCATGAACCTCGGCATCGTCATCACCTTGTCGGCGCGACGAAGTTGGCCGCGGAGGTCAGTTGAGTCCGTTGATGACATGAAAAAAGCTCCTCCTCCAGCACGAACGGCGGCAACGATTATCCCCGGCCCACCCACCGCTTCGAGGGGCGGAACACGTCAATTCCGACCAATATGCCCCAAATTGGGAATATTACTGGGAAATTTGGGTACAATGCCACCACTTGGATTGCAGAACCTGGAGCGACGATGACCACCTCGGCCAAGAAGGCCATTTTTCTGCCCGTAGCGAAACTGCCTCGGACAACAGCTTCCGACCTGAAAAAGATCGGATGTGGCGAGGAATGATGCAGAATACGATGCGCAGCAAGGGAAAGCTGTTGGTCACCAATCACGACGAACCCGAAGCCGGTCATCATTCCGGTGGCAGAGTACGACGCGCTCATGCGTGGGCTGTGGAGCAGTCCGGAAGCCCGGACCGAATCGGCGCTGGTCGAACTGCGACAGGGATTCGATGAGCGCCTTTCAGTATTGCAGGATCGATCAGCAGCTTCTCGCCTGCAGTCGACGATTCGCGGTCGTGCCAGGTTGGGCGGCAAGATCAAGGCCGGCTCTGGCCATTGATTGATGCGCTGCCCGGTTCTCTACGTTCTCGCCGGCGTCAACGGAGCGGGCAAAGAGCTCGATCGGCGGTCATCTCCTTCAGGCGCGCCGGCCTGACCTGGTTCAATCCGATGCTTTCGCACGGCAACTGATGACGGCAGCCGGATGCGACCAACAGGAGGCGAACGCACACGCATGGCATGAGGGCATGCGCCGCCTCGCCGACGCCATGGCAAACGGCCTGAACTACGCTTTCGAAACCACGCTTTGAGGCGAGACCGTCACCTCGAGGATCGTGGAAGCTTCGAAGTCGCATGACGTCTTGATCTGGTTCTGCGGCCTGTCCTCGCCGGAGCTGCATATTGCCCGCGTCAAGGCGCGCCGCCGCCGGAGGTCATCCCATCCCGGAGGAGAAGATCCGCGGGCGCTACCTGCTTGCCCAGATGAACCTCATCAGACCTGGGCGTTTCCGCACGCCGCCTACATCAAGGTTTATGACAACAGCACTGGGGCGCGTCGGCTGACGGCACCATTCCTGATCCAACGCTCGTGCTCGAGATGGAAAGCATGGCCGGGTGATCACGCCGGCAGCCGACGATGTCCGCGCTTGCAAAGCGTCTGGAATGCCGCTTCCCATCGTCGAGGCTGCGTTGCGGAGCAGGCACTGATGAGCGGCGGGCGCATCGAATCGCCGCATCCCGGACTGTGGGGCTGATCAGCAGGACGAACCGAACCCGGGCGCGTTACTCTAAGAAGCCATGCTTCAGCCCGTACCGCGACCCAAGCCCCTGATTCGACGACTTTCCTGCTGGCGCTCAGCGCCATGGCGGCACGGGCGTCTGCCGATCCGGCGCCCTTCGATCTCGCGGGGCCCGTGCTCGAGGTGCAGGTGACGCGCGCGGGCGCAACGCTTCCCATCGCGCAGGTGCCGAATCTTTCGGCCGGCGATCGTCTGCGGCTCAAGACCGACCTGCCTGCCACCAATCGGCGCGCTACCTGCTGGTCGCCGCCTCCTGGAGCGGCTCCACCAATCCGCCTCCTGGGCGAAATGGTTCTACCGCTGTGAGACCTGGAAAACGCCTTGTTCGCGCGATGGACTGACGGTCACCGTTCCGGACGGCGCGCTGCAGGCCTTGCTGTTCCTCGCGCCCGAGACCGGCGGAGATTTCCGAACCCCGGGTCAATACCGTGCGCGGCCGTCCCGGCGCATTCGTGCGCGCATCGCAAGACCTCAATCAGGCGGCGCTGCATCGCGCGCCTGGATCGCTACCTCGACTCGGTGCGCCGCCTCGATGAAGCCAATCCGCCTGTTGCGGCAGGCCGCCCCGATGCTGGCACGGAGCCTTGCCATCAAGGTGGACGAGCATTGCCTGGACAAGGCGCCTGATACGCAGGCCGCCTGCCTGCTGCAGAACCGCGATGCGTCGGTGCTCAGCGACAGCCACAGCCAGTCGATGGTGGCGACGCTGACGTCGGGACCGGTGAGCGAACTGGCCATGGAGGCCACGCTCACCCCGCACCTGGGCAGTGGCTACTACGGCCCCTACGTGGCATCGATCATGGACATCGCGCGCATTTTTCGTGGATTCGTTCCGCACCGCGCGCGGTATCAATACATTCCGGCGCTGTCGCGCATTCAAGGCTCGCGCATCAGGCTCGCCCTGAACGCCGCCCCCTCGTTCAACGATCCGATGTCCGTATTGGCCCTGGCGCTGCCGGCCATCGAAGGCTCGCCGCAGCCACCGTTGCGCGCGCTCGATCCGGCAGCGGCGCTACTGCGCGGGACAATCACCACTGCTGCTGCCGGCCGAGGGCGCGCCGCTGGTGTTCGCCACGGACTTCGCGCATGACCTGCGTCTGTCGATCAAGGTTCATGGCAGCGACTACGAGGCGCCGGTGCGCCCCGATTCGGTGCAGCAGGCCTGGTCGTGGACACCACCGCCTGGTCGAAGCTCAAGCTGGAGCGCGGCGCACAAGGCATCCTGCGCGGACGGTGGGCTTCGATTCCTACGAGGGCCCGCGCTTCCCGCTCGGCTCAGCGGGCACGGGCACCTGGGGAACTGGCGCCTGGCGATGCCGGCAGGCCTCATCGTCGGCCGGCAGGAGCACGGTGCATCTGCGCGGCGCGGATGCGAAGCCGCTGCGCCGAAGCAGGTGATGCTGCGCGATGAAGATGGCAACGAAGCGCCCGCCGCCTGGTCCGCTGTCGATGATTCGGAACTGCGCGGCTGCTGCTGCAACAGACCAAGCCCGGCGCAATGACGCTGCTGGTGTCGCAGTACGGCGCCGGCGCCGGCGCAATGATTCCCCTCAACACCTTCGCCGAGGCGGGTCGGCTGGGACCGCATCGCTGCACACGCAGGCACAACGCGCTGCTCAAGGAAGCCGCCTCCTGGACAAGGTGACGGCCGTGGCGATCGGCGGTGTCGCGCTGAAACTGGGGATCGCTGTCGACGCGCTTCGGCGCCGACGAACTGCCGTTGCAGGGCCGACCCCGCCGGAACGCTCGCCTCGCTCACCGCGGCGGAGCCCGCCAGCGCGCGCGTCACGCTGCAGGATGGGCGCAGCTTCAACGTACCCGTGGAAGTGCAACCCGCCTGCCCGCAGGCCACGCTGATCGGCAAGCGCGTTCAGCCCACACGTGCGAACGCGGACAGCCACGTTCAGCTAACCGATCCGGATCAATTGCCCAACGATGCGCGCCTGGTGTTCTGCTCCGCGCCACCGCTCCCCAGCGCTTCGATCGCGGCACCACGGTGGAGGTCGCCACGGCCGATGAATCGGCAAGCGCCAGCTTGAGCATCGCCAGCGGCGGCCTGACGCTGGAGAACCGGCAGTGATCGCCGTGGCCACGCTGGACCCGAGCCAGGCGCTCGGCCCCTCCACCTTCGGACCGCTGCACTCTGGTCCGCTCGGGTGATGTCGCGGGTGACTGGCAGCCGCTCGCGACGCTGGTACGGTCTCCTCATTGAGCGATCTGCGCTGCCCCGAGGCTGCGGATTCGCCCTGCAATCTGTCGGGCGCTAACCTGTTCCTGATCGATTCGATTGCCGCCAGTGACCGCTTCACCGGATCCGGTGAAGGTGCCGATGGCTTTCTCGGCAACTCCATCGACGTGCCGCGTCCCGCGGGGGATCAGATCTATCTCAAGCTGCGCGACGACCCGGCCGTGATCAATCCGGTCAGCTTGGGAGTGCGGCGCGACCCGCCGGCGCCGGAGTCAGCCAATTCGGTCCCCAAAGGTTGATCCATAGTAATACTCAAGTTGAATGAGGTATTACTTCCATGACGACCACGATTACCAGCAAAGGCCAAGTCACCGTGCCGAAGCCGATTCGGGACTATCTTGGCTTGAAAGCCGGAAGCTCCGTCACTTTCGAGCGACTGCAAAACGGTGAGGATGAGCACCGACGAGATCATGGCGCTGACACGTCAAGTGTGAACCATGATTCTGGTGGACACCGATGTGCTCCTGGATGTTCTGCAAAACGACCCGAAGTGGGCCGATGGGTCCCTTTTTCGAGCTACCGCAAGCGCCAGGGCACGAGACAAAGTGTCCTGCCCGATTTTCATATCGGCGCACATGCTGCCGTGACTGGCGCAACCTTGCTGAGGCGCGATACAAGTCGCTATCAAAGCTATTTCCCCAAGGTGCGGCTCATCGGCCCATCGGCAGTTCAATAGCGTTGGCGTATGATGTGCTTCGGTTCACGCGCCGGAGTCGCTCATGCCTCCATTCATCCTGCGCAAGCTCGACCATGTGGTGCTGAGGGTTCGCGACCTGCAAACCAGCCTGCGTTTCTATATGGACGTGCTGGGTTGTCGCTTCGAACGCCAGCAACCCGAAATCGGCCTGTACCAAGTTCGCGCGGGCGATTCGCTGATCGATCTGCTGCCCGTCACCGAGCCGCTTGGGCGTCAGGGTGGCGCGGCGCCAGGTCGCGAGGGTCGCAACCTCGACCATTTCGCGATCCAGATCGATCCGTTCAATGAATCCGAACTACGAACCTATTGCCGTGAGCACGGCGTATCCGAGCCGAACATCGGATCGCGCTATGGCGCGGAAGGAGAAGGACCGTCGCTGTACATCAGCGATCCGGATGGCAACGTCGTTGAGTTGAAAGGACCGCCGAGCCCGCTTGCCAAGATCGGTCACGGCGAATACACTTTTGCCGCATGAGTAATACAGTGACAGTCCGGTTACCCGAAGCGCTTGCCCGCTGGCTTCGCAACCTCGCCCGGCGTCGTGGTGTCTCCCAAAGTCAGATCATCAAGGACAGTCTCGAGAAAGCTCGCGAGGCCGTGCCCGACAAACCCTTTATGAGCCTCGCCGGAAGCATCAAAGGTCTGCCCAAAGATCTGTCTCGGCGGAAGGGGTTCTCCCGCTCGTGAAGGGAATCGCGGACACCGGGCTATTGGTCGCATTCCTCAGCGAAAATGACCGCTATCACGATTGGGCCATCAGCCTCGCCAGGGAGCAGACCGAGCCCTTCCTCACCTGCGAGGCGGTACTCGCCGAGACGGCATTTCATGTGGGCAGCAGCGAAGCTGCGCTGGCACTCATCGACCAGGGACTCGTAACCCTGGCATTCGAATGCCGCGAGCACTTGGCGCAGCTTCAGGCTCTCGCAAAGCGCTATGCCGACCGCCAGCCGGACTTGGCCGATCTTTGTTTGATTCGCATGAGTGAACTACATCCTCGCCATAGCGTTATCACGGTGGATAAAGAGGACTTCAGCATCTATCGCCGCAACAAACGCGAATCCATTCCGCTGGTTTGTCCGCCACGCAAATAGGCTGCGCTGCGATCATCAAACGGACGCCTTCTGATGTCCTATCGAACGGCATGTGGAGCAGGGAGATGTGTTCGTCGACTGCAGCATGGGCTCGCTGACGACGTGCCTGGGAGGTAGAATTGGCCGGTGACTCCAGCAATATCTGCTCTTGGCCTGATGCCGGCGCGAGGGGCTGGATGAGCCGCAGGATTCCCCTCCGCCCGGCGCACCCTGAACGAATATGCTGGGGGTGCGACCTGTATTGCGCGGCGGATGACATGCGCTGCGGAAACGGAACCGACCGCACCCAGCACCCGATCGAGGTGTTTGGGCCGGACTGGATGGAGCATTCGCTTCCCTCAACTCCTGCGGCGAGTGTGGCATCCGGGCACTCCGGGACGACTGTGGCAGGTGAGACTGCCGGCGAGCCGGCGGATGAGGCCATTCCCCAGGCACCAAGCCGCCAGTGAACGGTGCTTGATCGAGCATCAGGCCGCTCGACAGCGCATTCCTGCCCGCCTCACATCTCTCGTCCGATGTGTGCACTGTTCCTGCACTGATGCACCGCTGCAGGTCGTGCCATAACCTGACCGTGACCGTCGATTGATTGCCACGCAGGCGGTCGCACAACCTGAGGATTGGCATGACTCATGGCCGCCGCCTGTTCGCGCTCATCTCTGCCCTCGCCATCCTGGCCGGCTGCAACCGCGCATCGCCTCCGCCAGCCCCAATCGACAAGTACGCCCCGTCCAACATGCGACTTGGCGGACCCGCGGCCATCGTCACCAACGAGCGCCACACCGGAGCATTCTCCGCAGGCAGCGCGTTGTCGGATACCGCCGCCGTCAAGCCGCTCGATCCTGCTCCGGTCAAGGAGATTCGCCTCGACACCACGCACAAGGTGATCGAACTTGCGCCCGGGATCCGCTTTGCCGCCTGGACATTCGGCGATCAGGTGCCGGGGCCCGTCATCCGCGCCCGGGTCGGTGATCGCATCAAGTTCTCCATGACCAACCGCTCGGATGAGCCGGTGCCGGGCCTCCGGCTGACGAGCGAACAGATGATGCATTCGATGGACTTCCACGCGGCCATGGTCGCACCGAATGACAAGTACCGCTCGATCCCACCAGGACGCACCATCAACTTCGAATTCACGCCCAACTATCCCGGCGTCTTCATGTACCACTGTGGCACGCCGATGGTGCTCGAGCACATTGCCTCGGGGATGTACGGCATGTTCATCGTCGAGCCCCGCGAAGGGTATCCGACCAAGGTGGATCGCGAGTACGCCGTCATCCAGAGCGAGTTCTACACCAAGCGCGATCCGCAGAACCGGATGGCCGACGGAGTCCCGCTTTACGTGCTCGACACGGAACGTGTCCGGTCGAAGGCGCCGACCTACACGGTGTTCAATGGCCGCTACAACGGCTTCGTCGACAACCCGCTTCCCGCCAAGCCCGGGGAGCGCGTCCGGCTCTTCGTGCTCAACGTCGGTCCGTCGAACACCTCCAGCTTCCATGTGGTCGGCACGATCTTCGACCGGGTCTGGGTGGAAGGCAATCCGGATAATCAGTTTCGCGGCATGCAGACCGTGCTGCTGGGATCCTCATCGGGCGCCATCGTGGAGTTCATGATTCCCGAGGCGGGCGAATACGTCATGGTGGATCACCATTTCGCAAACGCATCGCAAGGCGCCGTGGGCATCATCGCCGCCTCGGATCACGCCCAGCCCAGCTCGCAGCTGGAACACCACAACATCCCCGCAACCGCCGCGCCAACCGACCCGACCGCGATGCAGGGCAAGCTCAACTTCGAACTCAAGTGCATCGCCTGCCATTCGATCGCGGGCGGTGACAAGGTGGGCCCCGACCTGTACCAGGTCACCGCACGCCGCACGACCGACTGGATCGAACGCTGGATCAGCGATCCTCAGGCGATGTTGCAGACGGACCCGCAGGCCAAGGCGCTGCTCGCCCGGTTCACGATCCCGATGCCCAACCAGAACGCATCGCGGGAGGAGATCAAAGGATATATCGCCTATTTCAAATGGGCGGATGAGCACCTTCAGCCGCGTGGAACCCATGCACCGCAGCCGGCCACGCGCGGAGCGGCGCGCGATCCGGGCCGGACACCTTCCGCCTCGGCGCAAGGCTCGTCGGAAGATGTGCCGCAGCACATGGTGCATTGATACGGCATTGACTCCGTCGAGGCTACCGGGCGAATTCGTACCGCATCGTCGTGACGCGTCCACGCCAATACGGCTTCGCGCCGGTGTCGAGAATCCAGGCCACTTCGCCTCGCCCCGGCACCTGCATACCGCTTTCAGCTCTGTAGTCCCACCAGCGTCCTTCCCATGGAGTCGGCACCATTTTCCCGCCGACGGCACGACTACGGTCTTCCGCACGGATGGAGGCAATCATTCCGTCATCGGAAAAACGGAAGGTGAGCGACACGCTTGCAGCGTGGTCCCGGAGCGTGGCCAGCGCGGAATGTTCATCGATTGGTGTCCAGGTCACGCCTTCACGAGGCAGGAGCGCGCTCGGGTACCATGGCGATTCGGCCAGAAAGCGCATCAACTCGCCGCGTGCAATCTCCCCGGAGCCCTGCAGATGCGTGATATCGACGAGACCGGCGACCGACGGGCGGAGAATGCCTTCGCCCGTGACATAGGCGTCGTGCACAAGCATGCGCACGCCAGGCACGAGCTTGACCGATCCGTCCCAAACGAAGCCGCGCTCGTTCATGACGGCGAGCTGCCTTGCGCTGAACGGGTACCAGGAATCCTGGATCTCGCCGGTGTTGAAGGTTCCCTCAGTATGGATTGCAACCGCGCTGATCAGCGGCTGTCCCGGTGCAAGCGCCAACTGAAGATATTTCTGCACCGGTGGTGGCAGGCCCTGCAACTCGGACACACTGAAGTTCCCAGCCGGAGTCTTTTCTCGACCGCTCGAAAGTCGCTGCCACAACTCCTTTGTCAGTGAGCGCCAACGCAGCTCGCCGGCCGTCAGCACGATCATCAGCAGCGTCGCGATGCCCAAGAAGATCCATACGACAGCTCGCACTCGAAATGGTCTCCGTCGTGTTCTTAGTGCGCCAGCGAATCCGCCGCGTAACGCACGGCAGCGTGGATATCATCTGCAGTCAGGTGAGGGTAAGCCTCGAGGAGCGCGCGCTCGTCCAGACCCTCTGCTGACGGCGCGGCAACGTCATCCACAGTGTCAGCGTTCGATGATCCAGCGGTTGAAAGCCATGTTTCACGTAAAATTCCTGTGCGCGCGAGTCGAGCGCATCAACGA
The DNA here is from genome assembly GCA_046347195.1 of Steroidobacteraceae bacterium. Classification (GTDB taxonomy): domain Bacteria; phylum Pseudomonadota; class Gammaproteobacteria; order Steroidobacterales; family Steroidobacteraceae; genus TMP-86. The sequence continues at coordinate 11,045 of JAXMGQ010000026.1, forward strand.
CAAGCGCATAGCTCGCCACCAGTTTCCGGGCCTCAAGACAGCGCTTCATCGCAGAGCCCAGGAGCTGAGATCCGATACCTTGCCCACCTTTGGTTTCACTGACGGCCAAACGCCCGAGGCGATAACAAGGCACGGGGTACTTCGGCGGGCGCTTGGCAACGTCCTGCGGCAGATGCTCCACGTGGAGCTCGGCTGCCGCCAACGTGTAATAGCCGACAACGTGCACCGGATTCTGCTCTGTGACCAGTACATAGACTTTTGTCACGCCGCGCTTTTGATCCTGTTCCGCATACTTGCGAAGATAATCGGTGAGCGATTCGCGATCGCAGGTGAAATGCCCGTAGTCGTGGCGTGCCGGATCGAACGGCTCGTCACGCACGCGTGATCCGCCGTTCCGCAGTCTCGAGCGCCTTCTTGAGCGCAACGTTCGGTCGGAACGCGCCGTCAAGGGCAGCCAGCATCTGGCGAGCTTCCTTTTCCGACAGCGTCAGCCGAGCCTCACTTGCGATGAGCGCATTCGCCTTTTCCTTGGCCGCCGCTCGCACAAACCCACCATGGTAGTTCCCATCAGTTCTGCGGCACGCGCAAAGAGCGTCTTTTCACGTTTGTCGAGCTTCAGATCGAATCGGGCGGAAGTGGCCACATCATCCTCCGGAGCGCTGTGTAACAGCGCTGTAACAGGTACGGGATTTTACCGTATTCCACCATTCAATGAATTCCAGGCGAAGCTTCCCAGATGGCATTCCCTGAAAAAGCGAGGCGCGGCTTCACATTGGTCGTGGCCATCATTCAGAGGAAACGTGGTTTCCGCCGCATGCCGTCGATCAACTCGAGTGCAGATCAATTCCTCGGTGGCGACTCCGAAAGATCCGGTTTGATCGCCTTCGATTTCGCACCGAGTGATGCGAAACCCGGGCGAAATCTCTCCACGGTGGTCACTATTTGGGCCTCTATTGAAATCTGAGTGGGTAACCGGAGCTTTCTTCGGGGTAGATCTTGATCTTTGCTCTTCGATCTACTTTCATCGGCAAAGGCGAAGCGCGGTCTGGCGCCGCAGGCGGCAGAAGTCCGTGGCTGGTTGGGGCGCAGGCTCCTGAAGATCGAAGTGGAAGGGTCGAGATGGTCACCGAGAAGATATTCGAGTCTGCCCTGGGCATCAGCTCCCCCTGGTTCATCGCCGGGATGAGCTTCGAGCCGAGCCAGAAGAAGCTGAACATTTGCGTGGATTTCGAGGTTGGCAGCCGCTTTGGGGTCGCTGGCGCGGACGGGCAGCACCCGGTGCACGACACCGTGACCAAGACCTACCGGCACCTGAACTTCTTCCAGCACGAATGCGAGCTTTCGGTGCGGGTACCGCGAGTGAAGCTGCCCGACGGGAAGGTTGTTCAGGTGAGCCCGCCGTGGGCGGGCAAGCTGTCGGGCTTCTCGCTGCTCTTTGAGGCCTTCGTGCTGCTGTTGAGCCGGGAGATGTCCTTCACGGGTGTCGCGCGCATCACCGGGGAGTCGGTTCATCGGATCATGGCCGTGTGCCATCGCTACGTCGATGCGGCGGTTGGTGCGGCCGATCTCCGTGAGGTGCGGCGCCTGGCGATCGATGAGACCTCGCGCGCCAAGGGACACGACTACGTGACGCTCTTTGCCGATGCCGACCTGGACCCCGAGCGGCGCCGAGTGCTGTTCGTGGCCGAGGGCCGCGAAGCCGAGACCGTGCAGGCTCCTCGCCGCGAACCTGCGCGCCCATGCTGGCAAGCCCACCCAGATTGCCGCCATCAGCATCGACATGTCCCCGGCGTTCATCAAAGGCGTCGAGGCAAACTTTCCCAACGCACAGATCACCTTCGACAAGTTCCACGTGATCGCTCACGCCTCGGCCGCGATCGACGCCATGCGCCGCGCCGAGCAGAAGCTCGACCCGAGCCTCAAGGGGTTGCGTTGGACGCTGCTGAAGGACCGCAGTCGGTTGGGGCGGCTGCAGCGCGCCGAGTCTCGATGCCCTGCTGGCGAACATGACCAGCAGCCGCACCGCCCGTGCCTGGCAGTACCGCGAGCAGCTGCGCGAGATCATGAGCCGCAAGCAGCCCAACATCGCGCGCGCGCTGCTCAAGCAGTGGTGTACGAACGTGATGCGCTCGAAGGTCGAGCCGATGAAGGCAGTGGCCGTCATGATCCGCAAGCACTTCGAGGGGGTCCTCGCCTGGGTCGAAACACGGCAAACGAACGGCTTCTTGGAAGCCATCAACGGCCTGTTCCAGGCCGCCAAACGCAAGGCGCGCGGGTATGGGACCTTCCGCACCATCCGCATGGTGATCTTCCTTGTCGCTGGCAAGCTCGACTTCTCCAAGCTCAATCCCTACGTCGCGTAACCCACTCGAAATTCAACAGAGCCCTATTTGGTCACTAACGGAAAATCGGCAAAGGCCGAAGTGAGCGCAAGTATTTGATCGAAAATGGCGCGCCCGGAGAGATGACTCGGGCTTCGCCCTCGCCCCTTCGGGGTTGGCCTTCGGCCGATCTGCGCCGCCTTACGGCAGCGCAGTCGAACTCACTTGTCGTCTGTCGGGAGTTCGAATTTTGGTATGCGGATCGGCTCGTCTTCGCCGAACGAATCGACCTTCTTGAAAATGGCGCGCCCGGAGAGATTCGAACTCCCGACCTTGTGGTTCGTAGCCACACGCTCTATCCAACTGAGCTACGGGCGCAACTAAGCGCAAAAGCGGCGGAAAGTATTGGAAAATCAATGATATAATTGATCTTGCCTCGCCGACCCCAACGGGCCTGCCGGCCCGCCGAGCGCATCGGCCGGCGCATCCGGCTGCTTTCTGCGGGGCGCATCCTACCACAAGGCGGGGCGCGGCTTGAAACCCTGCTGATTCCACCCGGCAAGGCCGCTATCGCTGGGGTTCGTGGCTTGCAGCGGCATGGCGCTGGTCATCGTGCTGGTCACGGAAAAAGGGCAGCTGCTGGGTGTCCCGCGACAGGCGAATTGAGCGGGCCGGCTCCCGCGGCCGAGCGGCCGTCAGCGCATCGCCACCTGTGGCACCTGGTACGCCTCCAGCAGCGCATCGATCACCGGTTGTTCCCTCGCCAGCAAGGCATTCAACTTCGCGAGCAGCTGCGGCTCGTCGCGGCGCACGCCCATCGCGATCGCATACTGCATCGGCCACTGCGGCCCGTCGGAGGTAGGCTGCACCGGCTGCAGGCTCAGCGGCACCGGTGAACGGAGCGAGAAGTATCCGGCGAGCGGACCCCAGACGAGTCCCACGTCGATGTCGCCATGGGCGACCGCATCGACGATGGCCGCCGGCGGATTCGGCCGTGCATAGTCGCCATACAGCATGTAGCCGCGTACGTTGACCGTGATGCCGCGGCGGGCCAGCGCGTGGGCCGGAGGTGTGTTCATCGCCTCGTTGCCGATCATCTGAATGCCGACCATGAGGGAACGAAGCCGCTCATCATCCAGGCTCAATCCATCGAGTCCCGCCCGAGCGCGCGTGACGAACACATAGCTCGACCGATAGTAGGGCCGCGTGGTCCTCACGTTGTCGATCCCGCTCGCCACCCCCGGCCAGATGTCGCAGCGTTCCCGTCCCAACGTGTTGCGCGCGTAGCCGCGGCGCTGTGCCCACCACACGTACTGCACAGGTATCCGCATCTCGCGCGCGAGCATCTCCACGATCTTGTTCTCGAACCCCTGCCGCGCAAGGTTCGAGAACGGCAGGTTGTTGGGATCGGCGCAGACGGTGAGCACCTTGCCCTGCGCCCCGAGCGCGCTGACCGCCGACAGCAGCAGCACCGTCAGCACCAGGAGCGAGGCGGCGCGGCGGGCCATCATGGCACATCAGGCTCTGCCGACCTGGCGTGCATCGTTCAGTGAAAGGGAAACCGGTCGATGGGGCATTCGAGTGCGCTCCGGGTGCGTTCCCCAGACGGTAGGCCGATGACGGCGGCCGGCGTGTAGGACGCCTGCGATTCCCGTCGTCGCTGGAACGCGCAAATCGTCGGGCGCGCCCACGACAGGCCCGCACGGGCGGCCCACGGGCGGCCAATGGTGCGAGATTCCCTGTCGCACCAGTGAAGACTATGCTTCCCTGGATGAATCAGGCTCCGCCGCCAGCCTCGCCGGACACATCCGGCTCCGGCCCTGCATGGCAGCTCGATGAACTGCTCGAGCCCCGGGTCTGGCCACCCGCCGACTCAGCGCCTCGGCTGATCGAGACACACATCTCCTGGGTGATCCTCAGCGGGCCATTCGCGTACAAGATCAAGAAGCCCGTCGATTTGGGATTCTTCGATGGGCGCAGCCTCGAGCAGCGGCGCGCGCTGTGCGAGACCGAGTGGCGATTGAACCGGCGACTGGCACCCGAGCTGTACGTGGACGTCGTTCCCATCATGCGAACCGCGGCCGGCCTGCGCATGGGCGCCCCGGGCGATGCGGTCGAGTACGCCGTGCGGATGCGCCGGTTCGATGGCGCCGATGAACTCTCATCGCTCCTGGAACGTCACGCCGTCAGCGAGGAGGAGCTGCGCGCCCTGGCGGGGCTCATCGCGGACTTTCACTCCCGCGCGCCGGCCTCGAACATCGGCGACGCGCCGCACCCGCAGAGCTTTGAGGCAGCCATCGGCCGGCTCGTGCCGCAACTGCAGGCAGCGCTCGACCGCCTGGGTGCAGGGCCATCCATTGCGCAGGCGAATCGCTCCATCGCGTGGCTGCAGGATCAGGCGCGCGTTCTTGCCGGAGAACTCGCCGCACGCGCCGCGAACGGGCGCGTGCGCGAGTGCCATGGCGACCTGCATTCGCGCAACATCGTGCGATGGAACGGCGCGCTGCTGCCCTTCGACTGCATCGAGTTCTCGCCCGCGCTTCGCTGGATCGACGTCATGGAGGACATCGCCTTCCTGTACATGGACCTGGTGGCACATGCCCGCACCGACCTCGCCGCCGTGTTCCTCGCCGCCTACCTGGAATCCGGCGGCGACTATGCGGGGCTGCGCGTGTTGCGCGCGTTCGCCGTGTACCGCGCGCTGGTTCGCGCGATGGTCGATGGCATCGCCGCCGAACAGCAACCGCAGAACCGCGCGGCACTGGAGCTGCGCCTGCGCAACCGCCTGGATGCGGCCGACCGGCTGATGGCGCGCGGCGAGGTGCGCCTCATCCTCATGCACGGCGTCTCGGGCTCCGGCAAGTCCTGGTTGAGCCAGCGCCTGGTGCCGGCACTGCCCGCCGTCCGGGTGCGTTCCGATCTCGAGCGCAAGCGCCTGGCGGGACTGAACGCAACCTTCCGCGGGGACGATGCCTCCCTGTACCAGGAAGACATGAATCGCAAAACCCAGGCGCGACTGCTCGAGTGCGCCGGCCACGCGCTGGCCGGCGGGTTCGATGTCATCGTCGATGCCACCTTCCTGCGAGCGCAAGACCGCGAGCCCTTTGCCCGGCTGGCGCGCGACCAGGGCGCTCGCTACGTGATCCTGTCCTGCCGCGCCTCCCCGCAGGTGCTGCTCGACAGGATCCGCCGGCGCCAGGGCGCGGGCACCGACCCTTCCGATGCCGATGAGCGGGTGTTGAGGCAGCAACTCGGCAGGGACTGGAGCCTCGGCCCGGCAGAGCAGGCGTGGGCCATCTCCATCGACACGGGCGAGCCTTATGGGGTGTCCGACATCGTGTCGCGACTGACGTGCGGCGCTCCCGCGCTGCGCGAGTAATACGCGTACACCGGCAGTCCCAGGGCGACCAGCGCCAGCCCGGCGACGGCGCGCCCCGGCATGGCGATGAGGGTATTCACCATGAGATACGCGGCGGCCAGCAGGAACAGGGCGGGCACCACGGGATACCCCCAGACCCGGTAGGGCCGCGCGGCGTCGGGCAACCGGCGCCGCAGCACGTACACCGCCGCCACCGACAGTCCGTTGAACAACAGCAGCACGAACACGATCATGTCGGTGAGCACATCGAAGGTTCCTGAGAACGCGAAACCCATCGACAGTCCCGCCAGCAGCATCACCGCCACCCAGGGCACGCAGGCGCGCGGTGACAGGCTGGCGAGCGCGCGAGGCATCAGCCCATCGCGCGCCATCGCGAAGGGTATGCGGGCGGCGCTCAGGGTCAGCACGTGCAGGCAGCCGAAGATGGATCCCACGAGCCCCAGCGACACCCAGGCGGCGCCGTGCGCGCCGAGGATCTTCGACATGACCGCACCGGCCACCGAGGAGGATTCGTGCAGCGATGCGACCTCCACCGGCTCGAGCGCGATGTAGTAGCTGGCGGTGACGAAGAGGTAGATGGCGATCAGGATCAGGATGCCGTGGAACAGCGCCCGCGGCATGGTCCGCCCCGGGTTCCTGACCTCCTCCGCCATCGCGCAAATGGGCTGCCAGCCATTGAAGCTCCACAGCGCCGCGAGCACGGCCGCCCCGAAGCCACTGGCGCCGCCACGCGCGCCCGCCGGGATTCCCTGGCACAGCCCGGCCGCTCCGCTGTGGGCGAAATGACCGAGCTGGCCTCCCGCGCCGAAATAGCCCACGAAGCCGATGCCCGCGATGAACAGGACCTTGAGGACCGTGAGCACCAGCGAGAAGGCGCCGTTGGCGTGGACGGAGGCCAGCGTGATGAGCGAGACGAGGATGATGGTGCCGACGGTGGCGAGCTGGACCTGGCTCGTGCCCAGCGCACCGCCCAGGTAATCGTTGAAGAAAATCACGGCCACCATGGCCACGGCCGCGATCGATGCGCTGCCATCCACCACGGTTTCCATCCAGCCATAGAGGAAGGCCCAGCGCCGGCCGAAGGCGGCGCCGATGAAATTGTACTGGCCGCCAGCGCGCGGCATCATGGCGCTGAGCTCGGCGAGCGACAGCGCCCCTGCCAGCGTCAGCAGCCCCGCCACGGCGTAGGCCAGCAGGACCGCCGACGGTGTGCCCACGTTGCAGGTCATGGCCCGCGCCTTGAGGAACACGCCGGCGCCGATCACGCCGGTCACCACCATCGCGGTCATCGCGGCAGGTCCCAACCCACGGACCAGTGTGCGCGCGGACGTTTGCGCCCCGGCCTGTTTCATGCCATCCCCCCGAGAAAATCCCTCAAGCGTTGCAGCTCCGCCTCGAGTCCCGCATCGAAAGCAGGGTCCCGCGGCGCGCTGCCGGACACGTAGCCGAAGGCCGCACGCAAGGCGCCGTTCGCGGCCGACAGGTTGCCCCAGCCTATCACCTCGCCGCGCCACAGGATCGGCATCGCGTAATAACCAAGCTTGCGCCGGGAGGGCGGCGTGTAGGCCTCGAAGCGGTATTCCCAGTGCCAGAAACGCTGGAAGCGCGCGCGATCCCAGACGATGGGATCGAACGGCGTGAGCAGGCGAACCTCCTCATCCAGCCGCCAGCGGCTCGAGCGCGGTGACTCCTCCGCCGGCCAGTACCAGTCGGCGCCATCGATGCGTGCGTGCGCGAGTCGCTTCCTGGCACGCGACAGCGCCGCCGCCCGATGCGAGCGCCATTGCGGAACCCCGCCGCACAGCAGGCTCAGGAGCCGTCCGAGTGACACCGCCGGGAGCGGTGCGTACTTGTGCACGACGAGATCCACCAGCCGGTCCCAGCGCTGCGCCGGAGACAACGATGGCGCATCCTGCGCCGGCAGGTCGCGAACCGCGTACAGCCGCGTGCCCCCGACGCGTTGCGCGATGCGCAGCCATCCCCGGTAATGCATCTGGTCGAGGAGCTGGGTCGACGCGCTGGAAGATCCGCCGAACCAGTTCGTCACCTTTCCATGCGCGAAATGCCGATCCACCTCGCGTGGATGGACGATGCCTCGCTCGCGCACGTACTCGAGCATGGCCTCGGCCTTGCGCCGCCGCGCCGTCGACCAACGCTCCCGCGGCTTGCGCGGATGGGATCGGCCTGCACGAAGCCGAGCCGGTGAATGGCGCGCGGCAAGCTCGTCGGCCGGAACAGGGTCCGGGCGATGGCATGCCGGCGAAGGTCCTCGATGCCGGGCTTCACCAGGCTCGCTCCCGGCTGCCGCCCGGTTGAACGAGGCGATGCACGCTGTGTCGCATGGACGATCAAGATAGCCGCAATCCGCAGAGGGAGCATCCGACATGCAGCCACGCCGCGAACTCGCGGCGGCCATCCAGGAAGCCCATCGGCGCGGTCTCAAGATCACCGGTCGTCTTTGTTCGGTCACGTATCCGGAAGCCGCAGACCTCGGCATCGCTGATCGCCCATCACGTGGCCATCACCTCCACCTTGCCGGTCTTCGAACAGCGGGTCCCCGGTCACGCGCCGCCGTGGCCGCAGGCCATGGACGCGCTGACGCCGCAGGCGCGCGAGGCCCACCTCTACCTGCGTCATCGCACCAGCAGCTAATCGCGTGAACGGGCGCAGGCGAACACGCTGGCGTACCAGCACGATCTGCAGCTCGAGCACGTCGCATTGGTCTTCAAGGATTTGGCCTCTATTGAAATCTGAGTGGGTAACCGAGCTTTCTTCGGGGTAGATCTTGATCTTTGCTCTTCGATCTACTTTCATCGGCAAAGGCGAAGCGCGGTCTGGCGCCGCAGGCGGCAGAAGTCCGTGGCTGGTTGGGGCGCAGGCTCCTGAAGATCGAAGTGGAAGGGTCGAGATGGTCACCGAGAAGATATTCGAGTCTGCCCTGGGCATCAGCTCCCCCTGGTTCATCGCCGGGATGAGCTTCGAGCCGAGCCAGAAGAAGCTGAACATTTGCGTGGATTTCGAGGTTGGCAGCCGCTTTGGGGTCGCTGGCGCGGACGGGCAGCACCCGGTGCACGACACCGCGACCAAGACCTACCGGCACCTGAACTTCTTCCAGCACGAATGCGAGCTTTCGGTGCGGGTACCGCGAGTGAAGCTGCCCGACGGGAAGGTCCAGGTGAGCCCGCCGTGGGCGGGCAAGCTGTCGGGCTTCTCGCTGCTCTTTGAGGCCTTCGTGCTGCTGTTGAGCCGGGAGATGTCCTTCACGGGTGTCGCGCGCATCACCGGGGAGTCGGTTCATCGATCATGGCCGTGCGCCATCGCTACGTCGATGCGGCGGTTGGTGCGGCCGATCTCCGTGAGGTGCGGCGCCTGGCGATCGATGAGACCTCGCGCGCCAAGGGACACGACTACGTGACGCCTTTGCCGATGCCGACCCGGACCCCGAGCGGCGCCGAGTGCTGTTCGTGGCCGAGGGCCGCGAAGCCGAGACCGTGCAGGCCTTCGCCGCGAACCTGCGCGCCCATGCTGGCAAGCCCACCCAGATTGCCGCCATCAGCATCGACATGTCCCCGGCGTTCATCAACGGCGTCGAGGCAAACTTTCCCAACGCACAGATCACCTTCGACAAGTTCCACGATCGCCTCACGCCTCGGCCGCGATCGACGCCATGCGCCGCGCCGAGCAGAAGCTCGACCCGAGCCTCAAGGGGTTGCGTTGACGCTGCTGAAGGACCGCAGTCGGTTGGGGCGGCCGCAGCGCGCCGAGCTCGATGCCCTGCTGGCGAACATGACCAGCAGCCGCACCGCCCGTGCCTGGCAGTACCGCGAGCGCGCCGCGCGAGATCATGAGCCGCAAGCAGCCCAACATCGTGCGCGCGCTGCTCAAGCAGTGGTGTACGAACGTGATGCGCTCGAAGGTCGAGCCGATGAAGGCAGTGGCCGTCATGATCCGCAAGCACTTCGAGGGGGCCTCGCCTGGGTCGAAACACGGCAAACGAACGGCTTCTTGGAGCCATCAACGGCCTGTTCCAGGCCGCCAAACGCAAGGCGCGCGGGTATGGGACCTTCCTGCACCATCCGCATGGTGATCTTCCTTGTCGCTGGCAAGCTCGACTTCTCCAAGCTCAATCCCTACGTCGCGTAACCCACTCGAAATTCAACAGAGCCAGGATTTGCATGCCGGGGCTTCTCTTTCTCCGGGGAACTGGATTACCATGCCCCAGGATTAGAACCTATATTCTGGTTTTGGAGTCGCCATGGCAGCCACCCCGCGCAAGCTTCGTTACGCCTACATGGATCATTGGCGCATCGACGGTCCGCAGGGCTACATCTCGCAATACACCTCGGTCCGGCACCTGGATGCCTTCGTCAAGCAGATCGCCGCGCTGGGGTTCGAGGGGCTCGAGACCTTCGACTTCCACGTCGGCGTGCTGGCCGAACTGTTCGGTTCGCTCACCAATGCCCGCGAGTTCCTGCAGGAGCGTGGCATCGAGCGCATCGTCAGCCTGTTCCATGCCGTCCTGTACCGCAATGGCGTGAGCCAGGCACACGACCCCTCCACGCACGACTTCCTCTTCAACCATGCGCTGCACACGGTGAAATCCTGCGAAGGACTGGGCGTGCAGAACCTCATCGTCATGCCGGCCGGCCAGTATCACGATGTCGAGCCGGTGAGCGATGAGAAGATCCGGGCCTGCGCAGACCTGTGGAGCCGCGTCGGCAGGATGACGCTCGAGCATGGCATCCGGGTGTGCTGCCACCACGAGTTCTATTGCGGGCTGCATCACGCGCAGGAGCTGGAGAAGTTCTATGCGTGGAGCGATCCGCGCTACGTCTTCTGGTACTGCGACACGGCCCAGCACGCGATCTCGGGGGTGGATCCGGTGGCTCTGTACCTCAAGCTGCACGATCGCTGCGGCGGCTTCCACCTCAAGGACACGCACCATGTCGACCGGGTCGGCGACTATCGTCAGCGCCCCGAATCCGAGGTCACCGCGAAAACCACGCCGCGCTGGTTCTGGGAGATGGGGACCGAGCAGGGGCTGGTCGACTTCCCCGCGCTGTTCAAGGCGATGAAGCAGCACGGCTACGAAGGCTGGGTGGGCGTGGAGCACGACAAGGCGGATGTCGGCGGCGGCAACTATCCCGCGAGCACGGGCATCGCCGCCTGGTACATCCGCAACGTGCTGCAACCCATCTACGCCTGAGGAGCCCGCCATGAGAGACCAGAACATCACCTCCCGCGGGCGCATCAAGTGGGGCTACGCGTTCAACCAGTGGCGCATGGGCTGGCAGGGGTTCGCGCGCGTCGAGGATCACATCCGTGCGCTGAAGATCACCTCGGCCTGCGGCTTCCGTTGCATCGAGCTCAACGCCGGCACCGGTCCCTGGGACCCGACCGGAAGGCCCGAGAGCATCGCCCTCAACTTCGGCTCGGTGCGCAAGTTTGCCGCCACGTTCGGGGACTGGGGCATCGACCGGTTCACCGGCGCCTTCCTGGACCCGGCGCAATTCAGCTTCGAGGAAGGTCACTTCGGCCTCGACACGACTTCGCGCCCTGACCATGCCGTGATCCTCGAGCAGGCCGGCAAGTTCTCGAGGTTCATCGCCGAGGTCGGCGGTGAGTACCTGGTGCTGCAGCCCTTCGCGCCCTACTGGAAGCGCGGCGCCCTCACGCCGGAGGCCATCTTCGTCGCGGCCGACCTGATCAACCGTCTGGGTGAGGCGAACCGGGCGCTGGGCCTGTCGACCTGGCTGCACCTGGACGCGCTGTCCGCCCTGCGCAGCACGCAGGAGATCGACCAGCTGTTGGCCCTGTGCCCGGGTCCGCACATCGGGCTTGCGCTCGACACGGCGGAACTCACCATCGCGGGCCACGATGTCGTGCCGTTCTATCGCCGCTATCACGCACGGGTCGGCCATTTCCACTTCAAGGATGCGCTCGCCACCGACACGCTGGGCGAATTCCGCCTGCCACACGCAGACCGCGCCATGATCCTCGCGGGCGGTGAGCGCGAGATTCCCCGCTGGTTCGGCGAGCTGGGAACCGGGCTCGTGGACTTCAAGGCCCTGCTCGTGGCGATGAAGGAACTGCGCTTCGCGGGCTGGGTGATCCTGGAAAGCGACAAGGGACCGCAGCCCGTGGCGAGCAGCGTCATGCTCAACAGCTGGTACGTGCAGAACGAGCTGCTGCCGCTGCTCGGCTGAACCCCGATTCGTACGCCTGCGCGAGCTTTGACATACTGGCGCGCATGCCCATCCCGGATCGGCCTTCCACGCCCTACACCGCCTCGCTGCTGGGCTATGGCGGATTGGTGCCCTTCGGGGTCCTGTCGGCCATCTCGCTGCTGGGAGGTGCGAATGGCTTCCTCGCCCAGCGCGCGCTGCTTTCCTACGGCGCGGTGATCCTGAGCTTCGTGGGCGCCGTGCACTGGGGCATCGCGATGATGCTGCCCCCCAGCGCCGATGCTCGACGCCAGGCGCTGTGGGGCTGGAGCGTGATCCCCGCACTGATGGGCTGGATCGCCCTGCTCCTGCCTCCGCCGACCGCGGGCATGCTGCTGGTGGCGGGCTTCGCGACCCAGTACGCCTGGGACCATCGCGTCACCGAGGATGGCACGCTGCCGGCCTGGTACCGGCCCTTCCGGCTGCGTCTGACCCTCATCGCCTGCATGGCCCTGCTGGTGGGCACGGCCGGCTGGCGACTGAATTGAGGCAGGCGCATCATTCGCTGCTGACACAGGGAGATCTTTCGCATGTGCGACCACGACGACCTTGAAGATTTTTCCAGGAAGGCGGACACGCTCTCGCGCCGCCGCTTCAATGCGCTTGCCCTGGGCACCGGCCTCACGGTCGCGCTGTCAGGTCATGCGGCAACGGTCGAACCCGAAGGCTCGGATGTCGAGATCCGCACGCCCGATGGCACCTGTGATGCCTGGTTCGTCCGGCCCGCCAAGGGCAAGCACCCGGCCGTGCTGACCTGGCCCGACATCTTCGGCTTGCGGCCGGCATCGAAGGAGATGGCGACGCGCCTGGCCGGTTCGGGCTACTCGGTGCTGGTCATCAATCCCTTCTATCGCGTCAGGAAGGCGCCCACCTCGCCCGAGCATGCCGACTTCAGCGACCCGGCGACGCGCGAGGCGCTCATGTCACTGGCCGGCACGTTGAACCCGCAGACGGCTGCGACCGATGCGACGGCGCTCATCGACTTCCTGGATGCGCAGCCCTCCGTCGACCGCAAAAGGAAGATGGGAACCACCGGCTACTGCATGGGCGGACCCCTGGTGTTCCGCTGTGCCGCTGCCCACCCCGACCGCATCGGCGCGGCGGCCACCTTCCACGGCGGCGGTCTCGTCACCGACAAGCCCGACAGCCCGCACCTGCTCATCCCGAAGATGAAGGCACGGTTCCTGGTGGCGATTGCCGAGAACGATGATGCCAGGCAACCCGACGCGAAGGGCGTGCTCAAGGATGCCTTCGCCAAGGCGCACCTGTCCGCCGAGATCGAGGTCTACGCCGGCGCGCAGCATGGCTGGTGTCCGCCGGATTCGCCGGTGTACAACCACGACCAGGCGGAGAAGGCCTGGAGCCGTCAGCTCGCGTTGTTTGCGAAGGCGCTGGCCTGAGGATCAGGCCAGTTCGATTTCGATGTACGCCCGCCGGCCGAACTTGCCGGTGAGTCTCGCCATGAAATCCGTCAGGCGCATGATGAGGCCATATTTTCCGGTGAAGGCGTCCTGGACCTCGGAGAGCAGCGCAGGATCGGTGACGATGCCCGCCTGGCCGTCGATCCAGTCGCTGCTGACCCGGCCACGGATGTCACAGGCGGCAAGACGCACCCTCGGCGTCGAGCGGATGCGTTTGACCTTTCCGGCATCACCCTCGCTGAACACATAGTGGCGTCCGCGAAGCGGCGCCATCCACACCGGGGTCTTCACCTCCACGCCGTTGCGGCGAAAGGTGGCCAGGCTCACGTACTTTTCACGGGCGGGATCGAACATCGGGGTCCTCATGTCAGGGCCTGTGCGGCGGGCTGGCAGGGAGCAGCCTATCAAGGGCCTGTGCCGATTGCGCGCCCGTAGTAACATCACCCAGCGCCGCTGTTGCCCTTGCCACATCGATCCGCCTGATGAAGGAGCATTGCCCATGCGCCACGCACTCGCCCTCGTTTTCGTTTCCGCAATCGGACTCGCCAATGCTTCCTGGCCCCAGGCGCAGGAATCCCCACCACCCGCGCCGAATCCCGCCTGGAAGATTCCCGAGGTGATCCATTTCATCGGCGTGAAGAAGGGGGACAAGGTGGCCGATGTCATCGCCGGACGCCTCACGGCGGCGCTTGCGCAGGCGGTGGGTCCCACGGGCAAGGTCTACGCTTTGGAGACCGCCGAAGTGGTGAAGTCCCACCCCGAGGTGCTCCCCATGATGAAGCAGGTGGCGGCGCAGTCACCGAACATCATCGTCAGCGCGGACCCGGTATCCTCGCCCCTGCCCACGGGGCTCGACGTGGTCTTCATCCGCCAGAACTACCACGACCTGTACGACAAGTTCATGGGCCCGGCCGACGTGCCGGCGTTCAACAAGGCGGTGTTCGCGGCGCTGAAGCCTGGCGGTGTCTACGTCGTCCTCGATCATGTCGCGGCAGCAGGGTCTGGAATCAGCGCCACGGAGACGTTGCACCGGATCGACCCGGCCCGGGTGAAGGCCGACGTCACCGCGGCCGGCTTCAAGCTCGAGTCACAAAGCCGGATCCTGTCGAACCCGGCGGATGATCACAGCAAGAACGTGTTCGATCCGTCGGTGCGCGATCACACCGACCAATTCCTGTACCGGTTCAGGAAGCCCCGTTAGTCTGGACAGATCAGATGAACGCCACTGGAAACGGGAATCCCGAAGGGAACCCCCTTCGCCGCAATACCAGCCAGCCCTGGGTCATGAGCCTGCTCGCCGCAGGCTTCGGGTTGTACCTGATGGGCCTGTCCCTGGGGATCTTCCCGATGGACCCGGCGCAGATCCATGTGCCGCTGTGGGTGCTGTTCCTGATCGGAACGATCTTCCTGCTGATGGGGTGGTCGATGGTCACCCGTGCCGGAGACTCCCGCCTGCCGCGCCTGCAACTGGGCGCGGTGCTCGTGCTGTTCCTCATCGTCGGCAACTGGATCTACCTGCATCGGGGTACGCTGCCCACCGGCAAGCCCACCGGCACGGGACCCGCGCTGATCAAACTGGTCTTCGGTTCGTCGCTCCCTGAGCGGTACCAGGACTGGGCCATGTTCGTTCTGTGGGACATCCCGATGGCTGCCGCGGCAGCCGCCTTGCTGTGGCCGCGGCGCCCACCGCCGGAGAAGTGACTCGGATCATTTGGGTTTGCCGGAGATGTAGCTGCCTGGCAAGCCGAGCACGCCATAGCCGGGCTTGAAGGATTCGGGTCCGGCACGCACCACGCCCACCTGCTCGGCGGTGACGCCCGCTTCCACCATCATCTGCTCCTGCTGGTTGGTGAGGTACATGAGGCCTCCGCCATTCGTTCCCTCGGTCAACACACCGACCAGCGTCCCCGCATCATTCTGGACGCCGATGCCGCCCTTGCCGGTCTTTGTTAGAACGCCCATGCCCACCCGCGGCTTGCCCGCGCTGTCGTACAGCCTCGTGTGGCCGTTGCCATCCTGCCTCTCACCCAGGAATGCGATTGGCTTCGATGCATCCTTCTGCACGGTCAGGCCGTACAGACCGTCCCGGAGATTCTTGCCGAGAATCACCCGGGAGACTTCTGCATCTGTTCCAACGTGATCGACGACAGCCAGGTTGGCGGCAGAGCCGCCGGCGCCGACCGCCGCCCCGAATTTCTGGTCGATGGAGGTGCCGAGGAAATATCCCCCATTCTCGCTGGCGACCATTCGCGCCGACTTCTTCCCACCGGGTGAGAACAAGTACGCGCGGTTCCCCCAATCGTCATGCTCGACGGAGAACACCTTGTTCCCATCCTTGTCGTTCACGACGAAGGGCGCCACCACCCGCTGGGTGACCGAACCGCCCTCGGCGCCATCTTCGAGTTCTTTGAGCCGGCGCTCCAGCTCGGCGATGCGCTTGGTATCCGCCGGCGTACAGGTGGGCTTGGTGTCATCATCGGTCTTGGGAGGCTCCAGATTGGCCTCGGCGCGCTGCAGCTTGAGTCCGCGTTGGCCCGCAGGACAGGTGGTGCCAAGCGCCACGATGCGCATCAATCCATCGGCAGCTGCACAGACCTGGATGATGGGCTCAAGCGGAGGCTCTGCCGCGGCCAGCGGGACGCTGCGCGTCAGCGACATCAGCGCCCATGCGCTCACCAGGGTCATCAGCATCATCGTTCGGCGTTTCATCATGTTCTCCATGTCTCGCTCAGGGGCGGCAGGCTTCGCTTCTCACGCAACCCAGGAAGTAGCTGCCCGGCAGGCCCGACGAGGGCACGAGCGGAAAGCCGGCGCCCGGACCCGCCATCACCACGCCGTAGCGGCCATAGTTGTTCGTCATGCCCACCATGACCTCGCCGCTCTGGGCGCCGATCTCCAACCGGCCGCCGTTGGCAGTCTCGGTCAAGGCCAACAGATCGGTGCCCGCGGTGTTGAAGACGGACACCGAACCCTCCTTGCCCGCCATCAGGCTGGCGAGGACCTGTCCTTTCGCATCCGCCACGAGCGCGACGCTGGATCCCGCCTTCGATTCGCCGATGCCCGCGACCAGCTGGTCGGTGCGGCTGAAGATCCTGAGGCCATAGTTGCCTCCCGGACCGAGGCCCAATTGGATGCGACGGGCGCCAGCCTCACTCACGGTCAGCCCTGCATCATCACCGGCGGCACCGACCTTGGCTTCGTAGGTGCCATCGCGGGAGCGCCCCACGAAGAAACCACCCTCATCGGTGGCCAGCATCTCGGCCTCGGGTTGTGCCGCCGAGGGGCCATAGGTCGTGGCGCTGCCGGGCGCCACGGCAAAGACGGGGTGTCCTTTCTTGTCCACCACTTCGAAAAGGGGTGCCTTCTCGAGCACGGCAATGCGCCCCTCGATCTTGTCCAGCGCACCGGGAGAAGATTTCTTCCCACCCGAAGCCGAACTCAGTTCATCGGGGGTGTCATCACTCAAATCCTTGGCTTCATGGTTCGGCCCGGCCAGCGTGATGCTCTCGGTATTGGGCGGGCAGCCCTCATCCGCGGCCACCCTCGGCAGTCCGTCCGCACCCACGCACACGGTGGTGTCATCCTCGGAAACCTCCTGCACGGTGGCGGGAGGCGGCGCCGCATGTTGCACGCTCACGGCACGCAAGCCCACCACCGATCCGGCCACCACGGCTCCGCCCACGAGACCTGCCATCAGCATCGAGCGCATCACGTGCTCCTTTGCGTTGCCGGCGCGGGAATCCAGCGGGACATCGGCCACAGGATGACCAGCGCCACGAGGCCGAAGCCCAGCGTTTGGAAGAGGAGCTGCAGCGCCAGTGCCTGCGCATAGCGGCGGGTCCCCTGCGCCAGGCGAGCCCGTTCGGGTTCAGCTGCCGGGTACAGCACCCGAACGGATGCCCTAGTCCCAAGGCCGGCGTGCTGCCGGTATCGATGGCATCCACCGCGTGCACGGCGCCGCGGGTGCCGATGGCAGCGAGCTCGAGGTCGATGAGGTCATAGGGGTGATTCAACGGCACGGCGTACTGACGCTGTCCACCCCACGCGGCGCACCGGGTGCACCTCGCGCACGACCGCACTCCCGCCGGTCAGCGCACCCGCGGCCACGGGCTCCGGCCAAGGGATGCGCCACAACAGCAGGGCATGACCCAGCACGAAGGTGATCAGCAACATCGCGCCGGCGCCCGGCATGCGTCGCTTGAGCCAGAGGACCAGCAGCAGCGGATACACCAGAAAGCCGAGCAGGAAGATACCGCTGGCGATGATGCCGCCGGCCGTTGCCGCCAGCAGGCCGAGGGACCGGCTGCGCCGCCGGTACGCCATGTACGCGAGCAACACCGTCGCCGCCACCGCCCCGAGCTCGGCCAGGGATCGCCCCTGGTTCGACCAGCTCGGCAACCGGTCGCGCCAGCCGGATTCCTCGAGCTTGACGCCCAGCGTTCCGAATCCCCGCATGAACGCCGACCGGCTGTAACGCACCGGCACGCTGTCGCCCGGTTTCAGGCGCCCATACAGGGATGCATCGATTGCCTGGGTGGCGGTGACATCGTCCTGCCCCTGCACCGGATAACGGAACGTGACGAGATGGTCGCGCCGCCAGTCATCGTATTTCAGGTACACGGCTTCACGCAGATCGAGGACCTTGGCGCGCGCGGGAACACCGAAATGCGCGAGATAGAAATCCAGGCCGAACCAGGGGCCAAACACGAGCAGCAGCAGGAACGCGAGCACGCGCAGCACGGCACCGGCGGGTCCGGCGGTTCCGGTGGCGGCGGGCGCTGGCGATTCAGCGGTTGCGATCAAGTCGGCTCATCCCCGATCAATGCGACGGTGGAGTGACCTGGAACACTGCATCGTCGATCTCGGGATTGGCCCGCGGATCGAAGCTCGTGGTGGTCCGGCTCGCGACCTTGCCCTCGGTCCGGTCCTCGAAGATCCGGCGCACCAGAAAACTCTGCACGTCGATCCAGACCGAGGTGGCGCGCACGTCGCTGATGTGGCCGGTGGCACCGTAGACGCTCTGCGCCTTGCCGACCAGCTTGAGGCAGTCGTGGCCATCGATCTTCTCGGTCCCGGCGACGCTCACGGGCTGGAACTCGGTCAGTGTCCCGACGAGACCGGCACCGGGGAACAGCCAGGGCGCGATCTTGACGATGGAGGTATACGTGGGAGAGAACCCCGACAGGAAGGCATTGGCACCCTGCCCCTTGGGATAGTCACTGGTCGAACCGGTGCTCTTCCAGTACGAGTGGAAGTTCGCGCCGTCACCCCAGGCGATGTAGCGATCCACGTTGCCTGCCCTGACGAAATCGAACAGGAATTTCCGCGGTGAGCGGAACGCCGTGTGGAAGGTGTGATGTTCGTGACTCGGATCGGCCACCTGGCCGTATTCCCGGTCTACCACCCCGGAGTCGGTGTAGGTCTTCAGGGCGGCATAGACGGCGCGCGACTTCTGCAGGATCTCATCTGCGCCGGGCGCAGCGATGGCAGTGCGCAGCGGCAGGATCGTCACGGCCAGACTCGCGCAGCAAGCCAGCAGTCGCCCTCTTGTTCTTCTGTTCATGTGGCATCGTTCCCGTGCGGAAACTGAAGGCGGAACGCTCACTCGACCCAGTCGATCTTATTCGACCCACCCGGATTCAGCCAGCATCCGTTCAGCGTTCGCCAACGCCCCAACCCGCGAGCACCGTCCGGCCGTCCCGCGTCGGCGCGATCCGACCGGGAGTGCGCGACAGGCGCGGCGCCGGCGCGGCCTGCACCTGGCCCTCATGTACCAGGAACGCCTGTCGGCCCCGCATCTGCGGATGACCGGGCGCTTCATCCAGCTCGAGCACGGGCGCCGTGCACGCATCCACGGGATCGAGCAGCTCGCACCAGGCATCGCGCGTGCGCGTCTTGAACAGCGCGGCGAGTTCCTCGCACTGGCGCGGCCACGCCGCCTGATCGGTGATTTCATCGAGAAGCGCTGGCCTTGCGCCGATGGCCGTCAGCAGCCGTTCATAGAACGGCCGCTCCAGCGCACCGACGGACAGGAAGCGTCCGTCGGCACATTCATAGCAATGATAATTAGGTGCGCCGCCCGCCAACGGATTGAGCGCGCGGTCCATCGACAGGACTCTGGCATTCACCAGGCCCGAGAAGAAGGTCATGAGCGAGTTCACGCCATCGATGATGGCTGCATCCACCACCTGCCCCCGGCCGGAGCGTTCGCGTTCGAACAGCGCGGCGAGTATGCCGACGGTCAGGTACAACGACCCACCGCCGAAGTCCCCCACGAGGTTCAGCGGCGGCTGCGGTGACCTGCCCGGATCGCCCATGGCGGCGAGCGCACCGGTGAGCGCGATGTAGTTGAGGTCGTGACCTGCCTTGCGTTCCCAGGGTCCGCCCTGGCCCCAGCCGGTCATCCGGCCATACACCAGGCGTGGATTGCGGCGGCAGAGTTCCTCCGGCCCCAGTCCCAGCCGCTCCATGACACCGGGTCGCAGCCCTTCGATGAGCACATCGGCCTTCTCGGCCGCGGCCTGGCACAACGTCCGGCCGGGCTCGCTGCGGATGTCGACCTCGAGGCTGGCCCGTCCGCGATCGGCGATGGGGTTGGGAAAGCCATTGCCGCCGCTGCGGTTGATGCGCACCAGCTCGGCGCCGAGATCCGCGAGCAGCATCGCGCAATGCGGCCCGGGGCCGATGCTGGCGAACTCGAGGACCTTGATGCCGGCGAGTGGCGCGGCGGCGGCACTCATGCCGCTTCCCGCGCGAACTCGCGCACGGCGCGCCGGATGTCGAGCTGGGTTCTGGAGGGGATCACGTGGGAATCTCGGGTCGAGGTCATGCCCCGTCGGCGGGCGCGAGACTCTCCCATGCGTCGGCGGGCGCCGTCAACCAGCCCCCGCGGTCGGCCCTGCAGCGACGTGCCACGCCTCCGGTTATAGTGCACACGCCAGGCCGGGGTACACGACAGACGGAATGACCGAAATGAAGATCGCCCATGAGCAGCGCTGATGACTCTGCCAACTCCGGCACCACGCCGGTGCGCGAGGGCTCGCGCTTCGATGAGGCCTCGCTCGAGCGCTGGCTGCAGTCGACCGTGGCGGACTATCAAGGGCCCTTGCGGGTCGAGCAGTTCAAGGGCGGCCAGTCCAATCCCACGTACAAGCTCATCACGCCGGCGCGCACCTACGTGCTTCGCCGCAAGCCGCCGGGCCAGCTCCTGAAGGGAGCGCATGCCGTCGACCGGGAGGCGCGCGTCATGCAGGCCCTGGGCACCACGGGCTTTCCGGTGGCACGGGTCTTCGGATTGTGCACGGATGATGCGGTGATCGGCAGCTGGTTCTTCGTGATGGAGATGGTCGAGGGACGCATCTTCTGGAACACGACTTTTCCGCAGGTGGAAAAGGCGCAAAGGGGCGATTACTTCGATGCGATGAATGCCACCATCGCGCGCCTGCACGGCATAGACCCTGGGTCGGTAGGACTCGCCGACTACGGCAGCCCCGGCAATTACCTGGAGCGGCAGATCGGCCGCTGGAGCAAGCAGTACCTGCAGGACACCGAGGCGGGACGCGATGCCAACATGGACGCGTTGATCGACTGGCTGCCGGCGCATATCCCGCCCGGCAGCGAGACCCGCATCGTCCACGGCGACTTCCGCTGCGACAACATGATCTTCCACCCCCGGGAGCCGCGGGTGCTCGCCGTGCTCGACTGGGAGTTGTCCACGCTGGGTGATCCGCTGGCGGATTTCGCCTATCACGCGATGATGTATCGCATGCCGGCCGAGATCATCGCGGGTCTCGGTGGCCATGACCCGGTGGCGCTCGGCCTGCCCACCGAGCAGCAATACATCCAGGCGTATTGCCGGCGCACGGGAAGGCCGGGGATCGATGCCTTCGATTTCTATGTTGCCTTCAACCTGTTCCGGCTCGCCGCCATCTTCCACGGCATCAAGGGCCGCGTGATCCGCGGCACGGCGGCCTCCGCGAATGCCCGCGAGCGAGTCAAGGCGCTGCCCCTGCTCACGGCGCTGGGGCGCGAGGCGATGGAGGCGTGCCGCTGAACTGAGGAGGATCACCTGTGAAGCAGAAACTGATCGCAACCATCTGGGGCCTTGCTGCCGCGGCACTCGGCACAGCAGCGGCAGCGGCCGCGGCGGCTCCGCTCACGGTCCGGACCTCCGACGGCGCGCTCGAAGGCGTAATGCAAGGCGAGACGCGCGCCTTTCTCGGGGTTCCCTTCGCGGCGCCGCCGGTGGGCGGGAATCGCTGGCGGGCGCCGCAGCCACCGGCTCCATGGAAAGGCACACGGCCGGCGCGGCAGTTCGGGGCGAGTTGCATGCAACCCTGGCCGGCTCCGCATTTCGGTCCCTACACCAGTGAGTTCGTCGATGTTCCTCCCGTCTCCGAGGACTGCCTGTTCCTCAACGTCTGGACCCCGGCATCGCCCACCGGCGCCCTGCCGGTACTCGTGTGGATCCACGGCGGCGGCTTCGGCGGCGGCGCGGGTGCCGTGCCCATCTACGACGGCGGCAGGCTCGCGGCACGCGGCATCGTGGTGGTCACCCTCAATTACCGGGTCGGACCCTTCGGCTTCCTCGCGCATCCGCAACTGTCGGCGCAGAGCCCACGGCACACTTCCGGCAACTACGGCATCCTCGACCAGATCGCCGCCCTGCAGTGGGTGAAGCACAACATCGCGAACTTCGGCGGTGACCCCGGCCAGGTCACCATCGCGGGCCAGTCGGCCGGGGCGATCTCGGTGAACGCACTGCGCATCGCGCCCGCGGCGGCGGGTCTGTTCCAGCGTGCCATCGCCCAGAGCGGGTCGGGCATGGGCGTGCGATCGCCCGCCCTCGCGGAGGCCGAGCACGCCGGCCAGCAGTTCGCCGCATGGCTCGGCGCCACGGATGTCGCCGCCTTGCGCGCGCTGCCCGCGCAGAAGATCCAGACCGCCGTGTTCATGCCGTTCGATGCGCCTCGCAAGAATTCCCCGCCGCCCATCCGCTTCCAGACCACGGTGGATGGACTCGTGCTGCCATCGGACCCGGAAGATCCGGCCGCGCGCGTCATCACCGCCGTTCCCCTGCTCACGGGCTTCACGGCCGATGAGAACTTCATGGCAGCGGCGCATACCAGCGCGGAGTTCGAGAAGGCGGTGCGCGCCCGGTTCGGTTCCCACGCGGACCGTTTGCTCGCGTTGTACCCGCACGCCAGCGACGCGCAAGCCGCGGCCTCGTTGCATACGCTCGAGCGCGATCGTTGCATGACCTCGCTCCTGCTGTGGAGCCATGAATACCTGCGGCACAACGGCACACCCCTTTTCCTGTACCGCTTCGACCACGCCCCACCCGACCCATCCGGTTCGGGATTCGGTGCATTCCACACGGCCGAGGTGCCCTACCTGTTCGGGACGCTCGACCCGGCCCGCAGGGCCTACGGGGATGCGGACCGGGCGATCAGCCGGCAACTTCAGGACCACTGGCTGGCCTTCATGCGCCAGGGGGAACCCGGTTCGACAGGGCCGTCGGCCTGGAGCCGCGCCACGGCCACGGGCACGACCGTGATGCGGCTCGGGGATGCGCCTGGATCAGGGCAGGCCGTGTCGACGCCGGAGCGGCTGGATGCCTTGCTCGCCTACCATCGCGACGGTGGCGCGCTGGGCATCTTCTAATGTTCCGGGCGACAGCCCGCGAGCACGGTCAGCGGCCACTCGATCCTGCGGGGCCGGTCCCGCCCTTCCCACAAGTGCTCGAGATCGCGTTCCAGGCGTGAGACCGGATCCTCCCCCGTGGCCTCGGCGCATCGCGTGACCGCCGACCAACTCCTCGCGTAGCCCAGCAGTTGCGCGAACCGCCATGACACCGACATGGCGAAGGACGGAGCGCGTATCACCGGAAAGGGAAAATCCAGGTCGCGGTAACCGGCATCCACGTGCGCCCGCCCGGCAGGCCAGTACGGGCTCACGGACCGGTAGAACTGCTGGACGCAGGCATCCACCGCGGTGCCTTCCACGCGCAACACACCGTAGCTCCAGGCCGCCAGCAAACCTTGCGGCCTGAGCACGCGGCGCACCTCGGCGTAGAAGGCCGGCCGGTCGAACCAGTGCAGGGCCTGGCCCACCGCGGCAAGATCCACGCTCCCCGCGGCGAGCCCGCTGAACTGCGCCAGCGCGGCCCGGTATTCGACATTGGCGAGGCGCGGGGCTTCGGCCAGTTGTGCGGCGCTCGCATCCGTCGCGAGCACGCGGTCGAAATGCCGCGCGAGTTCGACGGTAGCCTGTCCGCTGCCGGCCCCGCTCTCCCACGCCAGCGTCCGGCCCGGAGAATGCGCCGCCAGCCATTCGAACAAGGCGGGCGGGTAGCCGGGACGATGATCGGCATAGGTGTTCGCCACGGCGCCGAAGTGGTCCTGGAAATTCACGAGAGCTTCACCGCCGCCGGCGCAGCAGCCGCACCAGCACGACCGCCAGCAGCAGCACCGCCACCAGCGCCACCACCGGCGCCCAGATGGCCATCGCGCTCAGCACGGCAGAGCCGCCGAGTTCCAGGGTCGCGACCACGGGATTGCCGAGCCCGCCCGTCAGCACCGCCGACTTCGCGCGCAGCACCGTGCTCGAGCCCTGCGTGAGCCCCGCGGCGCCGCCGCCCGCGATGATGGACAGCGACCACTTGACCAGCGGTGGCATCGGCGCGAACACCGCCGCCGCCACCACGGTTCCCGCCACCAGCGCCACGGGCGCGGCGATCGCATCGAGGGCATGATCGAGCCCGGGGATGTAGTACGCCGCGACCTCCGCCAGCGTGGCGACCCCGAAGGCGATCAGCGCGGCATCGCTCCCCAGCCAGTGGAAATCCGCGGACAGGGGGATCCACCCCAGGTGCGACGCGACGCTCGCGAACAGCAGGGGCAGGAACACCCGCAAGCCCACCGCCGCGGCAAGTCCGATGCCCAGCGCAATCGACAGGAACACATCGCCGTTGATCGTCATGACACCCCGCCGAGTGTAACCCGCCGCGGCTGCCGGGCATCGCGCCTCGACCACGGCCCACTCGCCACGACAATCGACCCGACCGCGGGTCTGCGCCTCGCCCGCATCTGCTACAACGAAGGCATGCGATCGACGCTCCGCCGGCTCCACCGGTACGCAAGCCTGGCACTGGCGGGCCTGTGGCTGCTGCAGGCGGCCACCGGGATGCTCATGGTGTTCCACTGGGAGATCGACGATGCGCAGGTGCCGGGCGCGCATCGGCCGGTGTCGCCCGCGGGACTCGGCGCCGCCGTGCTGCGGGAGCAGGCGCGCCATCCGGCATCCCGCGTGACGGCGTTCTACGCCACCGCCGGCGCGCCTGATCGTTTCGATATCCACCTCGAGGATGCGATCGGCCGCACCGACATCGTGCGCATCGACGGCGCCGGCCAGGCGCTCATCGAACGGCCGCTCGACCACGACTACGCGCGAGCGGGACTGCTGCAGGCCGCGGTGGTTCTGCACCAGACGCTATTCGCCGGCGATGCGGGCAAGACCGTGGTGGGATGCTCGGCGCTGCTGCTCATCACCAACATCGCCATGGGACTGGTGCTCGGCTGGCCGGCGGGCTCGTCGTGGCGGCGGGTGCTGGTGCCCACACGGTCCCCGCGCCTCGCCCTCACCTTGTATACGTGGCATCGGGCGGTGGGCCTGTGGTTGTCGATGCCGGCGCTCGTGCTCGCGAGCGCCGGCGCGATGCTCGCCTTCGAGGATCCGGTGGAATCCCTGCTCGGTACCGACGTGCAACCGCCCGCACTCGAGGCCGCAAAGGTCTCGCCACCCAGCTCGCCCCACGACTCGCCGCGCGATGCGCGCATCGCACCGGCCATCGCCCTGCAGCGCGCCGTCGATCGCTTTCCCATGGCAACGCTGGCGAGCCTGCGCATGCCCGCCGATGGAGCGCCCTGGTATCGCGTGCGCCTGCGCCAGCCCGGCGAGGCCGCGCGCGTGTACGGCACCACCGCCGTCTACGTGGATGCGCAGGATGCGCGCATCATCGCCATCGATGATCCCCTGCTGCAGGGTGCGAACCGTCGCTTCGTCGATGCGCTCTTTCCCACGCATACCGGCGAGATCGCAGGCACCGCCGGCCGCTGCCTGGCCTTCGCCGTCGGGCTGTGGCTGCTGAGCCAGACGCTGCTCGGCATCAGCCTGTGGTGGACACGACGTCCCTCGCGTTCGGCTTCCCTTCCCCGACCCTAGGAGAATTCCATGCGACGCCCGTTCCTGATCCCGCTGATGATCCCGCTGATGATCCTGTCGCTGTCCTGGCTGCCGCCGGCGCAGGCCGCGGACGTGCCGCAGACGCAGGTCGAGCTGTACCGCATCGCCCCAGGCCAGCACGTGGCCTTCCTCAAGCTCATCGCCCTGTACGACCAGGCCAACATCGAAGCAGGTCTTCCACCGCGCCAGCTCTACGTGCACCAGGACGGCGCCGACTGGGATTTCCTCATCATCCAGTCGGGCGAGGATTGGACCGACGTGCAACGCACGAAATTCCGCGCGGCGCTCAACCGGCTCGGGGCACCGCAGGGCGCGCAGTTCTTCCTCGAGATCCGCAAGTTCATGGCCTCGCACACCGACACCATGACCCGCGGGCCGACCACCGCGGGAGACTGGCTCAAGGCGCTGGGGGCTGCGCCGCGCTGAGGCGGCAGCTTCAGCGGACCATGAACTGGCTGGGCGGCACGCCGAAGGCGCGATGGAACATCGCCGTGAAGGCGCTGGGGCTGTCGTAGCCCACCTCGAAGGCCACCTGGGTGATCGACTGGCCCGCGGACAGGAGCGAGAGCGCATGCATCAGCCGCGCCTGCTGGCGCCAGATGGCCACGCCCATGCCGGTTTCGTTCCTGAAGTTGCGCGTGAACGTGCGCCGGCCCATGCCGATCAGTTGTGCCCAGTCATCGAGGTCACGCGAGTCGGACGGGTCGGCGAGGATGGCTCGGCACACGCGCAGCAGCCGCGGATCGGTGGGCATGCTCACCTGGTAGGGTGCGTTGGGCATGCGGTCGATCTCCTCGAGCAGCAGCGCGACGACGCGGCCTTCACGCCCGCTGACATCATAGAGTGGATCGAAACCCACCACCTCGAGGATCAGCGCCTTGAGGAAGGAGGAGACCTCGAACACGCGGCAGCGGTTGGGCTCGCGGCCCAGCGTGGGCTGCAGGTACAGGGTGCGCAGCGAGACCGAGTCGCGGCAAGACACCTCGTGTTCCACGCCGGCCGGCAGCCAGACCGCGCGCTGCGGCGGCACCACGAAGCTGGTTTCACCGGTGCGCACCGCCATCACCCCGGCGGAGGCGAACAGGATCTGGGTGCGGACATGCGAATGCATGGGATCGACGAAGCCGGCCGGATACTCATCATCCAGCGCGATCACGGGCCGCTCGATTGCCAGCAGGTCGGTGCTGTGTTTCATGGCCTGAATTCGACGTCTGCGCATATTCTGTCGAACTACGGCCAAAGCGTCGAGTGCCGGCCGCCGCGTGATGGCGCAGGGTCGGGTCGGCCCGGACGCGGCAGTGATTGACCCTATCCGCGCAGGGCGCCGGTGCGCCCTCGGCTAGCATGGGATCGGGGAGCTTCAGCTGGCGCAGACCGCATGAACGACACCACGGCGATTCAACCTGACCTGCTCGATCCTGAAATCCGGCGATTCGTCGATGGGTTGAACGAGGGTTACGCGAAGTTTCCCGACTTCGGCCGGTTGCCGCTGGCTGAGCGGCGGCGCGCTGCGGAGCAGGTGCGCACCCCCTGGCGCTCGGGCGGTCCGCGCATGCACCGCAGCGAGGAGTTGCACATAGCCGGCCGGCGCGCCCGCGTGCATGTGCCGAGCGAAACCGGGAACCTGCCCGCCCTGCTGTACCTGCACGGCGGCGGCTGGGTCATGTTCAGCATCGACACCCACGATCGGTTGATGCGCGAATACGCAGCGCGCGCCGGCATCGTGGTCATCGGGCTCGACTACAGCCTCGCCCCCGAGGTGCGCTTCCCGGTGGCGCTGGATGAAGCCGTGGCCGCCGTGGACTGGATGAGCCGCGCGGGACAGGCACACGGCATCGATCCGAAGCGCCTCGCACTGGGCGGGGACTCCGCCGGCGCCAACCTCGCCACCGGTGCGGCGCTGCGCCTGCGTGACCGGGGCGATACCCCCTTGCGCGCACTGCTGCTCAATTACGGCGTCTACTCGCCAGAACCGACGCCCTCGTACGATCTGTACGACGGGCCGCGTTACATGCTCAACGTCGAGGAGATGCGCTACTTCTGGGAGAGCTATGTGCGGCATCCGTCCGACCTGCGCAATCCGCTGGCCGCACCGCTCCTCGCTGACCTTGCGGGCTTGCCGCCGGCCCTGCTGAGCGTGGGCAACTGTGACATCCTGGCCGACAGCAATCGTGCCATGGCGGCGAAGCTGGAGGCGGCCGGCGTGCCGACCGAACTGCGCGTGTACGAAGGCGCCTCGCACAGCTTCCTCGAGGCCATGTCCATCTCCACGCTGGCCAACGGCGCACTGGATGATGCCGCCCACTGGCTGCGCGCGCGGCTGGCGCCGCGCTAGCAAAGGAGCCTCATGTCCACCCGGTTCGCACCGCGCTCAGGCGCCGACCTGGTCCAGCTCATCGACGAGCATCCACTCGCGTGGGTGGTGTCGGGCGACTTCCAGGCGACACCCCTGCCGCTCCTGGCCGATTGCAGGGACGGCGCAGTCGTGAGCCTCGTCGGACATTTCGCCCGCCGCAATCCGCAGGTGGAAGCGCTGCGTCGCGAGCCCCGCGCACTGGTGCTGTTCCAGGGACCGCAGGGTTACATCTCGCCGCGCCTGGTGAGCAAGCCAGCCTGGGGGCCCACCTGGAACTACGCAGTGGTTCGCTTCGAGGTGCGCATCGAGTTCCTGGAAGAGGAACTGGACGAGCTGCTCGACCGGCTCGCACGCCGCGTCGAGCGGGACCACGCACGCCCGTGGACGCCGGCGGAAATGGGGGCGCGCTACGCGGAGTTGCGGCGTTATATCATCGGGTTTCGCGCCCACGTGCAGACGGCGCACGCCACCTTCAAGCTGGGGCAGGATGAGGACGAGGCCACCTTTGCAGAGATCACCGGCGCGCTCGAGGGCACGCCGCTGGCCCGCTGGATGCGGGCCCAGCACGATCGGGAGTGAGGCGTGAGACCGGTCGCGCTGCTCGGCGGTATCGCGCTGCTCCTGGCCTGCCTCCCCGGACGGACGGCCGAGCACTCTCACCATCCGCATCCCGAGGGGCCGCGACCCGCGCTCGCAGCGCCGCCCAGCCGGTACGTTCCCCTGCCGCGCGAGGACACGCTGATCACCGGCGCGATGCTGCTGGATGGCGCCGGCGGCCGGCTGGAGAACGCGGATGTCTCGATCCACGAGGGACGCATCCTCGCGGCCGGCCATCACCTGCCGCGCGAAGGCCTGAAGGTCATCGACGCCGCGGGCCGCTGGCTCACCCCGGGCCTCATCGACGTCCACACGCACGACGGGACCTACCTGCTGCCGCAGACCGCCGAGGAATCGGCGGCGTCGGATGTTGCCGAGGAAAGCGATCCGAATGCCGCGGACACCTGGATCGAGCACGCGGTGCGCCCGGGAGATCCGGCGTTCTCCCGCGCACTGGCCGGCGGTGTGACGACGCTGCAGATCCTGCCGGGGTCCGCGCCGCTGATCGGGGGCCGTTCGGTCATCGTCAAGCCCGTGCCGGCGGTGACCCTGGAACAGATGCGCTTTCCCGATGCGCCGCAAGGGTTGAAGATGGCCTGCGGCAGCAACCCGGCCGCGACCTTCGGCGGGCATGGCCGGG
This sequence comes from Steroidobacteraceae bacterium, assembly GCA_046347195.1. Classification (GTDB taxonomy): domain Bacteria; phylum Pseudomonadota; class Gammaproteobacteria; order Steroidobacterales; family Steroidobacteraceae; genus TMP-86. The sequence goes on from JAXMGQ010000026.1 coordinate 40,226, forward strand.
CACCCAACAGCCGGCAGGGTGAGATCGCCTTGTTGCGCACGGCCCTGCTGGATGCGCAACGCTACGCCGCGGCTTGGGAGGAATACCGCTCCGGCCGGGAGGACGAGCCGCCCAAGCGCGACCTCAAGCTCGACACGCTGCTGGCGGCGATGCGCGGCGAGGTGCGGGTGCACCTGCACTGCTATCGGGCCGACGAGATCGCCAACTGGCTCACCGTGCTCGGTGAGTTCGGCGTGCGCGTCGCCGCCGTCCACCATGCGACGGAGGCCTACAAGATCGCCCCGCTCCTCGCGCAGCAGCAGGTCTGTGCAGCCGTGTGGCCGGACTGGTGGGGCTTCAAGCGTGAAGCCGAGGACGGCATTGCCGAGAATGCCGCCTTCCTGGATGCCGCCGGTGCCTGCGTCATGCTGCATTCGGACATCCCGTTGCTGGGGTCCCTGCTCAACCTCGAAGCCGCCAGGGCCGCCGCGGCAGGACGGCGTGCCGGGCTCGTGATACCTCCCGAGCGCGCCATCCGCTGGATCACCTCGAACCCGGCCGGCGCACTCGGCCTCGGGTCACGGGTCGGCCGCATCGCCCCGGGCTTCGATGCGGACCTGGTGCTCTGGTCGGGCGACCCGTTCAGCGTGTACAGCCACACCGACCTCGTGTTCATCGACGGCGCCCTCGCCTATGACCGGCGCATCGGCATGCGCCGCAGCGATGTCGAGCTCGGGCGGCCGCAGCAGGAGCCGGTGCCATGAGGATGCGATGGTGCGTACTGTTGCTGCTGGCCACGGCCGCTCGCGCCGAGCCCCTTGCCATCACCGGCGCGAAGGTCTGGACCAACCTCTCCGCAACGCCGGTGAGCCGCGCCACCGTGGTCATCGACGAGGGTCGCATCGTCTCGATCACCCCGGAGGGACCCGTCCCGATGCAGGCGCGCGTCATCGATGCCGCGGGCCAGGTGATCACGCCGCCGCTGGATGCCGCCGCCACGCAGATCGGCCTCGTCGAGCTCGACAGCGCGGCGGATACGGATGATCGCGCCGTGAAGAGCGGGCCGCTGGGGGCGGCCTTCGACATCAGCTTCGGGATCGACCCGAACTCGCTGTCGATCCAGTTCGCACGCGCGGCGGGTGTGGCGCGCGCGCTGGTCTTTCCGGGACCCTCGGGCACCGGTCCGTTCCTGGGCCAGGCGGCGCGGCTGGAGATCGCGGATGCCGCGCATCCCCTGACGCGCCCGCGGGTGGCGCTGTTCGTGGCCAGCGGCGGTGGCGCATCGGCCCTCGCCGGAGGCTCCCGGGCCGCGGTCTGGGGCGTGGTGCGCAATGCCTTGCAGGAAGCGCGCGCGCTGAAGCAGGCGCCCACGCCCTTCCGGCCACGCGACCAGCTGCAGAACCATGCCGAGATCGAGGCGCTGCTGCCGGTACTGCAGCGCCAGGTGCCGCTCGCCGTCATCGCCAATCGCGAGGCCGACATCCGCCAGGCGCTGGCCCTGGCACATGATTTCCCTCTGGACCTCGTCATCCTGGGCGCGGCGGAAGCCTGGCGGGTCGCCGACGGGATCGCCGCGGCCCGGGTGCCCGTCATCCTCGATCCACTGGACGAGCTGCCGGTGAGCTTCGATGTGCTCGGCGCGCGCCGCGACAATGCCGCGCGGCTCGCGCGCGCCGGCGTGCGCATCGCCTTCAGCATCTCCGGACAGGGCATCTACCTGAGCCACGATGTGGGCGCGGCATTGCGCGAAGGCGCGGGTGTCGCCGCGGCCAATGGCCTGCCCTACGAGGAGGCGCTGCGCGCCATCACGCAGTCCGCGAGCCTCATCTGGGGCGACCGCGAGGCGAGCGGCACGTTGCGCGCCGGGGGACCTGCGGATCTCGTCATCTGGGACGGCGATCCGCTGGAGCCTTCGAGCGCGCCGCTCCACGTGCTGTCGAAGGGACGCGAAATTTCGCTGCAGACCCGTCAGACCCTGCTGCGGGATCGCTATCGACCGGCCGCCGTGACGGCGCCGGCGGTCCGTACCCCATGATGCTGCGGGCGCTGCTCGCAGCGCTCCTGCTGCCAGCGCTGCTGCCGCGGGCCGGCGCGGCCGAACTTCCGCTGCAACCCGCGCGGCACATCGACATCGACACTGACGAGGGCACCTGGCTCTCTCCGGACCCCTCGCCCGATGGGCGGTGGATCGTGTTCGAGCTGCTGGGCGATGTCTATCGCATGCCGGCGGGCGGCGGCGAGGCGCAGGCGCTCACCCATGGCATGGCCATGGACACCCAGCCCGTGTACTCGCCGGACGGCCGCGAGATCGCCTTCCTGAGCGATGCGTCCGGCGCCGAGAACCTGTGGGTCATGGCGGCCGATGGGAGCGCGGCGCGGGCCATCACCCATCATGAGGAGGACAGCGTGTTCGCCTCTCCGGCCTGGAGCGCGGATGGCCGCTCCCTGTACGTGTCGCGTTATCGCGCTGAGACCAACGGCTTCGAGCTCTGGCGCGTGGCCCGCGACAGCGGCGAGGAAACGCTGCTGATCCCGATCAAGGCCACGCCGGACCAGCCACGCGATCAATGGAGCAACGTGCTGGGCGCCGCGCCCACCGCCGATGGACGCTTCCTGTACTTCGCGCGTCACACGGGCGCCGACGAATTCGAGCAGCTGCCGGAGTGGGACATCGTGCGCCGCGAGCTTGCCACCGGGCGGGACGAGGTGATCGTGTCGGCGCCGCGCAGTCCGCGGCCCGACCTGCTGCTGGGCACGGCTTTCCGCCCCGCGATCTCGCACGATGGACGCTGGCTGGCCTATGGCACGCGCGATCGCGGCCTGTCGGGCTTGAAGCTCCTCGACCTCGAAACCCATCGCGAACGCTGGCTGCGATATCCGGTGCAGCAGGATGAATCGCAGGCCTCGGGCTGGCGCGACCTGCTGCCGCGGCATGCCTTCAGCCAGGACGACCGCCGCCTCATCGCCACGGTGGACGGCAAGGTGGTGAGCCTCGATCTGGCCAGCGGCGAGTCCACCGTGCTGCCCTTCCACGTTCACCAGAGCCTGCCGCTGGGACCGTCCACGCGGCAGGACATCCGCGAGGACACTGGCCCCGTGCGTGCGCGGCTGATGCAATACCCGGCGCTGTCACCCGACGGACGCACGCTGGCCTTCTCCACGCTGGGATCGCTGTACACCCTGCGCCTGGACGCCCCGTCGCATCCGCGGCGCCTCGGCGCGGGTTTCCAGCCGCAGTGGTCACCGGATGGCCGATGGCTCACCTTCGTCACCTGGACGGCCGCCACGGCGGGCGATGTTCGTGTGATGCCGGCAACGGGCGGGGAGTCGATGCGCGTGAGCGCATCATCCGACTACTACACCTCCCCGGTGTTCACGCCCGATGGCCGGCAGATCCTCGCGCTGCGCTCGAGCAATGCGGTGCGCATGCACAGCTACATGGAGTATGGCACGCTGCGCCAGAGCGAGCTGCTGCGCTGGACACTGCCCGCCGACCTCGTCACCCTGCCCGCGCATCCGCCGGCGGTGGCGATGGTGGCGCGAGGATCGTTCGGCGGCACACCGCATTTCGCGACCGATCCCGGCGTGGTGTTCCTGCTCGGCGCCGGTGGACTGCACGCGATGCGCCTGGATGGCAGCGACGATCACCTCGTCGCCAATGTCACCGGTCCCAACTGGTATTTCGCCGAAGGCCGCGCCTCGGCCGATGACCTGCGCATCAGCCCCGACGGCCGGTGGCTCCTGGCGCAGCTCTGGCAACAGTTGCATCTGTTCGCGCTGCCGCCACCCGGCGCGACGCTCGACATCGATGGCGCGGATCCCAGCCATCGCCAGCTCACGAAGCAGGGAGCGGACTTCTTCTCCTGGACCGCCGGCGGCTATGGCATCGCCTGGTCGCTGGGATCGAGCCTGTATCAATTGCCCCTGCCGCAGCGGGATTCGCGGCCGGCCGAGCCGCGGCGGATCGATGCGGTGGTGGAACTGCCGCGCGCCCATGCCCGCGGCTCGCTGCTGCTGCGCGGCGCCACGCTCATCACCGAACGGGGCGATGAGGTGATCCCGGATGCGGACCTCCTGGTCGTGGACGATCGCATCGCCGCGCTGGGTCCGCGAGGCAAGGTCCGCGTGCCGCGGGACGCGACCATCCGGTCCGTGGCAGGCAAGTGGATCGTGCCCGGCTTCATCGACACCCACGATCACGTCGCCGACGTGCGCCGCGGCATCCTCGACTTCGACAGCTGGGGCCCGCTGGCGAACCTCGCCTATGGCGTGACCACGGCCTTCGACCCTTCCACCCTGAGCATCGACATGCTGGCCTACCAGGATGCGGTGGATGCAGGACTCATGACCGGGTCTCGCATCGCCTCCACGGGGCCTGCGGTGTTCTCCTTCAACGAGTTCCGCTCCTACGATCAGGTGCTCGAGGTGCTCTCGCGCTACCGGGATGCGTATCGCCTGCGCAACATCAAGATGTACCGCAGCGGCAACCGGCGCGTGCGCCAGTGGATCGCGCAGGCGGCACTCGCGCTGGGCCTGCAGCCCACCACCGAGGGTGCGTTGTCGATGAAGCTCGATGAGTCGCAGATCATCGACGGGTATGCCGGCAACGAACACGCACTGACCGCCGTGCCGCTGTACCGTGACATGCTGCAACTGCTGGCGGGAAGCGGGGTTGCGTGGAACGCGACGCTGCAGATCACCAATGGCGGCGCCGAGGGCCAGGACTACTTCATCGTGCGAGACCACCCGGCCGACGATCCGAAGCTGAACCGCTTCGCACCGCGCTTCGTGGTGGACATGAAGACCCGGACGCGGACCTGGCGAGAGCCTGCCGAGTATCTCTTCCCGCGCATCGCCGCCAGCGCCGCCGCAGCGCAACGCCTGGGCGCGGTGATCGGCATCGGCTCCCATGGGGAGATGCCGGGGCTCGGCGTTCACTGGGAACTGCAGGCCCACGTGATGGGCGGCATGACACCCGCCGAGGCCCTGCGGGCCGGCACGATCGGGTCGGCCACCGCCATCGGCCGCAACGCGGAGTTCGGCAGCCTCGCACCGGGCAAGTTCGCCGACCTCGTGATCCTCGACCGCGACCCTACCCTCGACATCGCCAACACGCTGGCCATCCACGCGGTGATGCTGGGAGGTCGATTGCGCGATGGCCGCACCCTGGATGAGCGCTGGCCCGCGGTGCGCCCGCTGCCGCGGCGCTGGTACTGCGACGATCGCCCGCCGGGCACGGCCGACCCTTGCACCGATCAGCGGCCACTGGCCCGGATGCGATGAACACAGACCCGTTCACTTAGGCGTCCCGGCGGGCCGCGGCATAGCATCGGGCCATCAGAGCAATTCACGCCCGACGAGGCGCGAACAGGGGTGGCCGATGAAGACTTCCTTGCGTTTGCTGGCAGCCTGCGGCGCCGGCCTTGCCTTCTCACTCGCCGGTGCGGCGGCATTCGCCGCGGATTCGCCGGACTCCGGCGAATCGGTGGAAACCGTGCGCAAGGATGTCAACGGCATCCCCGCCATCATCGTCACCGCAAAGCGCTACGTTCCCGACAGCAGCATGTCGGCCAACAAGAGCGACATCCCGCTGATCCAGACCCCGCAGTCGGTGTCGGTGATCACCCGCGACCAGATCGACCTGTTGAACTTCGTGGATGCGCAGCAGGCGGTGCGCTACGCGGCCGGCGTGCAGGGTGAGAACTACGGCCCCGACCTGCGCTTCGACTTCCTCACCGTGCGCGGCTTCACGCCCAAGCAGTACATCGACGGCCTGGCGGCGCCCATCTCCACTGCGATCTACAGCGTGGGTGTCGATCTGTACAACTTCGAGTCCTTCGATGTGCTCAAGGGACCTGCCTCGGTGCTGTACGGCAACGCGCCCCCGGGCGGCATCTACAACCAGACCAGCCGCCGCGCCTCTTCGCAGTTCGGCGGCGAGTTCGGCGTGAAGTACGGCACGGACCAGTTCAAGGAAGGCTTCGGCACGGTCACCGGTGCGTTGAGTGACTCGGTCTCGGCGCGATTCACGGCGCTGTACCTCGACCGCGACGCCGAGCGCGACTACGTCAAGGCCAAGCGCTTCCTGGTCGCGCCCACCCTCACCTGGAAGATCGCCGAGAGCACCAGCCTCACCGGCCTGTTCTACTACCAGCACGACGAGGTGCGTGGCGACACCAACGGCTTCCTGCCCGTGTACGGCACGCTGCTGCCGAACCCGGTGGGGCGCGTCAGCCAGAGCGTCAACCTCGGCGACCCGAACAACCTGTACAAGCGCCGGCAGTACGCGGTGGGCTGGGACTTCTCGCATCGCTTCAGCGACGCGGTGGGCTTCCGCTCGAACTTCAAGTGGGGACGCTACCGCGAGCGCACGCCCACCGGCGTGTACGGTGGTGGTGGCCTGATCGAGATCACGGATCCGACCTCCCCGGACTATTACCGCACCGTGCAGCAATACAACTTCAGCTACGCCGAGGACGTGGACAGCACGGCCACGGACAACCGGTTCGATTTCAAGCTCGCCACCGGTTCCGTGCAGCACAAGCTGCTCACCGGCATCGACTTCCGGCGCGTGGCGAACCTGACCAACTTCGGTTTCGTGTTCGGCAACACCATCGACCTGTTCAATCCGGTGTACCTGCCGCAGCCCACGCCCGAGCCGGGCTATCCGTTCAATTACAACAACGAAACCCTGAAACAGACCGGCCTGTACGCGCAGGACCAGCTCCAGTTCGGTGACCTGTACCTCGCGCTGGGCGGCCGCTACGACAAGGTGAAGATCCGCAATGCGATCGCCGCCCCGGTCACCGAGACCGACCAGCACCAGTTCACCTACCGCGTGGGCCTGAACTACGTGATGCCCACGGGCGTCGCGCCCTACGTGAGCTACGCCACCTCCTTCGAACCGGTGCTGGGTAACGACAGCATCACCGGCGCGCAGTTCAAGCCCAGCAAGGGCAAGCAGATCGAGGCGGGCGTCAAGTACGATGCGCGCAACCTCGGCGAGGGGGTGAAGCTCCTGCTCACCGCCGCCGTGTTCCAGATCAAGCAGACCAACGTGGTCAGCACGGAGCCCTCGATCACGCCGGTGTTCGGTACGCAGAGCGGCGAAGTGGAATCCAAGGGCGGGGAGATCGAGTTCGTGGCCCGCTTCCACGACCAGCTCGCGATCAACGGCTCCTACAGCTACAACAAGACCGAGGTGACCAAGAGCGCGACCCCGGAAGAGATCGGCTCACCGCTTTCCACCTCGCCGAAGAACAAGCTCTCGCTGTTCGTGGACTACACGCTGCAGACCGGTGCGCTCGGCGGACTGGGGTTCGGCTTCGGCGGCCGCTACAACAGCGACAGCGCGGGCTCCCTCCCGGGCCCCTTCAACCCGGTGGTGTACTTCGGCGAGTCGGCCACGCTGTTCGATGCCATCGTGCACTACGACACGCCGGGCTGGCGCATCGCGCTCAACGGCTCGAACATCTTCGACAAGCGCTACGTGGCGCGCTGCTCAGGAGCCGCGGGTTGCACCTACGGCGCGGGCATGCAGTTCATCGGGACGGTGACGCGCAAGTTCTGAGCGCCCGCACCTGCACGACGGCGCTGCGGCCGCCGTGACCCTTTCCCTCGTGCACGTCGCGGATGATCTCCTGTCCGAGTTCGACGACGAGACCTCGCAGTTCGGCACGAAGCCCCTCGAGCGTGGGCAGCAGATCCAGCGACTTCGGACCGCCGGTGCGGAACTCGAGCTGCGCGGGCGTGTAGGCCTCGAGCAGCAGGACGCCGCCCGGCGCAAGTCCTGCGACCACCTCGGCATGCACCCGGGCACGCAGTCCGGTTTCCAGGTGGCACCAGATGGAGACGATGGCATCCCACCGACCGGGCTGGATGTGCCAGGAGGCAAGATCGGCGAGTTCCGTGCGGATGCTCAGGCCACGGGCGGCGGCCAGCCGTTGCGCCTTGGCAAGACCCACGGCTGACTGGTCGAGGGCCGTGACGTCCAGTCCGTTCCCGGCGAGGAACACGGCATTGCGCCCCTCGCCTTCGCCGAGGCAGAGCACCCTGCCGTGCGCGGGGATCCGCGCGGCCTGCTGCTTCAGGAAATCGTTGGGCTCCGTGCCGTAGAAGTACTCATCGCCGCCATACCGTTCATCCCACACCGCCGTTCCTCCAACCTCGGGCTACTGAAGTCCGCCGCGCACCGAGGTGATGCGCTGGGTGTTGAACCCCAGCCAGTGCATGCGGCCCGCATAGCGGGCGTGTTCGACCTTGATGCAGCGGTCGATGATCACGCTCAGGCCGGCCTGCTCCGCGATGCGCGTACCCGGTTCGTTGATCACGTTGAACTGGCACCACAGGGCGCGGGCCCCGATGGCCACGGCATCCCGCGCGATGTCCGGCAGGGCATCCGGAGCGCGGAAGACGTTCACGATGTCGATGCGCTCGGTCACCTCGCGCAACGAGGCGTAGCTGCGTTCTCCCAGGATCGCCGGTTCGCGCGGGTTCACGGGGATGATGCGGTAACCGTGCCGCTGCAGGTAGAAACCGACGAAGTGACTCGCCCGCAACGTGTTGCCGGAGAGGCCGACGATCGCGATGGTCCGTGCATTGAACAGGACGCGCTGGATCAACTCAGGCTGCTGGTAAGGCTCGAGGTCGAATCCGCTCATGCTCATCCCGCCGGTCATGCTCATCCCGCGGCCTGCCGGTCCGACCGGACCCGGGCGAATCCCTGCGCGAGATCCCAGATGAGGTCCTGCACATCCTCCGTGCCCACCGACAAACGGATCGTGCCCGGCCCGATGCCGCTGGCGGCCAGCTCGGTTTCGCTCAACTGCCGATGCGTCGTGCTCGCGGGGTGGATCACGAGGCTCTTCGCATCGCCCACATTCGCGAGGTGCGACCACAGGGACAGGCCGCGGATGAATTCCGCACCCGCATCCCGCCCACCCTGGATGTCGAAGGAGAAGACCGCGCCCGCGCCGCGCGGCAGGTACCGTTGCGCCAGTGACGCGTAGCGGCTGCCGGGCAGGCCCGGATAGGTCACCGCGGAGGCCATGTCGTGCGCGAGCAGGTACTGCGCAACGGCCTGCGTGTTCTCCACGTGCCGCGCCATCCGCAGCGAGAGCGTTTCCAGTCCCTGCAGGAACAGGAAGGCGTTGAAGGGGCTCAGGCAAGCACCCAGGTCCCGCAGCGTCTCGGCCCGCAGCTTCATCAGGTAGCCATACGTGCCGAAGGTCTCGTGGAACGCAAGGCCGTGGTAGGCGGGCGATGGTTCGGCGATCACCGGGAATCGCCCGTTGGACCAGTTGAAGGTTCCCGCATCCACCACCACGCCACCGATGCTCGTGCCATGGCCACCGATGAACTTGGTCGCCGAGTGCAGCACGATGTCGGCGCCCCATTCCAGCGGCCGGCACAGGTAGGGCGTCGCGAAGGTGTTGTCGACCAGCAATGCAATGCCGTGCTCGTGGGCGATCGAGGCCACGGCCTCGATGTCGAGCACGCTGCCACGCGGGTTGCCGATGGTCTCGCCGAAGAAAGCCTTGGTCTGCGGCGTGATCGCCCTCCGCCACGCCTCCAGGTCGTCCGGATCGACCCAGCTCAATCCGACGTTCAGCTTTCGCAGCACGTGCTTGAACTGGTTGACCGTGCCGCCATACAGCGCCGAGGAGGACACCACGTGGTCACCCGGTGAGAGCAGCGTGAACAGCGCCGCATTCTGGGCGGCCAGTCCGCTGGCGAAGGCGACGGCGCCACAGCCCCCTTCCAGGTTCGCCACGCGCTCCTCGAAGGCCGCCACGGTCGGATTCATGATGCGCGAATAGGTGTTGCCGTATTCCTGCAGGTTGAAATAGGCGGCCGCGGAGTCGGGATCTTCGAACACGTAGCTCGCGGTCTGGAAGATCGGCACGGCGCGCGAGCCCGTGTTGGGATCCGGCCGCTGGCCGGCGTGGACCTGGCGGGTGTCGAAGCCGAACTGATGAGGTGTTTCCATGGGCGATGGCACGGGCGCAGGAGCGACGCCGGCATCATAGCCCACCCGGCCAAGGCAACGACATGCCTGCGCCTGTGGGGCGCGGCGGGGTGAAGCGCTCAGTTCGCCTGCATCAGCACCCGCGAGATCTGCGACACGAGGAAGGGTGCGCGCCGCGCCACACCCATCAGGACGCCGCGCACCAGATGGGCCGGCGGGGAATCGTCCGTGTACAGGCGCACGATGGCATTGGTAGCCAGGAACAGGGGTCGCGTGGCGCGCCGATGGGCGCGATCGAAGCTGCGCAGCAGGGAATCTGCGCCCGGGTCGAGTCCTGCTGTGCCCCTCGCACCTTCCAGGATGAGCCTGGCCAGGGTCTGCTGTCCGAGCAGACCGAAGTTGAAGCCGTGCGCTGTCACCGGGTGCATGCCCACCGCCGCATCACCCAGCGTCGCGAACCGCGGCGCGATGAAGCGCTCCGGATACACCGCGACCAGCGGATAGGCGAAGCGTTCGCCCTCGAGGCTCATCGCTCCCAGCCGCCCCTGCAGGCGCCGGCCGATGTCCTTGGCGAAATCGGCCGGCGGCAGCGCCTTGAGCGCCTCGATCTGCATATGGGGAAGGGTCAGCACCACCGAGGACTGGCGTTCGCCGAGCGGCAGCGTCGCGAGCGTCTGCCGATAACCGAACCATTCGCAGGCGATGTGATCGTGCGGCATCGCATGCCTCATCCGGCACACCAGCATGGTCTTGCCGAAGTCGAGGTGGCGCGCGGGAATGCCCACGCCCCGGCGCGTCTCGGAGAAACGGCTGTCCGCGGCAACGAGCAGCCGCGTGCGCAGCTTCGTGCCATCCGCGAGCGACACCTCGGCGCCGTGCTCGCCCGTCGACACCGCGACCACCTGGCACCCCGCGCGCAGCTCGGCGCAGGACGTCGCCCGAACGGCCTCGTAGGCTGCGCGCCGCAGCAGGTGATTGGACACGATGTAGCCCAGTTCGACACCGCTTCCCAGGGGCATCGGGGACGGGGATGGCCCCTGCCGGGGCGGCCTGATGTCGATGCCGTCGGTGCGCTCGCCATCCAGCACCCGGGCGCCGCGGATTGCGAAGCATTCCTGTATCGGCAGCCGCTGCCACGTACCGAGATCGCGCATGATGCGGATGGATCGCCAGGTCAAGGCGATCTCCCGGCCGTCATAGGCCGGATCTGCCAGGGCCGCCTCGGGGAGGCGCTCGAGGATGAGCACGCGCAGGTTGGCATCCTTCAGGGATGCGGCAAAACTCAGTCCCACCGGGCCCGCACCGACGATCACGACGTCGGGGTCATGCCGATCATTCATCCGCGGATCATACCCGCAGTGGACACGACGCCGCGCCCTTCGGATAGTACGGATAACCCCGGCGCACCGGGCTGGGATAATGATAACGACCATGAGCACGCATGAGCACCCGCGCGCCACCCTGGGGGCGCAGCTTCAGCGCGTGCTCCCGGCCGCCGAGATCGATCTCGCCCTGCCGCTGATCGATGAGATCCGCGCGCTGAAGCGCGACACCGGCGCAGTCATCGTTGCGCACAACTACCAGACCCCGGTCATCACCGCCGGCGTCGCGGATTTCACCGGCGATTCGCTGGCCATGGCGCGCTTTGGCGCGCGCGCGGGAGCCTCCACCATCGTCGTCTGCGGCGTGCGCTTCATGGCGGAATCGGCCAAGGTCCTCTCGCCCGGCGCCCGCGTGCTCCTGCCCGCCAGCGATGCGGGCTGCTCGCTCGCGGCCTCCATCACCGCCGAGGACGTGCGCGAGCTTCGCAGGCAGCATCCCGGCGTTCCGGTCGTCGCCTACGTGAACACCTCGGCGGCGGTGAAGGCGGAGGTCGATGTCTGCTGCACCTCCGCCAATGCCGTCCAGGTCGTGGAGTCGCTGAAGGCACCCCGGGTGATCCTGGTGCCGGACCGCTATCTCGCCAGCTTCGTGCGCGAGCGCGTGAGCTGCGAGGTCATCACCTGGCCGGGCGCCTGTGAGGTTCACGAGCGATTCTCGGCCGATGACATCCGTCCGTATCGTGATCAAGGCGTGCGCGTGCTCGCGCACCGGAATGCCCGCCCGATGTCCAGGACGCCGCGGATTTCGTCGGCTCGACCTCGGCCATGATCACCTACCTCGAACGCGAGCATCCAGCGCGCGCCCTGCTGCTGACCGAATGCTCCATGGCGGACAACGTCACGATCACGCAGCCCGACGTGCATTTCGAAAGGCCCTGTGGGATCTGCCCGCACATGAAGCGCATCACCCTGGAGCGCGTGCGCGATGCACTGCTCGGCGGCGGCGAATCCATCGAGCTGCCCGCCGCGCTGATCGAACGGGCGCGCCTGCCACTGGAGCGCATGCTGGCGCTGCCCGCGGGCTGAATGATGCGCCCCGGCCACGCCACGCCCCTGGACAGCGACGTCCTCGTGCTGGGCGCCGGCATCGCGGGCCTTTGCGTGGCGCTGGGCGCGAACCGGCGGCGCGTGCTGGTGCTGTGCCCGGACGAGCCGGTGCGTTCATCCTCCAGTGCGCTGGCACAGGGCGGCATCGCCGCCGCGATCGGCGCCACCGACTCGGTGGGCGCGCACATCCTCGACACGCTGGAGGCGGCCTGTCATTCCGCCGATCCGGCCGCCGTGACGCGGGTCATCGGCAATGCCGCCGGCGCCATCCAGTACCTCGTCGATTCCGGCGTCGACTTCGATCGCAGCGATGGCGACTGGAGCCTGCATCGCGAGGCGGGCCATCGCGCCGCGCGCGTGCTGCACGCGGCCGGGGATCGCACCGGCGAGGCCATCGTGCTGGCGTTGTGGGAGCGGGCCCGCGCGGCGGGGCATATCGAGTTCCTCAATTCTGCCCGGGCGGTGGAACTGCTGCGGGACGAGCGCGGCGTGTGCGGCGCCCGCGTGATGGCGGCCTCCGGTGCCTGCCACATCCGTGCGCGGGACACCGTGCTGGCCACCGGCGGCATCGGCCAGCTGTTTCGCATGACCACCAACGGCCGCCACGCCACGGGCGATGGCCTGGCGATGGCGCTGGCCGCGGGGGTGCGCACCGAAGCACTGGAATTCGTGCAGTTCCATCCCACGGCGCTGCGCGTCGAGGAGGATCCGCTGCCCTTGCTGACCGAGGCCCTTCGCGGCGCGGGCGCGACGCTGGTCACCCGCCAGGGCCGGCGCATCATGTCCGGTCGCCACCCGCTCGAGGACCTCGCGCCGCGCGACATCGTGGCGCGCGCCGTCTGGCAGGCCCAGCAGCAGGGCGAGGAAGTGCTGCTCGATGCAACCGCCATCTTCTCCTCCACGCGCGCGCGTTCGTTCCCTGGGGCGCTGGACACCGCGCGGCGTCATGGCTTCGATCCGGCACGCGATCCGCTACCGGTGACCGCGGCCGCCCACTATCACATGGGTGGGGTCGAGGTGGATGAACGGGGCGCGAGCTCGCTTCCCGGGCTGTGGGCCAGCGGTGAGGTCGCCTGCACGGGCCTGCACGGCGCGAACCGCCTCGCCAGCAATTCCCTGCTCGAAGCCGTGGTCTACGGCCGCGCCACCGGAGAGGCGCTGAACCGTTCCGACACTTCGGTCACCGCGCACTCGGTCAGCGCGCACGGCGAGACCCCGGCCGGCCTGCCGATGAGCGGTCCGGAGCCTGATCCGGAGGCCGATCCGCGTTGGGCGAACCTTCGTGACCTGATGTGGCGATGCATGGGGCCGGAGCGCGACGGCACGACGTTGCAGGCGGGCCTGGATTCCCTCGCGACGGCGATCGGCACCTGTGTCGCCACGGATGGCATCCTGCGTCGCCGGCTCGAGCTGGCGCGGGCCATGATGCAGGGCGCCCTTGCACGCCGGGAGAGCCGCGGCGCACACTGGCGCCGGGATTTTCCGGAGCGTGACGCGACGCTCGACGTCCGCGAGGCGCTGATCGGCTGACCGTCCCGGCCGTCGCTCCCTGCGCGCAGGAGGACACCGGTGAGCGAGTCATTCAAGCGCATCTTCCGCAAGGCCATCCATCCGCAGCTGGGTCATCATCCCGGCTTCGGCTACCGCACCGAGCAGCAGGACGGGGTGCTCATCGAGCGCGACGTCACGGTGACCCTGCGGACGGGATTGAAGGTCCAGTCCGATGTGTTCCGCTTGCCGGACCGCGACGACCTGCCCGCCATCATCTGCTACGCGCCCTTCGGCAAGCATCCGCACATCGACCTGAAGACGGCCTTCGCGGGATCCGACATCCCCTTCGACCGCTTGTCGCCGCACACGCCGTTCGAGGTGTTCGATCCCATCAGATGGGCGCGCGAGGGCTTCGCGCTGTGCATCGTCGATGCCGTCGGCAACTGGTATTCCGAGGGCAAGGCCTGCTTCTTCAGCCGCGCCGAAGCGGAAAGTGGCCACGACATCGTCGAATGGTTCGCCGCCCGCCCCTGGTGCAACGGCAAGGTGGGCTGGGGCGCCGTGTCCTACTACGCGATGACGGCGTGGTCGGTGGCCGCGCTCAGGCCACCGCACCTGGCGGCCATCCTGCCCTGGGACGGCGCCAGCGACATCTACCGGGAATGCCTGTTCTCCGGCGGGATCCCGATCGCCTCGCTCACGCACAACTGGATGCTGCTCACGGGATACGGGCTGGACGAAGTGGAGGACACCGAAGCCGCGACCTTCGAGCACCCGCTGTACGATGAGTTCTGGCGATCACGGGTCGCCGACTGGTCCAGGATCCAGGTGCCCACCTATGCCGTCACGGAGTGGTCCAACAACCTGCACCTGAGGGGCACGCTCGAGGCCTGGAAGCAGCTGGGATCCGAGCGCAAGTACCTGGACATCAATGGCGGCAAGGAATGGGCCGAGTTCTACAGCGAGTGGGGATTCGAGCGCCAGCGGGCCTTCCTCGGCGAGTTCCTGAAGGGAGAATCCAACGGCGTGAGCCGCTGGTCACCGGTGCGCATCGCCCTGCGCGAGGACGGCCAGACCTGGCGGTTCCGCGAGGAGCGCGCCTGGCCCCTGCAGCGGGCGCAACACGTTGCGCTGTACCTGGACGCGACGGATCACTCGCTGCGTCCCGCGCAACCCGCCGCCGCCGCCGAGACACGCTACCTGTCGACCGATGAGAGCCAGCGGGCCGTGTTCGACCACCGCTTCGGGAGTCGAACCGAGATCACCGGCCACTCGAAGCTGCGGCTGTGGATCGCGGTGGACGGCACCAATGACGCCGACCTGTTCGTGGCCATCCAGAAGCTGGACCGTTCGGGCCAGGTGGTGCCCTTCGTCTACAGCCAGATGTTCAACGACGGGCCGGCGGCGTTCGGCTGGCTGCGGGCCTCGCACCGCGAACTCGACCTCGAGCGCTCCCGCCCGGAACAACCCTGGCACCGGCACGAGCGCCGGCTGTGGCTCACGCATCTGCAACCGGTCGCGGTGGACATCGAGATCTGGCCGACGAACATCCTCTTCGAAGCCGGCGAGACCCTGCGGCTGGTGATCCAGGGGAGCGACATCCACAAGGCACCGGGATCACGCTTCGAGCTGCGGCACTGGCCGCTGCACAACTACGGCAACCACATCATCCACACAGGTGGTTCGTTCGATTCGCACCTGCTGATACCGGTCATACCGGCCTAGGCGCGAGCTCGAGCACCGGACGGCCCATGGTCAGGGCGCCTGCTCGGGTCCACCCGTGTTCTGCAGGCGCGGGATCCGCTGGTCCACCGGCGGCAAGGCCGGTTGTGGCCCATGCGGCTCGAGCTGGTACCAGTAGGCGGTGGTGAAGAAGTTGTCGGAGCGGTGATTGGCGTGGCCGGACTCGATGGTCACGCGGATCGATTTCCTGAAGTTGATCGGTGACTCCAGGTGGTACCGGTAGACCAGCCATTTGGCGCCACGCTCATCGCCGCCATTCAACGGGTTGCCATACCGCTGGTAGGAGAAGGTTCCCTTCTTGTCGAACCCGCAGCCTCCGTAGCACCAGGCGCCGAGGTAGTAGTCCTCCGATCCGGTGCCGGTGATCGAGGGCTGCTTCGCGCCGTCGATGAACATCATGTCATCGCCCTCGCCCCACCAGTCAGCCTGGTTCTGCTGGATGCCGTGCGACACACCCACGAAATGCCCGCGCCCCGAGGCCTCGAGGATCACGTAGTTGTCCGCACCGTCGAGGTTGACCTTGGTGTTGATCTCCGGCGGCTTGCCGTTGGATGTCCATTGGTTCGTATAGCCCTTGTTGGGCATCGCCTGGCGGTACTGCACGTGGAAGCGCGCCACGGAATCGTCGATGCGCGCATGCTTCTCGTAGTCGACGTGGTAGTAGAAGGCCAGTACGGGCTTCTCACCTTCATTGGTCACGGTGATCTTCGCGTGTCGTCCGAAGGGCATCGGGAAGAAGCTGTTCATGGCCATCATGTGGCCCACCGACAGCGGCGCGGATTCGTACTCGACGTACTCGCCCAGGTTCAGGCCGAAGAAGTCCCCGATCGGCGCCTCCACGCTGGGCGTGCCCTCGCCGTCCCAGAACATGCGCAGCACCAGCTTCTTGAGGTGGTGCTTCTCCTCCGAGTAGATGGTCACCCAGAGGTGGCGGATGATGCCCGCGCCGTCGAGATCCGCGAGAACGCGGGTGGCGCCCGGCGCAAGCGCGGGGCCGCCATCCACGTTCCTTCCGCTCGGGTCGGCGCTGGACACCCGCCTGGACTCGTAGTCGCGCAGGTGCATGAGTGAATCGAGCTCGGCGTGCCCGCCGGCCGATTCACCCGCGCCAGCGCCGGCAGCGGTGCCGGCGCCGGCCGCCGCGCAGGCCGCGAGCAGGAGGGTGGCAACGAAACCGTACGCAGGGATGTGATGCTTCATGACTGCCTTCGTAACGTTTCGATTTTTCGATTACAGCATGGGCCGTGACGAGGGGTCGACACGCCGCGGTCGGCCATGGCATCGAGCAGTCCGAGCAGCAGCTTGCTGTTGCTGGCGATCACGGCCGTGGGTGGCTCTTCCAGGGCGAGCAGGTGGTCACCCCACGCCCTGCCGTCCGACACCCGGTCGACGAACACCATGGGAAGGCGGCGCCGAAGCGTCGAATCCGCAGCGCCCGAGCCGATCGAGCAGGCCAGCACGACGCCATCCACCCGGCGTGAATACAGCGTGCTCAGGTGCTGGGCCTCCTGCAGGGGATCCTCGTTGGAATTGCACAGCAGCACGGCGTAGCCCGCCGCATGCGCCGCATCCTCGATGCCGCGGATCACCTGCGGATAGAACAGGTTGGTGATGTCGGGAACGACCACGCCGATGGTCTGGGTGCGGCGGACCTTGAGGCTGCGCGCGATCTGGTCGGGGTGATAGTCGAGCTTTCGCATCGCGGCGCGGATGCGCTCGGCACGCGCCTCGCTCACCCGCGGCGCGCCATTGATCAGCGCCGAGACGGTCGACACGGCCACCTTCGCGAGCCGCGCGACATCATGCATCGTGTGCTTGATGCGCGGGGCAGCCGTCCGCCGCTTCTTCACGCCACTACCGCAGGGTCGATCGCGTGTCGAAGGTCTCCGATGAGATCATCGGGATGCTCGAGCCCGACGGAGAAGCGGATCAGCCCCGGTGCGATCCCCGCCTCCTGCGCCTTCCCGACACCGAGCGAGCCCGCCCACATCGCCGCCGGCTGCGTCGCGAGCGATTCGAATCCGCCGAAGCTCACCGCCCTGGCCGGGATCGACAGGGCATTGATGAACGCCTGCCCGGCATCGAACCCGCCCTTCAGCTCGAAGCTGAGCAGTCCGCCGAAGCCACCCGGCATCTGCGAGCGCGCCAGCGCGTGCTGCGGGTGATCCGGCAGCCCCGGGTAGTACACGCGACTCACCGCCGGGTGGGCCGCCAGCATCGCGGCGACCTTCAACGCCGTGTCGTTCTGCCGCGCGATGCGCAGTGGCAGCGTCCGCAGTCCCCGGAGCAGCAACCACGCGGCCATCGGATCCGGCACCGGCCCCAGCGCCACGGAGGTGTGCCAGATGCGCTCGATCAGCTCCGATGACCCGGCGATGACACCGGCCATGAGGTCGTGATGTCCGCCGAGGAATTTCGTGGCGCTGTGGACCACGAGGTCCACGCCCATGCCGATCGGCTGCTGGTTCACCGGCGAGGCGATGGTGCTGTCGCACACGCTCAGCGCTCCGTGACCGCGCGCCAGGGCCGCGACGGCAGCGAGGTCGGTGAGCGAGAGCAAGGGATTCGCCGGTGATTCCAGGTAGATGAGCTTCGTCGTTGGGCGCAGGGCGCGCGCGAAGGCCTCGACCGAGGTCTGCTCCACCAGCGTCACCTCGACGCCGAACTTCGCCAGCACCGATCCCAGCAATTGCGTGGTGCCCATGTAGTGCGTCTTCTGGGCGATGAGGTGATCGCCGGCCGCCAGCAGGCTGATGAGCGTGGTGCTGATCGCGCCCATGCCCGAGGCGGTGAGCAGCGCGGCCTGCGCGCCCTCCAGCGCCGCGATGACCGATTCGGCGCGCCGGGTCGTCGGGTTGCCGTCGCGCGTGTAATAGCGCGGATGGCGGGCGGTACTGGCCATGGCGGCGAAATCGGCATCGCCCGCGGCGGCGAAGGTGGCGCTCTGGTGGATCGGGGGCGCCACGTCCGCGTCGGTGTCGATGCCGCGGTCCGCCAGCGAGACGAGCGTTTCCGGATGAGGCCGGGTTCCATGGATCAACATATTGTACTATCCTCGTTGCAGGGTTGCGGTCGGGCGGTCCGCGGCGGGGTTCAATGGGCGCGTGGCGCGGCGGTCACCAGCCACAGGGCGATGCTCGAGAGCGCAAGGCCGACGAGCTGTCTCGGTGAGAGCGAGTTGCCCAGCACGAACCGCCCGTACAGCGCGAGGCCGAACACCGTCGAGGTGCTCGCCACGGCGAAGGCGGTGCCGATGGTCCAGCCGGCCCGGTAGGCGGTGAGGTAACCGAGTTCGATGGCGATGATGGACAGGGCGATCAGCCAGGTGGGCCAGCCCAGGGCGGATCTCCAGCGTGACTCCGCCGCGGCGGCCCCCAGCGGCCAGGCCACGGCGGCGCAGAGGATGCCCGCCGCGAAATAGGCCACCGCCAGGACCAGCAATGGGTGAACCTCGCGCGGCACGGCACGCTGCCCGACCTGGTAGGCGATCTGGCCGGCCACGACGAGGAGCAGGGTGCCGAGCATCCAGGGTGTCATTTCATTGCCTCCGCATCGATCGGACGTAACATTCGAGGCGCCAGCATGGCACGACGACAGGTGAAGACAGCGGCCCTTCGGCCGACGGCACGCAAGGCCGGCGCCGGGGTCGATGAGAAGACCGTGATCGACTCGGTTGGCGCGAACTGCGCCGCGTTCCGGCACGAGCGGCAGCTCTCGCTCGACGCGCTGGCGAAGCTGTCGGGCATCAGCAAGGGAATGCTGGTCGAGATCGAACAACGGCGCACCAACCCGTCCATCGCCACGCTCTGCCGCATCGCCAATGCGCTGGGCGTGGGCCTTGCGGAACTGCTGTACGAGGAGCCGGCGCCGGCCAGGGTCGTGCGGCATCCAGCGGATGCGGGCAAGGAGTTCTGGACGACGCGCGCCGGCAGCGCCGCCGCCCTCATCGATGCCACCCGCCTGTCGAACGTGGGCGGTGAGCTGTGGCGCTGGACGCTGGCGCCGGGTGAGGGCTTCGAGGCGCCACGCCACCCGCAGGGAACGCAGGAATTCCTGTACGTGCTGCAGGGGACGCTCAGCGTGGAGGTGGCCGGGGAGCGCACCCGGTGTCCCGCACGCTCATCACTGCGCGTTCGCACCGATGCGCCGCATGCGTACCGCAACGAGGAAGCGGTTCCCTGTGGCTTCATCATGTTCGTCCTCGAGGCGATCGTGCGATAGCGCACCTGGGTTCTCCTCCAACGACACCGGAACGCCCGCACCTGCCGATCACGCGCCTGCCGCATCCGCACCCCGCCCGTCGGTCAATATATTATACCAAGGGTGCCGCATCCGGCGCCAGGCAAAAAGGGCGGCAGGCGGAAATCCGGCGGGCATGGCGGCGTGGCGCCCCCCCTGGACCTCCAGCGACCCGGGGCCAACGCCCGGGCGAAGCGGTTCGCGGCTCAGGCGCCGCCGTCGGCGCGAGGGGCGAGCCGCAGGCGGATGTCGGACTTGAGCTGCTGGTACATGGCGCCCAGCGGCATCTGCGGGTTCGCCAGCCATTGGTAGGCGATGCCGGCCATCGAGGCGCAGTACTGCTCGGCGAGGCGATTGCGGTTCACCGACGGATCGACCTCTCCTGCCGCCTGGCCCGCGCGGATCCATTCGGCCACGTCACGGCGCTGCGCGCGATGCACGTTGGCGAGGTTCGAGCGGAACACGGCGCCCGGGTCGATGCTCTGGAACCAGAGCAGGTACATCGCCCTTACCTCGTTCGGACGCTCGCGGATGAACTTGTGGGTAGCATCCGTGGCCGCGCACAGCGCATCGGCCCCGGTGCGGCGGCCCACCGCCTTCTGCATGCGCTCGAGCCAGTCGGCGCTCGCGTCCTTCAGCACCTGGTCGAACAGCCCGGCCTTGGATCCGAAGCGGTGGGTCGCGAGCGCGCGGCTGTACCCTGCGCGTTCACCGACGGCCTGCAAGGTGGTGCCTTGCGCGCCGGACTGGACCAGCAGTTCGATCGCCGCCTCGGTCAGCAGGCGATCGGACAATGCGGAGCGATCGGCCTGGCGCCGCCGCGACCGGGAGCGGGTGGGCGCCGTCATCGTCCGTCCACCGAGAACGCCAGCAGCAGGTTGCCGGGCATGTGCCAGTAGACCCCGTATCCGGAATTGATGTACACGCTGCCATCGACGACCATCGGGCCGCCGCCGCCGACCGAGCCGCCGCGCGCCATCGCGCCCGAGGTGGTCTTCACCTCGCCCGTGCTGTCGTACTCCCACAGTACCTTGCCGCTGGCCGCATCATAGGCACGAATCCGCCCATCCATGTGGCCGGCGAAGACGGCGCCCGGAATGACGGTCACGGCGGAGAGAATGCCCGCATCACAGTCCTTGCGGCCCTCGCAGTGATCGTTGAGGGTCTCGGCGGACCAGCGCAGTGCGCCCGTCGCCGGATCGAGCGCATACAGGCCAGGATGCTGTGGCTCGGTGGGCGTGGTCTTGTCGTGGACCTGCATGTCCGAGATCGGCACGTACAGGTTGGTCTCGTCATGTGCCAGCGCGAACTGGATGCCACCCTCGATGCCACCACGCCCCAGTCGGTGCGACCATGCCGGCTTCTGCGGATGATCCACGTCGATCGCGACCGCATGGCCGCTCTTCAGGCCCGCGACGACGAAATCGCGGCCGTCGGCGAGATGAACGAGCGTCGTGCCGGCGCCGATGTCGAAGTCGGGTCCGGGATGGGCCGGACAGGCATCGCTGCCGATCACGCAACCGACGTTCCACACATCGCCTTCCACCACCTGGTGCGACCAGCGGATGGCGCCGGTGTCCATGTTCACCGCGATCACCGCGTCGCTCCGGTCATCGGCACGATCCGAGTAGTTGTCGCCGGTTCCCACGTAGAGCGCACGACGCTTGAGATCCAGCGTCGGCGTGTTCCACACCGCGGCGCCCGAGGGGCCCAGCACCCGCGTGCCGCCCGCGGTGGTCCCGGTCTGCGCCGGCGGGTTGTCGATCATGTAGCGTTTCCAGACCGGCCTGCCGGTCAGCGCCTCGAGCGCGACCAGTGAACCGCGGAACGAGCAGCACTCATAGCCCGGCACCGCCGCCGCCTCCTCGAGCGAGGACACGGCCACGTACAGGCGTCCCTGGAAGTAGACCGGCGAACCGGTCATCGTCGTGCTGGGATGCTCCTCGACGGTGGCCTTCCAGCGCAGCTTGCCGGTGCGCGCGTCCAGCGCATAGACACGGCCGGTGAGATCGCCGAAGAACGCCAGCGGCGCCCGGCCTCGCAAGGCCGGCGAATCAGCATGCGAGAGGACGATGGTGGTGCGAACCTCGGAGGTCGCCTTGAATCTCCACCGCACGCACCCGGTCTTCGCTTCCAGCGCGTACACCGTGCCGTCCTGGCTGCCGACGAACACCGAGCCCATCGCCACCGTGGGCTGCGATCGCGCGCGCTGCGCCACCGGGTAGGCGAACGCCCACCGCAGTTTCAGGTTCGGGATCCTCTCCGCCGGCAGGCCGGCGATCGAGGCCGGGATCGAATGGCTGTTGTCGTAGTCCGCACCCCAGCCGAACAGTCGCGGCGGCGAGGCCAGGTCCGGATCGCGCTGCGCCCGGGAGCACATCGGCGGCTGCGAGGCACGCAGCGCGGTCGCAAGCGAAGCATCGCCGACGTAGTCGGCAACCTGGCGGCGCTGCTCATCGGTGAGCCTGGCGGCCTGCTGCGACATGAGTCCGCCCTTCGAGAGCGCGGCGTAGATAGTGTCGGGCGCCATCATGTTGAGGAACGACCTGGATGGCGCCTTGTACACCGCCTTGTCGTGGCACTGCGCGCAAACCACATGGTAGACGGGCGCGCCGGGCATCGTCTCCCTGTCCGCGGGCGCCGCGGCGGCCGGCCGCTTCGACGCGGCGTCCTCATCGCCCGCATGGGCCAGCATCACGCCGGACAGGCCGGCCATGGCAACCAGGATTGCAGCAATCTTCATCTTCGTCCCCCTTCACCGTCGATGGCCGGCACGCAGGTCCGCCCATCGACCTCCCTCTCCCGCCTGGACCCCTCAGCCCACCCGCTCGATGATGCTCGCCGTGGCGAGCCCACCCGCGCAGCAGATCGCCTGCAGGCCGTAGCGTGCGCGACGACGCGCGAGTTCATGGACCAGCGTCGTCATGATCCGTGCGCCGCTGGCGCCCAGTGGATGGCCGAGCGCCACGGCGCCGCCGTTGACGTTGAGCCGGTCCGGCGCCACGCGCAGTTCCTTCAGCCACATCAGGGGCACGGAGGCGAACGCCTCGTTGACCTCGAACAGGTCGATGTCATCCGTCGACAGGCCGGCCTTCGCGAGCACCTTGCGCGTCGCGGCCACGGGGCCCGTGAGCATCAGCGTCGGATCCGAACCCACCACCGTCACCGCGCGGATGCGGGCCAGGGGCACGATGCCGCGCTCGCGCGCGAGGTCCTCGGCCATCAGCAGCACGGCAGAGGCGCCATCCGAGATCTGCGAGGAGTTCCCCGCCGTGACCTTGCCGTCGGGGCGGAAGCTCGGCTTCAGCGTCGCGAGCTTCTCGAGATGCGTGCCGCGGCGGATCGTCTCGTCCTTCGCCACCACCACGGAGGCATCGCCCTCCCGCGTTTCGCTCCAGTCCCGGATGCGGACCGGCACGATCTCGCGATCGAAATGGCCGCTGTCGGCGGCGGCGCCCGCACGCGCATGGCTGTCCACGGCGAACTGGTCGAGATCCGTGCGGGAGAGCTTCCACCGGTCCGCGACCCGCTCCGCCGCCTCGCCCTGCGAGGTCATCTCGAAACGTTCCATCAGGCGCCAGCCGAAGGGCTTGCCGTGCAGGTCGCGATTGCTGCCCATCGGCACGCGCGTCATGCTCTCCGCGCCACCGGCGGCGACGACGTCGCAGACGCCGGCGGCGATCTGCGCATAGGCCGTGTGGATCGCAGCTTCGGCAGAACCACACTTGCGATCCACGGTCATGCCCGGGATGTGCTCGGGCCAGCCGGCGCCCAGGAGCGAGGTGCGCGCGATGTTGCCGCATTGCTCGCCGATCTGCGTCACGCAGCCGAAGATGACATCATCGACGGCATCCGCCGCCAGCCCCGAGCGGCGCAGCAGGTCGTTCAGGACCGCGGCACCGAGATGGTCCGCGCGGATGTCGGCGAAGGCTCCCTTGAAGCGCCCGATCGGCGTGCGCGCCGCGGCGGCGATGACCACGTTGCGCATCAGCGCACCTTCAGGCCGGATCCCGGCACGCGCTGGCCATCGGCGCCGTACTCGTAGACGCCCTTGCCCGCCTTGCGGCCCGTGCGGCCGGCCTTCACCATCTTGTGGATCAGCGGGCAGGGCCGGAACTTCTCGCCGAGGGTCTCGTGCAGGTATTTCAGCACCGCGAGGCGCGTGTCCCAGCCGGTGAGGTCACCCAGCTCCAGCGGTCCCATCGGGTGGTTGAACCCGACGCGCAGGGCCGTGTCGATGTCCTCGGCGCTGGCGACACCCTCCATCAGCATGTACATCGCCTCGTTGCCCATCATCGCCGACATGCGGCTGGTGGTGCGCCAGGCGCCTCATTGACGAGGATGGTGTTCTGCCCCAGCGCATCGCCCCAGGCCCTTGCCCGGGCAATGGTGTCCTCCGAGGCTGCCAGCGCCGCGCACCAGTTCGAGCAGCTTCATCTTGTGGACCGGATTGAAGAAGTGCATGCCGAGCACCCGATCAGCGCGCTGCGTCGCAGCAGCGATCTCGGTGACGCTGAGCGCCGAGGTGTTGGTGCCGATGACGGCGTCGGCCGGCAGCAGCCGGTCGGCCTCGCGGACGATGGACACCTTGGCCGCCATGTTCTCGGTCGCGGTCTCCACCAGCAACACCGCCGGCTTTCCGGTCAGCGCCGCCGCGAGGCTGGTGTCGGTGTCCAGGCGCGCCAGCGCGGAAGCCGCGGTGGCCTCCGGCACCTTGCCGAGCTTCACCCCGTCCGCGAAGATCTTGCGGATCGCGCCCACTGCCCGTTCGAGGGCGGCCGGGTCGAGGTCCACGAGGGTCACCGTGAACCCTGACGCGGCGAATCCATGGGCGATGCCCGTTCCCATCAGGCCACTGCCCACGACGACCACGCGCGAGGCGGCTCTCTCAACGGTCATGATCTGCTTTCCTCCGGGTACCGGGAAAACCGCCCCATGGTCCTCGCGGCCCGGGCGGCACCGGGACCCAGTCTAGCCATCTTACTTGTTGTCCGCTAGTAAGGATGATCCGTGCCGGGCGCCACCCGGCGGCGCCGGCGGCCTTGGTCTGCACGATGTTCCCATGCATCGCCGCATCGCCGCATGTTGCCCAAATGCCACAGGCGCGACGGCCAGTTTCCCTCACTTGCTGGACGCCAACAACTAGACTAATGTAACGCCGCGCCGTCGCAACAGGCCTTCGCCTCGCGACGGCATCGGTATCGGACGTTGACTCGTCGATGGGGATGGCCGGATGGAAGTCGCGATCGTTCGCGCCATCCACCGGCACGAGGATGAACGTGCGGGTCTCGAGGCACGACAAGACGAACAGCGGCGTGCATCGGCGCTCCCCCCTCGCATCGGCGGCTCCACGCGGGTCTTGACACCTTTCGGAGGAATGATGCGTACGGGAAATCTCAAGCTTCGCCGGTCGATCGCCATCGCGCTCGCACTCGGCACGGTCAGCGCCGCGAACATCGCAGTGGCCGAGGAATACAGCCTCGAAGAGGTGGTCGTCACCGCCCGGAAGCGCACCGAGAACCTGCAGGACGTGAGTTCCTCGGTCAGCGCGCTGGGCACGAAGGACCTGTTGAAGCGCTTCGACACGGACCTGCGCACCTTCGCCGATGCCGCCCCGAACGTGCAGATCGACGACCTGCAGCAGGGACCCGGCAGCCCCGCGGCCATCGCGATCCGCGGCATCGGCACCACCGACGTCGAGAAGAGCTTCGACCCGGCCTCCGGCGTCATCGTCGACGGCATCTTCATCGGCGCGAACTCGGGCGCCATGATCAAGGCGGTCGACCTGCAGTCGGTGGAAATCCTGCGCGGGCCGCAGGGCACCCTGTTCGGCCGCAACGCCATCGGCGGCATCATCAACGTCACGCGCACCGCGCCCTCAACGGATCGCGTGAGCGGCACGCTGCGCGCCGGCGTCGCCCAGTACGGGGACACGCAGTTCGACGGCTACGTCAACGTCCCGCTGGGTGAGAAATTCGCCATCAAGCTGGGCGGCGCCAGCCGCGAGCGCAATGGCTACTACTTCGATGCGGCCCCGGGCGTCAACCAGCGCGTCGGCAAGCAGCGCTTCAAGTCGCTGTCGCCGAGCTTCCTGTGGAAACCCGCCGACAATTTCTCGGTCACCTACCGCTACGACCGCACCTGGCAGGATCAGGACACCGACATCCAGCTCAACGTCGCGCAGCCCGGCCAGGTGTTCTGCTTCTTCTACAACCAGTGCGCCCCGTCGCTGACCACCCCGCAGGGCGGCAACCGCTACGTCGCCCTGTCCAACGACGCGCCGCACCCGGGCTTCTTCAACTCCGACATGCACACGCTGCACGTCGAGTACACACCGGTCCCTGGCTACAAGATCGACTACCTGTTCGGCTACTTCAAGACGGCCGAGGGCGCGCACCAGGACTGGGACGGCACCCCGTTGCAGCTCTACTCGACGGATCGACCGGCCACCTACTACCAGCACAGCCATGAACTTCGGCTGACCCACACCGGCGACCGCCTGTCCTACACGGTGGGCTTCTACGGCTGGAATTCGGGCTACCGCATCGACCTGACGAGCTACATCGGCTTCCTCGACTTCCTGCAGTTCGCGGGCGGCAACCCGAACTGGGCGGATTTCACGGGCGTCGTGGCGACCGTCAACCAGACCGTGCAGCAGCGCACCAACTCCTACGCCGGGTTCTTCGAGGGTGACTACAAGTTCACCGACGCCCTGACCCTGACGGTGGGCGGCCGCTACACCAAGGACAGGAAGTCGAGCGGCGTCATCGACGCGTCGATGATCTCGCAGGGTCTCACCAACGGCAACAACCTCGACAACCCGTTCAAGGACAACTGGTCGAAGTTCACGCCGAAGGTCAGCCTCAAGTACCGCATCAACCCGGACTTCATGGTGTACGGATTGTTCTCGCGCGGGTTCCGCGCCGGCGGCTTCGATGGCCGCCCCGGCGACTACTTCGCCGCGTCCACGCCGTACAACCCGGAGACCGTGGACAACTTCGAGATCGGCATGAAGTCCGAGTTCCTCGATCACCGCCTGCGCGTGAACGCCTCGATCTTCGAAATGAAGTACAAGGACAAGCAGGAAGAGGAGAGCATCCCGAGCATCAGCGGCACGGGACAGGAGACCCTGGTGGTCAACGCCTCGAAGGCGACGATCAAGGGCGTGGAGCTGGATTTCGCCGCCAACGCCGGTGCGGGTTTCAGCGTCAGCGGCAACGTCGGCCTCCTGCGCGCCAGGTACGACTCGCTGGTCGACCCGGTCAGCGGTACCAACCTGTCGAACCTGCACCTGCGCCGCGCTCCGTCGGTCACGGCGGCGCTGATGCCGCAGTACGAGATGACGGTGGGACCTGGGCTCGCGTCGTTGCAACTCGACTACCACTACGTGGGAGCCGAAGAGCTGACCTTCTTCAACAGCCCGCAAGGCCACAACGGACACCAGAACATCCTCAACGCCTCCATCAACTATCAGATCGACCAGACCCGCTTCAGCATCTACGGCATGAACCTGACGAACAACGACGCCTGGACCCAGGCGTACGACGTCGGTGCCGCCGTGGGCTTCGGCGGATTGTGGACGTATGCGACCCCCGTCGCACCGCGCGTCTTCGGCGCCCGCATCGTCCACAGCTTCTGATCGGATAATGTCTCGACTCGGACAGGGGCGCGGTTTCCGCGCCCCTTTTTTTCCCTCAAGACTTCCGAGTTCCAAAACCCACTCATTGGCGCTCCCCATGACACACAGAACCGGATCCGTGCTGCCGCTGCTCGCGCTCACTTCCACTCTCTTCGCGGTCACCGCGGCTGCCGAGGGCGTCTACACGGAAGCCCAGGCCAACGATGGCAAGCGCACCTACGAGAGCGCCTGCGGCGAGTGCCATCACCCCACGCTCAAGGGCACGGGACACGCTCCGGAACTTGCGGGCCCCAACTTCCTCGCCAAGTGGGGCGAACACACCGCCGGCGACATCTTCACGAAGATCAAGTCGCAGATGCCGCCCACGGCGCCGAACTCGCTCAGCGATGACAGCGCCATCGCATTGACCGCCCTCATCCTGCGCGCGAACGGGGCGCCCGCCGGCAACACGGCCTTGCGCGCGAATTCACTGACCAAGCTCGGCGTGGCCGTCATGGGCGATCAGTGGCGCGCCTCGATGGCGACGCCGGCGAACACCAAGGTCGAATCCTGGTCCGGTGCCGGCTCGATCGCCGCGGCCGCGGAAAAAGCCTCGGGGTTCGTCAACAAGGTGGTCCAGGGTTACACGCCCGTCACGGATGCGATGCTGAAGGACCCGCCGCCGGGTGACTGGCTGAGCTGGCGCCGCACCCTGGATGGCAAGGGCTTCAGCCCGCTGGCCCAGGTCAACCGCGGGAACGTCGGGCAGTTGAAGCTGGCCTGGGTCATGACCATGCACGAGGGGAGCAACCAGGGCACGCCGCTGGTGCACGAGGGCATCATGTACCTCACGCATCCGGGCAACATCATCCAGGCCATCGATGCGGCCTCGGGCGATTTGATCTGGGAGTACGCCTATCCCTTCCCACCGGATTCGAAGACCCTCGGCGGCCCGAGCCGCAACATCGCCATCTACCAGGACAAGCTGTTCCTGGCGACCTACGACGCCGCGGTGATCGCACTGGAGGCGAAGACGGGCAAGCTCCTCTGGCGGTCGCAGAAGGCGGACTACACCAAGGGGTACACGCACACCGCCGGTCCGATCATCGCCGGCAGCGTGGTCGTTACGGGCCTCAACGGTTGCGAGCGATTCAAGAAGGAAGGCTGCTTCGTCACGGGGCACGACCCGGACACCGGCAAGGAACTGTGGCGCACGCAGACCATCGCACAGACGGGCGACCCGAACGACCGTACCTGGGGCCATCAGCCGCCGGAGCTGCGCGCCGGTGGCGACACCTGGATCGCCGGCAGCTATGACCCGGTGCTGAACCTCTACTACACCGGCACCGCGCAGGCGAAGCCCTGGGTGGCGGCCAGCCGCCACATGAGTCCGAATGATGCGGCGCTCTATACCGACTCTACGCTCGCCATCGACCCGAAGACCGGCAAGCTGGTGTGGTACTACCAGCACGTCGGTGGCGAGTCCCTGGACATGGACACGGTGTTCGAACGCGTCCTCGTCGACATCGATGGCCGCCCCTATGTGTTCGCCATCGGCAAGGACGGCATCCTCTGGAAGCTCGACCGCGCCACCGGCAAGTTCGTCGACTTCAAGGAGACGATCTACCAGAACATGTTCCGGAAACTCGACAAGTCGACGGGACACGTGAAATACCGCCAGGACATCATCGATGCGAAGATCGGCGACACCGTGTCGGTGTGCCCGAGCATCTACGGCGGACACAACTGGCAAGCCAGCGGCTACGACCCGACCTCGCAGTCGCTGATCATTCCCGAGCACCAGCTCTGCGTGGACTTCGTCGGCCGCGAGGTGAAGATGGCCGAAGGCTTCGGCGGCTACGGCGGTGAGTCACGCGTGTTCGAAATGCCCGGCGTGAATGGCCAGCTCGGTCGGCTGAGCTCCTGGGACCTCAAGGCCATGAAGGAGCGCTGGGTGCACCT
The DNA here is from genome assembly GCA_046347195.1 of Steroidobacteraceae bacterium. Taxonomy (GTDB): domain Bacteria; phylum Pseudomonadota; class Gammaproteobacteria; order Steroidobacterales; family Steroidobacteraceae; genus TMP-86. The sequence goes on from JAXMGQ010000026.1 coordinate 69,654, forward strand.
GCAGCGCGCCATGTTCATGA